>DASTOD010000720.1:0-2662 GCA_035762645.1 Binatia bacterium | reverse complement strand
AAATAAGCCGGCCGAAGATCTGCCGACTGTGCCTCTCCTCAAAGGATTTCTAAAAACGGACCGTCAACGAGCCGTAGCAGAGGCCCTTAGCGCTCCGGACGAAGTTATGCGCGCGTTTGCCCTGCCGCCCGCGGTCCCGGCGCAGCGTGTCCGCGCTCTGCGCCAAGCGTTCCAGAACGTGTTGCAAGATGCCCAGTTGAAAGAAATGACCAAGAAGTCCGGCGATGAGTTGTCGCCGTCACCCGGGGAGCATGTCGAGGAGGTTATGCGAAAGGTGATAAGCAATACCCCAAAGGAGTCGATCGCGGAGATCAAGCGCGTGTTTGGCGACTAAATAAAAAATCAGTTGACCAGAGCGGGAAGCTTATGGCCTCCTCGATGATTCGTTTCGCATCCTCGGCTAGCAGCACCCGTCCACGACCCGGCAGACCGGCGCGTCTTCCCACTCAATTTCATCGGAGACCGTGCGGAACAATTCCGACACCGAATGATTGAGAATAGGACGCGTAATTTAACGATCACAGACCAGGCGATTTGAAAAGAGAGGAATAAGGAAATTGATTTCTTGCGGGGTATCGTTGCCTCTTGATCTGCGCTCTAATGGGTCAGCGTGAAGGACCTCCAACCCTCAGATCCGAAGTAAGCTCGCATCAGGGACTGAGACGTACTCAGAAGGAAAAGGGAGCGGAAAATCGGTGCTTCCGCTCCTCCCTCCGGTCAGTAGTTTTACGCTGAGTTCATCTCATTCCGGCTAATTCATGCTACGAAGTTGCTACGCAGGCCGCGGTCAGAAGTATCCCTCTTCGCCCACGTTACCGAAGAACCCACGCAACATTGCGTGTGCGCCGCGCGGCCTATTTGACCAACAGGCCTGGGTCCAGTCTGACGAATCGGTTGAGCTTCAGTTATAGCTTCTCTGGGATCATCATCTGACCTTTGTCGGACCCGGAGTCAACGGTTCGAGGCTCGCGTGCGAAGGTAGCGCCTAACTTGAAGCGCCACTGTTCGTGCATTGATACGGCGCTTTTGGCAGTAAGGCGATGCAAACCAATCAAAAAGACGCATTGTACCGCGACTGGAGTTGCATTGACCACAGACGATAACTAGATCCTTTTCTTCCAGGCCGTCGGACCAGTAGAACGGGCCATGGCGATTCAGATGCTCTATGGTCGCCTTGTCGCGCGGACATCCCATAACTCCATGGTGCTTTTTCATGCCGCGATTACAGTACGCGCAAATTTTCAGCTGTCGACGGAGACGGAGCTCCACCTCCGCCAGAATTTGGAAGCTATTCATACTGAATCTTCTTGCTGTTAGCTCAACCCAAGAGCTGCCGCCGAACGTTCAGGCTAAGCAGGCCCGGCCGGCGAGCTTTGCGAACAGGTCCGAAGATCTGGCTCAAGCCATTTGTTCGGCGATGCGTACCAGATGGAAATACGCGACTCAACTCGAGTGGTGTTGTGTCATGAGCGAGCCGAGACGTTTACCAAATGCCTGTAATAGCTGATCGCTATTGAGACACGCCATGCTGGTAGCTCAAGAACGGGATCACTGCGAGAATAGTTTTGCCGTTGGACATCCATACAAGCTTCCTGTTCTCTATAAACTCTTCATTCTCTGCGCCATTAAACCCGACGGCTCCCACGACTCTCGTCAACGGTCCCTGGCCGTTTACTCCCGGTGATTACCCTCCAGTTCACCTGGTAATTGCACCGCAGCAAAAAGCGATTACCGGCACGGTTCGCAACTGGTCAAGTTTCGACAATCAAAGAGTTCTTTGCCGATCAATCCACGCCTTGCAGAGAATCAGCGCGTACTCCTCGGCTTCTTGCCCGCTCGTATACACGATATCGGGGCATTCTAAACATTTTATAGTTTTTATTGGGCGCTCCGGAGCGAAGACAAGCCCCAACGAATGCCAGAGCATTTCATCCGCCCGAACCGCGAGACCAAGGATAGGATAATTTTTGTACTCTTCCATCGCCGTGCCAAATGATTGCCCGGCGGACCGACCTTGCTGTTTTGATTACAGCCGGTAGGCCGAGTCCGCCGAGGGAAATAACTTCCGCACTCAAGAAGAGCAAAAAGCCCCAGGGCTGGCAATATAACGGTGGATATATTTCCGTCTATCTTGCCATGCCGTTTTTGTCTATCCATCTCCTGTAAAGCTCCAGGCCGTCCTGTTCAGCTTTTTCCTTGGACTCGGGATTGGGGTCAGACTTTCTATTCTAGACAATCTTGCATCAGGCCATCGATTTGCGTCTTCAGCTTAGGATCCAAGTCCATTCGATCCCGCAGTCGCGAAATCAAAGAACTCACCGTCGCCATATCTCTGCCCAAACACATTGCCACTTCCACCAGCCGATACCCCAATCGCCCGACCAGTATATACCCTGCAACCGCTCTGGCCCTCGATATTCTCCAGCTCCGATCGGCTCCACGCAACGTTTCCGCATCTACCCCGAGCTTCTTCGTCCCCAGGTTGCGCTTGATAGTCGCGCTTGTCCCAAAAGGTCTTCCGTCTCTGGTTGCCACGAACGATGACATGGTAAAGCAGACCGGGCGCAAATACGCGCGGACGACGGGCCATGCAGCCCCCTTAACATGGGTCGAAGATTGTCAAGAATAGAAAGTCTGACCCCGATCCTGACCCCCATTTCTT
>DASTOD010000719.1:0-3760 GCA_035762645.1 Binatia bacterium | reverse complement strand
CCAGGTCCGCGAGGCGCTGAGAACCCAAATCGATAAAAGGGCACTGATTATAGCCACTAACTTAAGCGATGCAGCCGCGGGGCATGTGATTGGAAGAAATATTCTGGAGCTTCACGCATTAGTGACAAAGTACGCTCGTCTAGAGGGGTCGGCGTACGCATTTATCGAGGACGGTAACGGACAAATTGTTGCCCAGAGTTTGAGGCTCTTTCCGGCAGAGCTTCGGGAAAATCTGACTGTGGAGGATCGGAGGCAAGTCAATAGGCGAGTCGTCAGCTTGCAAGGCAAGACTGTGTACGAGACCGCGACGCCGATTCTTGAGGGACAGGTAGGAGCCGCGCGTGTGGGAATGTGGGAAGAGGCCGTGGAAACAGAGATTCACAATGCTGTTCTGCCCACTATCGCGCTACTCGTCGTTATGTTTCTCGCTGGCGTCATATTCGCTGTTGTTCTCACGCGAGGAATTTTTTGGCGCATCGGTAGGCTGACCGATAAGGCGGGTGAGACTAGCGTCGGCGACCGCCAGGCCGTAGTTAACCACTGACGGGATCAGTTGGCCTCCTTTCTGGAGCGAATAGCCTCGAGGCTGCCAGCGGTGTTACGGACTAATCTCCGCTCGCCTCAAAACTTCATTTGATAAGTCCCTCCGTTCGGCATGATAAATAAGGCCCGAATCGAGGTCGACACAATGAAGAAAGCCGTGGCGTTGTCAATCCTAATTGCAGTGATGCTACTCGCTGTTGCGGTCATGGCTGAGCGCAGCAGCCGACGACAATTCCGCCGCATCGGCTTTTACATTCTGGTTCCATGTCGGGTTGGTATTCTGGTCCGGACACTTTTTCCATTTGAGGAATAAGCTCACATCTTTTGGCTCGAAGTCGAAAGCCTGGAAGGGGGAGATTCTAAAATTTCCCTTGTGCGAAATGATGACCCGCTCCTTATCGGCGAGAGACTCAGTGCAAGGGAAAAAGGTACCGACAAGAACGCGCAGCAATTAAGAAACCAGAATGTTCCCATTTATTACAAGTATTCTTATCCACCAGTAGGGAAAGTAAGATAAAAGGTGGTCCCTTTCCCTTCCTCGCTATCCGCCCAGATCCTTCCTCCGTGAGCCTCCACAATCATTTTACAAATCGCCAATCCAAGACCGGTTCCCTCATAACCAGCACTTTTCCCGCTTGTAGTTTGACGGTATTTCTCAAACAGCTGGCCGATCTGTTGGGAGGATATTCCAATCCCGTTGTCCTTGACCCATAGTTCGACCTCTCGTTCATTCTCCTGGTCAGCCCCTATCTCGATCTCTCCGCCTTGGCGGCTAAACTTAATCGCATTGCTCAGTAGATTTTCCAACACCTCTACTAGACGGTGAGGATCAGCTTTAATGAATCGGGGAAACGTTGTGGCAACACGGCTCTTAAGGACAATCTCTTTGCCTCTGGCTACGCTCTGATAAAAATCGAGCGTGTCTTGTATCAACTGATTCAGATTGACCTCTTTTTTATCCAAATCTACCTTGCCAGCCTCAAGTCTGGATAGATCTAGAAAATGATTAACAAGCTCCAGTAATCTGCGGGAGGCTGTCTCGATCTTAAAAAGCCATTTTTTCTGATCCTCGGTAAGCGGACCCAAAATTCCTTGTTGTAGAATCTCACTCGCCCCCATGATTGCCCCCAGCGGTCCATGAAGATCGTGAACAATCATGGCGGTGAAGTCAGCTCTCTCTTCGTTTATCTCGCGCAGCTCATCCGCTTGCCTTTTCGTCTCGTCAAACAATTGAGAATTATGAATGGCTATAGCCACTTGCTCGGCCAGAGTCGTGAATACTGCGATTTCCTCCACGCTAAAAGGATGCTCTTCTCTTGTGAATATAGAAATATCTCCCAGAATTTCCCCTTTGATGACTAAAGGTAGCCCTATGTAGGATACGAGGTTGTATTGCTCAAATAGTTCAAGGTGGGGAATCCGCTGATCCACCGAGGTATTGACGACGATTGTAGGAGTCTTTTCTTCGCCTATGATACTCCTTAGAGCGATGCGCCCTTCAAGGACATTCTGTTTCAGCTCGTCTTCGGTAATATTGCTGCACGCCGAAGTTTTCAATATTCCCGTCTCCTTGTCTAGAAGTCTGATGAAAGTTATGGCGCCATAGGGGCGGAGGGATTCAATTTTTTGAAACAGGATTTGTAAGATAGAATCCAAATCCAAAGTGGAGGTAATCGCTAAGCTAATCTCCTGGAGCATCTTTAAGCGCGATTCGGTGTCATGGGTTGGTGTGATAGGCATTTCTATTGCCTTACCTACAAAGCCCCTACTCGGCAGTAGGTGTGGTGTTCGTTGGATGGCCGATTGCCGGGTAAAACGTTTCTGTCGCGCGGCGGCTCGGAGATTTTCACGGTTTGCCGCCTAGTTCACTGTTTGATTTGACCTTTATCCTTTTCTGAAGAACAGTGGGTGCCGCAAGACGGATGCCAAAACATTTTTTCAAGAGTTGACGCTGTTTGTCCATGTGTATAGCTAAGACTTCGTATGAGAACTCCTTCAGGTGAACAGAAAGCCACCAGCAGGATCCTGTCTCAAATACAGTGTGGGCAAATAGCGGACTAGGCCGCAGATTGTTTGGCGGGCGGAATGTGCTTGACGAAATTAATCTTAGAAGATTGATATTTCGAACTATTGTCCTCTCGGGTGGATGTTTGAGCTGTCCAGGATATGCCGGCAGTGAAAACAGTCACTTAATAGTTCGCTGTACATGACGATGGTTGGCGCGACGCTCAGCGAACGACGTTTGAGAGCATTGGCATGATCTCTTACGATGCCGGCGCGACGTCTTATGATCCGCTTTCAGGGCGATGGTCCCGGCTCTACGTGCCGACACTGCTTGCTGAGGCCGGTGTAGTCACTGGCCACCAAGTGCTTGACGTCGCGACGGGCACCGGTGAAGCGGCCATGCTTGCAGCATCTCGCGTCGGGGCAACCGGGAAGGTCGTTGGGATCGACACCTCGGTGCCGATGCTGTGCGTTGCTGCATCGAAGGTAGCAAAGCAGCCAGTATCTCTGTTCGTGATGGATGGGCAGACGCTCGCGTTTAGGGACGAGAGCTTCGATGCGGTCGTGTGTCAACTCGGCCTCATGTTCCTGCCCGATCCAGCCGCAACGCGCGCTAGGGGGAAATCCTAAGCTGCGCGGCTGTCAGTCTCTACGCCCGCGACCGGCGGGCGTCCTCAGCGAAGCCGCGCTCCTTCAGAAAATGCGTAGGGGGAAATACAACGAGGTGCCAAGAGGATTTGGAATCCTCGTGCCGTGGGCTGATCCGCTGTCGCCGCTGAGGAATGATCAAGACCAGCAATTGGCGCTTGGCCGCTTGGCGGTCCTCGTGGCGCTTTTCGGACCTGAGAATTCTTGCTTGCCTCCTTTTATCAGGCCAAACCCCAGCGGCGAGTTCCTCGTTTGACGCCATAAACCACCTGAAGTAAAAGTCAGCTCAGCCGCTGGGAAAGCCACCACCAGAGCGTACCCCAATAACTCCAGTTTCTCCCGCGACCATCTCCGGCCGGATTTGTTTTTATGGCAACCAAAAAAAGCTCTGGGAATAAGAACCCAAAAGTGCGCCGTCCTGCCATAAAAACGTCAATGCAGACGATTGCCGAGTTACGCCAGCAACTCGCCGAGTTGTCGCAGCGGGAGAACGCGACTGCGAGCGAGACCGTGCGTCTGGTCCAAGAACTCAAGGAGGCGCTGGAGCAACAGACTGCGACCAGCG
>DASTOD010000718.1:0-6185 GCA_035762645.1 Binatia bacterium | reverse complement strand
GCGGCTTTTTTCTTCGCCTCGGTTTTCAGTTGTTGCTCGAGAATGGCCATGACCGCGGCCTCTTCCGGCTTCAACGCGCTCAGCGACTCGGCCATCTCACGCTCCGCCCGCTGAGCGAGAATCTGCAGCAGCGAGCCATCTATGTACGAGCTCACCACTGCCGGATGGATGTAGCATCTTTGGCAAACCGCCCGTGTATTGCCCAACCTCTTGGCGACGTTCTCGATGGCCTTGATAACATTGCGCTTGGCCTGAGCCTTCGAATCGAAGTGCTCGAATTCGCGCAAGGCGCGCGCCGCCAGCACGGTGCCGGCCCAGGTGCGAAAGTCCTTTGCCGTAAGATCGACCGCCGTAACCTCGCGTAGATAGTTGTTGACGTCCCTCGAGTCGACGCAGCGCCGTTTGCCCTCTTCATCGAAGTACTGAAACAACTCCTGTCCCGGGAGATCTTGGCAGCGCCTTACGATTCGCGCCAATCTCGGATTGTCGAGATCCAGCTCGTGGCCGATTCCGCTCTTGCCGCGGAAGCGAAAACGAATCTTCGATCCTCTGACTTTCACGTGCTGATCCCGCATCGTGGTCAAACCAAAGGAATTGTTTTCGCGGGCATACTCCTCATTACCGACACGGATCAAGGTCGCTTCGAGCAGCTTGACCACGGTGGCGATGACCTTGACCCGAGGCAAACCGGGACGGGCTAAATCTTTAGCCACGCGGGCGCGCAGCACGGGCAACGTGCGGCCGACCATCATCATGCGGTCGTATTTCGTTTCGTCACGGACCCGGCGCCAGTGGAAATGATAGCGGTACTGTTTTCGTCCCCTCGCATCTCTTCCCGTCGCCTGCAAATGGCTATCGCGGAAAGGGCTGATCCACACATCTGTCCACGCCGGCGGAATCGCCAACGATTTGATTCTATCGAGTTGAGCCGCATGGCGCAGCGGTCTGCCTTTCGCATCGTGGTACCGGAAGCTTCTCCCGATTCGCCTTCGCCTGATGCCATGAACTCGGTCCGTCACATATCGCAGACCGGATGCGTTCGCCGATTGAACGGGGTCCGTGACGGGCGCGAGCTTCGGATTTCGGTGCTTTTTTCTTGTCATTCAGGCCCTGTCCTCAAACACTTCCTCGGTGCTCGACCACGATCAGCCAAAGGCGTGCCAAGAGGAGGAATGGTTGGGACAGGGGCAAAAACCACGCAATTATTCCCTGCTTGTCTCAGAGCAAGGACGGCCCGGAATAGTTCCAAGCAAAAATGGGACGAAATCAGTACTCCTTACCCTCGCCCGCTTTGCACCTGGGCCTATAGCGTATGGCTTATGGCGTATGGTCGATCCCAATTTCAAACAGTTTCTTGTTCCAAGTTTCTTTGTTTCTAGTTCCCTACCCTGAAACCAGAATCGCGGAACGATTTATTGGCCCCTGTTGCCACGCACGAATTGTTGAGGATATATTTCGGAGCAGTTTGTTGACGTTTGCACCCTTGGGTCATCAATCGACCGGGAGCGCCGGCATAGACACTAAGGAGACTGTTGCATGGCGAAAGCACAATCGATTATCGGCGCGCCCGTCGGACGGGTGGAAGGTGTGGAGAAAGTAACCGGGCAAGCGGTCTACGCCGCCGATATCCATTTTCCGGACGCGTTGTGGGGAAAAATTCTCCGCAGCCCCTACCCTCACGCCCGCCTCGTCAGCATCGACGCGTCGAGGGCCTGGAAGGTGAACGGCGTTAAAGCAATTGTCACGGGTAAAGACGAGCCCAACCATTATCAAGGCAAGAGCATTCGCGACATTCCTTGTTTGTGCTGGGATAAAGTGCGCTTCATCGGTGATCGCGTTGCGGCGGTGGCGGCCGAAACTCCCGACGCGGCGGAAGAAGCGCTGAACTTGATTGACGTCGAATACGAAGAGCTCCCGGCGGTGTTCGATCCGCTGGAAGCGACGAAGCCCGGCGCGCCCATTCTGCACGATGACGCATCCGCTTATGACGGCGCGCCGCAAGACATCATGGTCAAGGACGTCCCCAATGTCTGCAACCGTCTCACGTGGGGCAAAGGCGATATCGATCAAGGGTTTCGCGACGCGGATTTGGTCATCGAGCACACCTTCCGGATTCCGATTCATCATCAGGGCTACATCGAGCCCCAGGCGTTTCTCGTCAAAATCGAAGACGACGGCCGGATCGTCGCGTGGTCGTCCACTAAAGGCCCATTCGGCACGAGAAACCAATTCGCCAAAGCCATCGGCGTTCGGCCCGATCGAATTCGCATCCATCCCGTCAACGTCGGCGCGGATTTTGGGGGCAAGAGCGGCGCCGGAGAGTTGCCGATAGCCTATTTCCTCGCCCTGCAGGCGAAGCGGCCGGTTAAAATCGTTTTGACCCACACCGAAGAGCTCACGTCCTCCAATCCGGATCATCCGACGGTGGTGACGGTGCGCACCGGCGTGAAGCGCGACGGACGGATGGTGGCGCGTTATCTGCGCGCCGTGCACGGCACGGGCGCCTATGCGGGAATGAAGCCCGGCCGCGCCAGCATCGGCGGCGCGGGCACCGCCGGTCCCTACCGCATCGAGCATACCTATATGGAAGCCCTGCAGGTTTACACAAACACCATTCCGTGCGGATTTTGGCGCGCGCCGGGCGCGCTACAGGCGATCTTCGCCACAGAGTCGCACATGGATCTGATCGCGAGAGAGCTCAAGATGGACCCGGCCGAGTTTCGCATGAGGAATCTGGTCGGTGACGGCGAGGAGAATGCCCTGGGCAAATCATGGAAAGGAGTAAAGTCGCGGGAGACGCTGCAAGCCGCCCTCGACGCCGCCGGCTGGAGCAAGCCAAAGCGCGCTTCCCACCATGGCCGTGGGGTCGCGATGTACGAACGCGGCACCGGATCCGGAAAGGTTTGGGTCGTCTTGACCGCCGAGCTCGATGGAACCTTCACCGTTTTGACCGTGGCCGGTGATCAGGGGACCGGACTGCGCAACGTGTTGTGCCAGACGGTGGCCGCGGAAATGGACGTCCCCTACGGGCAGGTTCACTGCCGAGTCGGCAATACCGCCGAGGTGCCTTACAGCGTGGATGTCGGGTTCGGCGGCAGCCGCTCGACCAATATCAATGGGCACGCCGCGATCCAGGCATGCGGCGAGCTGCGCGGCAAATTACTGGAGCAAGCCGCGCGACTGCTCGGGTGCGCAAAAGAAACTGTCGTTTATCAAGGGGGCCGTTTCTCGACTAAAGAAAACCGCCGCCACTCCTTGAGCCTCAGCGAGGTGGTTTCGGCCGCCGGCCGCGCCATGACCGTGAGCGTCGAACTCGAGGTGCCAAGGAAAGGCTCATCGACCTCGTTCGTTGCACAGGTCGCCGAGGTTGAAATCGATCCTGAAACGGGCCGAGTGAAGCTCCACCGTTTGGTCACGGCCCATGACGTCGGCACCATCATCAATCCGATTTCCCACCAGGGCCAAATCGACGGCGGGGCGGTGATGGCGATCGGCACGAGCTTGATGGAAGAGCTCGTTGCCGATAACGGCAAGATCACCACGACGAATCTTGGAGAATACAAGATTCCCAACGTCGCGGACATTCCGAAATTCAAAACGGTCCTGGTGCATTCCCAAGGCGGTCCGGGTCCTTACGAGGCGAAAGGCATCGGCGAGCATGCTAATGTGAGCCCGCCGGCCGCCATCGCCAATGCGGTGCAGGACGCCGTTGGCGTGCGAGTGTTCGACCTGCCGATCACGGCAGAGAAGATCTTCAATGCACTCACAAAACGCCACGGCTCGCGGATCTAAGATGTATAGTGAAATGACAAATGCCAATTTCTCGGTTTTCAGTCTCCTGGGCAACTCGAGACCCGAGACTCGAAACACGAAACTATTGACGAGGGAGGAGCTATGAACCAAGGCAATCAAAAGTTTCGCTGTCTTTTTTCTATCGTCATCTGTTTGCTTGTCCTCATGGCGGCGGTAAATGCAGAATCCCAGGACAGAATCAGGATCGCCTACAGCTCGACGGATGCTCTGAACGGGATATGGACCATCGCACAGGATGCCGGTTTTTATAAGAAAAACGGACTCAATGCCGATGTAGTCTACATTGGGAGCTCCACTATAGCAGCCGCCGCTGTCGTGTCGCAGGACGTTCAGGTTGCAAATATCGCCGGCAGTGTCGTAGCTGCCAGCGGCGTTCGCGGGGGCGAACTGGTCAGCGTCGCCTGTTTTATTAACAGCATGGCCTATGAGTTGGTTGTTCTTGAAAGCATCAAGCGCGCGGAAGACCTCAAGGGCAAAGCGCTCGGCATTAGCCGGTTCGGGAGTGTTTCCGATGTCGCGGCGCGGGAACTCTTGAAAGGCATAGGCTTGAAACCCGGTGAGGACGTAACCATCCTTCAGATCGGAGGTGCCTCTGAACGCGCGGCGGCTTTCAGTCGCGGGGTCATTGCCGGGTTTCCTTCTCCGCCCGGCAACGTCCACCTCATTCCCGGAGGCTTGCCGCATCGGATTCTCGCTGATATGGCGGATTTTGAGAAACCCTACTCCCTTCCTTTCATATGCGCGGTGACCACCAAAGGCTACCTGGCCAAGAATCGCCCGGTAATCAAGAGAACCGTCATGGCTTTGACCGAAGCGGCCCACTACTTCAAGACCAACAAAGAGGGAACGCAAAAAATCATTGCGAAGCACCTTCGAGGGGCGAACAAGGCTTATCTGGAAAGCGCTTACCAATCGACCGCTAAGATCCTGGAGCGCGTTCCTTACACGACCCGAGAAGGGATGAAGATCCAGTTCGAGGAAGCATTGAAACAGAGTCCGGGGAGTAAGGCTACAGTGGATAGCGTGATCGACGATAGCGTCGTGCGCGAGATCGAGAAGGAGGGGTTTATCGATCGAGTGTACGGGAAAACGGTGAGGTAATCGCCCGTGCCTGGGTTTTCGATGGTCGAAGATTGATGGTCGAGGATCGACGGGATAATAGAGAGACCACCACTGAGCGGTTTCGAGTCCCCACCCTCGCCCTTTGGGAGAGGGCAAGGGTGAGGGATCTGGAGGGTAGCACATGGGAATGTTGAAGCTTGAGGGCGTCGTTCACTGGTCGATCCCAGTGAACAATTTAGAAGAAGCCGAACAATTTTACGGGGAAATCCTCGGGCTCGAACACGTCGGCCGGCTCGTCACCTCGCGCATGTCCTGCTTCACCGTCGGCGGTCATAACATCCTGCTCTGCGAGCGCAAAGAGCCGCTTGTCAGAACCGTCGAGCAGGACGGCCGTTTGCACCATGCATTCGACGTGAGCACCGAGATGTTTGACACGGCGTGCAAAGTCTTTCGCGACGCCGGGATCAAAATTCGCGAGCCGGTCGACTACCGCCCCACCGGCTTTTTTACCGGCAGGCAGTTATTCGTTCTCGATCCCAGCGGGAATCGCATCGAGCTCCGCGACGCGTCCTGGAAAGCCGGAATGCCGACGCCGACATATGACGAGATCTGTAGCTCCTGAAATGATTACGAGTCGGCTTCAACCAGCTCCTTGAGCTTTTCCAAATATTTCTTACCGGTCGGTCTGCCGAAGCGGAAGATGAAAGCGATCAGCAGCCTAAAAAAGATATTGATGCCCGAGTGGTTGATCTCGATTCTTTGCGCCAGCAGAGTCCCCTCCCCACTGCGCGACAGCTGGTAAATCTCGTCGACCGAGCTCCCTCTCGGAAGGTTCCCTTCGGTGAGGTGAGCGACGAGCTTTTCGGCCTTGCGGTATTCGACAATCTCGGCGAGGAATTCGCTGGTTTTGTTGCTCATCGCGTAAGTGATGCGATATCTGTAACCGACATGCCGCTCGCCCCAAGAGATAGGGCTGACAGCCTGGATTTTCGGGTTCCAGAATTTCATCCGCTGCGGGTCCTCGATGAAGGTCCAAACCTTCTCCGGCGGACTCTTGATGTGAACGCTGTCCTGCAAAACCATCGCTGGTCGTGTTTCGCGATCGTGGGTGGTGGGTCAGGAGATGGATTGCCGGATCATTTGCCCGCTTTCTCTCCTAACACTTCGTCGAGCGGCGCATAATCCATCACACGATTGACCTGAACCGGAGTCGGGATCATCTGAGCTTTATGGGCCGCGTCGTAAATCTCCTGCAAATCCTTCAGCGGAATTTTCCCGTCGGCGGTGAAACCTTGCAGCCAGAGCCGGTA
>DASTOD010000717.1:0-18805 GCA_035762645.1 Binatia bacterium | reverse complement strand
TCCGGAAACGCCGCCGCGAAGGCCGGCAAGCTTGGCGCGACCATCCAATCCATATTAGCAGAGTTGAAGCCCGAGGCCGTCTATTTTACGGACAACAACGGTCAGCGCGCGGGGTTCATTTTTCTCGACATGAAAGACGCTTCTGAAATCCCGGCCATCGCGGAGCCGTGGTTCCTTGCGTTCAACGCAAGCATTGAGATTCATCCTGTCATGGTACCGGAAGATCTGGCCAAGGCGGGTGCCGCTATCGATCACGCGGTAAAAAAATATGCTTGATGCTTGCATGGGAATAGCGTTTTCTCGCCTGTGTGCTCCGCTTGGCGCCTCGCCTCGCCTTTGCTTGCGTTAAGGCAGCGACGGGAATATCATCTTCTGTCGTCGGTCTCTGGCGCGACGTGCTCATTCGAAAGAGTCTTTTTTATGCCTGACCTGATGGAGCTACGCGAACTCGTCGCCCGTTCTTGCCGAATTCTGGGAAAGCTCAATCTGACTAAAGAGCCGAGCGGCCATGTGAGCGCGCGGGTGCCGGATAGCGACCGCGTATTGATCAAAGCGCGCGGCCCGCAAGAGTCCGGCCTTCGATACGTGACGGCGCGCGATATCATCACGGTCGATTTCGAAGGCAACAAAGTCTCCGGCGAAGAAGGCCTGGAATCGCCGCAAGAAGTTTTTATCCATACCTGGATTTATCGCGCCCGTCCGGATGTTCAATACGTTGTCCACGTTCACCCGGCCACCGTCGTGCTCTTTACCATATGCAACAAACCTCTGCTGCCGCTTTATGGCGCCTATGATCCGACAGGGCTCCGGTTGGTCGTCAATGGCCTCGCGAATTACGGCCGTAGCGTAACCGTCTCGAACCCCACTCTCGGAGAGGAATTCGCGGCCGCCCTGGGAGACAAACGGGCCTGTCTCATGCGCGGCCACGGCATCACCACCGTCGGGGCCAGCGTTGAGGAGGCGACGCTTACGGCGATCAAACTGAACGATTTAGCAGAGATCAACTATCGGGCCGCGCTTCTCGGCACGCCCGAACCCATCCCGCCCGAAGACATTCAAGTCCTGGTCGGGTCCGCCATGCGGCGTCCAACCTCCATGTACAACCGCTCCACCTGGCGCTACTACTGCCGACTCCTGGATGAATAGCTCGTGTTTGTTCAGCCATGCCGGCCGTTCTCGAGTTCCGCGAGGTCTCCAAGTCTTTTGGCTCGGTCCGCGCCCTCGAGCGCGTGAGCTTTACGATTGAACCGGGCGAGTTTTTCACGCTCCTCGGACCTTCGGGTTGCGGCAAAACGACAACGCTCAGGCTGGTTGCCGGTTTGGAAGAGCCTGACGAAGGTGAGATTGTCGTCGGCGGCAAACCGGTAGCGGCGCCCGTGCGCGGCGTGTTTGTGGCGCCGGATAAGCGGCAGATGGGCATGGTCTTTCAATCCTATGCGATTTGGCCGCACCTCACCGTCTTTGAGAACGTCGCTTTTCCGCTGAGGGTGCGCGGTGAAGCCGCCGCCGTCATTAAACAGCGTGTCGGCGAAGCGCTCAGGACGGTCGGACTCGATGGGCTTGAATCTCGGGCCGCGCCCGATTTATCCGGCGGGCAGCAACAACGGGTCGCTTTGGCGCGCGCGCTGGTATACACGCCCGCGATTCTGCTGCTCGATGAACCGCTTTCCAATCTCGACGCCAAGCTTCGCGAGCAGATGCGCTTCGAAATCCGCGCGCTGCAGAAAAAACTCCGCCTCACGATTCTCTACGTGACGCATGATCAGGCCGAAGCGATGACGTTAGCGGACCGGATGGCGCTGGTGCACCGCGGCCGCTTCGAGCAAATTGGCACGCCCGCAGAAGTGTACGAGAAGCCCGCGACTTCGTTTGTGAGCGAGTTCTTGGGACGCACCGTGATTTTTCGCGGAACTATGGTCAAGCATCCCAGCGGCTGCTGGTTCGAACTCGCGAGCGGCGGCGGACGATTGCCGCTGCAAAAAGAACATGGCGACGGATTCGCCGGCGGCGAATCGGTTCGTCTCTTCACGCGACCGGAGGACATCGAGATTCTCCCGGGGGGCGACCTTTCGCAAAACCAGATTTCGGCAAAGATCGAAGAAGTCTCATATCTCGGTGATCACTTCGAATATCAACTGCGGGTGAGCGATATGACGCTCGTCCTGCCGGCCAGCAAACGACAACAGTACGCCGTAGGATCTCGGGTGTGTCTTTGCCTGGATCCGCGGCGATTCCAGATCGACAGACTCTGAACGTCATGATCTTCTCGGCGCCTGCCCTGTCGATGCCGCGGCTCGGACCGTGGTTTAAGGCTTTCCGTCTCGCGGAATTCTCGATGCTTGCTTTCCTGGCGGTCGCCATGGGATTGCCGCTCGCCTTTCTTTTGTCCGGAAGCTTCAACTTGGCGCCGCCGGGCAAAGAAGCGATCTATGGATTGGATAACTGGATCCGCGCCTTTGGCGATCCGGGCACCGTCGCCGCTCTGTGGATGAGTTTTCTCCTCTCCATCGTCCGGCTGTTACCTGCCATGATGATTTCCGTGATGGTCGCTTGGCTGATTGCTCGCACCGATATGCCGGCAGGAAAAGCGATCGAGCTATTTTGCTGGATCGCTTATTTTGTTCCCGATTTTCCTCTCACGCTCGCGTGGATTCTCCTACTGGATCCTGACTATGGTTTTCTGAACACCCTCGCGAGAAAGCTCCCGTTCGTGGATGGACCGGTTTTTACGCCGTACAGCTTCTGGGGCATTGTCTGGGTGCATACCTCAACGAGCGGCATCTGGTTTAAGGTCATGCTCCTCGTCCCGGTGTTTCGCCGCCTCGGCGCTTCATTGGAAGAGGCCGCCCGCGTGGCGGGCGCGAGCACGGGAGCCATGTTGCGGCGCATCACCTTGCCTGTTTTGGCGCCCATGATTGTGGCGATTGCGGTTTTGAGCTTTATTCGCGGTCTTCAATCCTTCAATACCGAGCTTTTGCTCGGCACCCCGGCAGGCATCTACGTCTACTCGACGCGCATCTACGATTACCTGCAGCGCGAGCCGCGCGCCTACGGCGAGGCGACCGCGTTGGGTTCGGTCTTTCTCATAGTGTTGGCCGTGCTTTTGTTTTTTTACTGGAGGTATCTGAGCGGCGGGCGCAAATTTGCTGTCGTGACAGGACAGGGGTACTCGACGCTGCGCGTCAAACTGGGCAGGTGGAGGTATGCGGCGCTGGGTGGATGTCTTTGCTATATCGCCGTCATGATGGTGCTGCCGCTGGCCTTTCTGGTCATCGGCTCGTTTATGCGCCGCTACGGTTTTTTCACCATCCGCTCGCCTTTCACCGTGGCCCATTGGGTTAATCTCTTTAGCGATCCGCTCTTTCTCGTTTCGCTCAAGAACAGCTTGATCATCGCCACGGTCACGGCATGCGGTGGCCTATTGCTCTACTCCACCATTGCGTATTTATTGTTGTCGCGCCGAGCGGTGGCGGCGCCGGCTTTGGAAAGCCTGTGTTGGATTCCTCATGTTCTGCCGGGAATTCTGCTGGGCCTGGGCGTTCTCTGGCTTTTCCTGGCGACACCGCTGCGGTCGGTTCTCTACGGCACGGTTTGGGGCATTGCGTTTGCGTTGATGCTTGCCGATAGCCCGGTGACAACCCAGGCTTTCAAGGCGGGGCTGCTCCAGCTGGGTCCCGATTTGGAAGAAGCGGCCCGCGTAAGCGGGGCGCCGTGGTCGTACACCTACCGGCGAATCTTGTTGCCGCTGCTGGCGCCGGTGGGAGCCGCCGTCGGGCTGATGAATTTCGGCAGCGCCTTGACCAGCATCAGCACGCCCGTGTTACTTTACAGCCATCAATCACGACCGCTATCGATATTGCTGTTGGAGTACAGTTTCACGGGTGAACTGGAGCGCGGCGCGGCGTTGGGATTGCTCATCACGCTGATGGTTGCACTGATGATGCTCGTCGGCAGAAAATTCGGTCTCAAGCTCGTAGGATCAGATTCATAGGGCGGAGAGAAAAATATGAACCGAGTAGCGTCCATCATTTTTCTGTTTGTCTGGTGCATGCCGGCGGGAGCGCAGCCCCTCGGCGGCGACAAGGAGTGGCAGGAAGTTGTGAATGCAGCCAAAAAGGAAGGCAAGGTCGTGGTGGCAGGCTCGCCGGACCCGGTGATGCGCAGCGAGATCATCCCCAAATTCACCGCGAGGTACGGCCTTCCCATTGAGTTTATCGCTGGACGCTCGAGCCAGATCGTCGCCCGGGTTGAGACGGAGAGATCCGCGGGGATCTACAGCGTGGACGTGTTCCTCGCAGGCCCTGACACGACAGCCATTGAGCTGTACGGGCAGAAAATGATTGAAGCGCTCAGGCCCCAGCTCCTGTTTCCCGAGGTCGTCGACGGTTCAAAGTGGAAAACGGGGCGAGTTTGGTTTCCGGATCCGGAGGAAAGATTTGTCGCGCGTCCGTTCAGCAGCGTGGCGAGCTTGCTTTTTATCAATACGGATCATGTCAGGCCGGAGGAGATGCGCCATGTCCATGATCTCCTCAACCCCAAATGGCGAGGCAAGATCTCGACGGAAGACCCGACCACGACAGGCGCGGGAGCGAACACGGCAGCGCGCTTTTATACCCAAATTGGCGCGGAATTCGTGAAGCAGCTCTACCTCGATCAAAAACCGGCGCGCACGCGAGAGCGCCGGCAAATGGCGGATTGGTTGGCGCGCGGAACGTACCCGATCTGCTTCAACTGTCGAGAAGATGACGTCCGGCCGCTGCAAAAGGAGGGTTTCAAAATCCTCGAAATTTTCGAACTTGCCGGCGTGCCCGCGACCATCAACGGCTCACCGTGGTTGTTGAGCATGGCCAACAAGGCTCCGCATCCAAAAGCCGCGCAAGTCTTCGCCAACTGGATTCTCTCGAAAGAGGGGCTGGAAACCTACGCGCGCGGGTATGGTTCGGTCACGCTGCGCACCGACATCGATCATTCTTTCCTCGGTCCGGCAAATATTCCGAAACCCGGCGTCAAGTATTTCGACGACACGGATTGGAAATGGATCGTGACCGGCAGGCATGAGTCCAGGGAAAAGGTTTGGAAGCTTCTGAAAGGGCGATGAGCCGCGGGACGCCCGGTCCCGGATCTCGGTCGAACTGGGGGAAGGGAACTCGATACTAAGCGCCCGGAGGGGAGAGACCCATATGGCAGCCAAGAAAAAGATTCGCATTTATTACCGCGCGCCGAGCCATGTGCCACTGTGGAAATTGATGGAGCAGTCCGGGTTTCTGGAGAAGCACGGCCTCGAAATGGACCTGGGATCGCTGGAAGGCCAGCGCCGGCGCGCTGCCGAAGGACTCAAATCGGGAGAACTCGATATCGTTTCCGGCAATCATCATAATCTCTACGCCCGGCGCGCGCTCAACGGCGATCCGTACGTTCATCTCGCTCAAAGCAACAACGCATGGCGCGAGAATTTCCTCGTGGCTGGAAACGGCATTGACGGGATGCGCGATCTGGACGGAAAGCGCGTGGCCATGGATGACTACGACGGCCACACGGGCTTGAATGTCTGGCTTTATCTTAAACAGCATGGCTTGGAAGAGGGGCGGAACGTAGAGCTTGTGACCGGCGCCAGGAGAGGCATCGATCGAGCGAAAGAAGTCATGGCCGGCAAATATGACGCGACGTTCATTCGAGCCGTCGATCAACTCCGCGCGCGCAAGCTGGGCGCCAAAATCGTCGAGCTCCCGACCATGCCGATGATCGAAGGCGTGACGCTGACGACGACAACGACCTATGTGAAGAGTCATGAGGACGAAGTGCGGGCGCTGATTCTGGCGCTGATCGACGTAATCCATTTTTTCAAGACGAAAAAGACCGAGACGCTCGCGGTCATTCAAAGACACTGCACGGAGCTTTTGAAGATGGAAACCGCCGAGGAATGGGACTGCTTTTACGAAAGCCAGGCCGCTTCGCTGGAAAAAAAGCCCTATCCGTCCCTTGAGGCGATCCGCAACGTCTTTGCCCTGGCCGTCAAGCGCGATCCGGAGATCGAAACATTCAATCCGCTGACTCTATGGGACCTGCACTATCTCCGGCAGATCGACGACAGCGGCTACATCGACCGCCTTTTATGAACAACGATGACGCAGCGCGGCGAAGCCGCAACCAAATCGGAGTATTTCGCGCAAAGGCGCAAAGGGCGCCAAGAAAAACGAATCTTACTTTGCCGTTCTTGGCGTCTTGGCGGGAAAATATTCTTAAACGCCTTACCGAACCGCCGAGCGCGCTCGCGATTGAATCCGGCTAAGAGCGGATCAAAGTATTGTTTAGGCGAAAAACTGCGAGTCAAGAAAGGAGACACACATGTCTCAGCAAGAAGCGAAACCGAGTCTTTATGAACGGCTCGGCGGAGTGTACAGCATCGCGGTGGTGGTAGACGACTTTATCGATCGGGTGATGACCGATCCGCGCCTCAATGCGAACCCGGCCGTCGACGAGGCGCACCACAGGGTGCCGCCCGCCGGCTTCAAGTATCTCGCCACCGAGATGGTCTGCTGGGCGGCCGGCGGCCCGCAGAAATATACCGGGCGTTCGATGGCCGACTCCCATCGACACCTCAATATCACCGCCCAGGAATGGGACGCGTTCATGGATGACTTTCAGCAAACGCTCGACAAGTTCAAGGTGCCGGCGGCCGAGCAAGCTGAATTGCGCGCGATTGTCCAGAGCACGTATGCCGACATCGTTGTTGCCAAAGCATAACCGCGAGTGACTTTGCCGCGTCCGCCGACCAATGCACCGACATGGAGGAGTCAAAAAACCATGACACAAACAGAGCCAGATCGGCCGCAGATCGGCGCGTTTACGCTGTTCCTCACCTTTTCCTGGATAACTTTGTCCGGCTTCGGCGGTGTGATGTTCTGGGCACGACGCGTGCTGGTCGAGCGCCGGCGCTGGCTCACCGAGCGCGAGTTTGTGGATCTGTTGACGCTTGGACAGCTCCTGCCCGGTCCGAACGTCCTAAATCTGACGGTGATGGTCGGGCATCGTTTCGGTGGCTGGACGGGCGCGGCGGCGGCCGTCGCCGGGTTCTTGGGCTGGCCGTGCCTGGTGGTAATCGGAATGGGCATACTGTACCAGCGATACGGCGCCCTCCCGCAGGTTCAGCAGGCGCTCGCCGGGATGTCGATTGTCGCGGCGGGGCTGCTGCTCGCCACCGTTATCAAGCTTGCGATGGTGTTGCCGCGCCGATGGCGACCGTGGCTGTTCGGCACGCTGGCGTTCGTCGGCGTCGGAGTCTTGCGCTGGCCGCTGCTGTGGGTCATGGGCGCACTCGCGCCGTGGGCCGTCGCCGCGGCCTGGAAAGAAAACGAGTGATGGACCGCCTCGATCTCGGCGCGCTATCTCTCCATTTCTTGGCCCTGTGGTTTGTCGCCGTCGGCGGTCCGTCGACGATCCTGCCGGAAATCCACCGCTATGTGGTAGAGGTGAACCACTTGATGACGAGCACGCAGTTTGCCGAGATCTACACGTTGGCGCAGGTGGCACCGGGCCCTAACGTCATGTACGTCACGCTTATCGGCTGGCAGTTGGCGGGGTGGGCGGGCGCAGCCGCGACCACGCTCCCGCTGCTGGTGCCAGCCAGCACCCTCACGCTGCTTGTCGGGCACCTGAACGAGCGCTATCCCAACGCCCCGATCGGTCGCGCCATTCGCCGCGGCCTGACGCCGATTACGATCGGACTGATGTTCGCGAGCGCGACGATACTCATTCGCGCGGTGAACCACGACTGGCGCGGGTACCTGATCACGCTACTCACCGTAGCGCTGGTTTTGCGCAAGCCATGGAATCCGCTGTGGCTGCTTGCCGCGGGCGCGCTCGCCGGCATCGTCGGGTTTGTCTGAGCACCCCGTCCAAAGTCCGTAAACGGGACCTCAATATGTATACGTTCGGCATTTTTTGTCTCCCTTCGCTCATGCTTTAGGCAAGGGGAGGCGGCAAGCGCAACAATAGCCGGATAGCAGCTTTAGGAACGTTATGAACAACTTATCCACATAGATTTGTGGATAACGCGTGATTCGAGAGACCGAATCACGTAATTGGATAATTTTTTTCTTGCCTTTTGTTATTGCTGCTGTACTGTGCGTTAACACTCCACGCTCCGCACTGAAGTTTTTTATCGGCCCCTTCTAAAGCGCGTCGCGCTTCAGATCGCAAGGAGATTAGCGATGGAATTTGTTTGTCGGCGTTGCAACCGATTTACGAAACACCGGCCGTATCGCGTTACAACAGAAGACGGAGGCATGGTCGTGCTCAATATGCTGGTGTGCGCTTCGTGTGCGCGGCTGGCAAAAGAGTTGGGGCTCCCAGTGGTCAAAATGGAATCGCCACGAAAAGCCGCCAAGGCAAAAGATATCGGAGATAGCAAGCAACAACCTGCCCAATCTCCACGTTCGATTCGCTGAGCGCTGAACTTTTTGCCTGGCGACTTCCAGGATAGTGGGGGTCGATTGATTTTTTCCTACGGCGTAACCCGGCTCCTCGAGCGATTCCCCTTAATATCCACGCTCCCAGTCTATGAGATTTTCCAACGGCAGGCCCTCGAGGTAACGAGTCAGGTTTTCACAGAACAGGTTCACCCCGCGGTGCTCGGAGACATCCGTTCCCGCCGATACATGGGGCGTGATGAGAACGCGCCCATCATGCCACAGACGCGAATCGGGCGGGCGTTCGAATTCCCCGACGTACACATCCAGCGCGACGCCGCGAACCCTCCCCTCCGTCAATGCCTCCAGCAAAGCCTCCTCGTCGATAATTTCGCCGCGGGCGATGTTGACCAGAACCGTTCCTGATTTCATTGCTGCAAACGCCGATCGGTCGATCAGACGGGTAGTCTCCTTTGTCCACGGGCAACAAACGGCTACGAACTCGCTCTCGCCGAGCAGGTCATGGAAAAGGGCGGAGGATTCTAGTCGTACGAAGCCGGGCGGAAGCGCTGCTCCCGGAGCGACGTGCCGACGCGTGCCGACCACGCGCATCCCGACGGCCGCACAGAGCTTTGCCACCTCCTGGCCAATTCCGCCCGCGCCGACAACGCAGACCGTCTTATCGCGCACTATTATCGGATCATAAGTTCGATGATCGAAACGTTGGCGCCTTTCGTCTCGGTGGCTCAAGTGAAGGCCACGAGCGAAGTGGAGAAAGCTCGCCAACACATACTCGGCCATGGGGCGCGTGTTCGTGAGCCCTCGCGAGGTGGTTACCAATAGATTCGAGCCCCAGAGATCGGTTTCCAGAAAATTGCTCGCTCCGGCCGGCAGCTCATGGACCCATTTCAACCGCGGCGCGCGTGCTCTCAGATCCCTCAACGGTGGCCAACCCGTGAGCACGATCTCGGCCGACGCGAGAGCCCGGTTGCGCTCTTCGAGGCTGGTTGCGGGAGACTTCCTGTCCGCGAGATACCGATCCACAGTCCATTGCGGCCAAGTGGCGCGAAGCTCTACGTCGAACCATCCCCTGGCATCGACGACCTTGGCGCGCGAGTGGACGTTCTGAATTCGGTGCAGCACCGCATCAGAAACCTGCGGCAGCACCAAAACTTCGATAGACTCCATAGGACCTATACTACCCGATCAAGGTAGGTTTTCGTTAGGTAGTTACACCCTGGAAGTTCTGAGAGCTAGAGCTGCCAGAAAGTTTGCGCAACTGCAAAAACTTGCATAGTAAGCACGAAGCAGACAAAGAAAGGGTGCGCCTGGACTGGCATGGCTCGAGAAGGAACACAAGGGAACTGAAGTGGTGCTTCAGCTTGACAGTGTGTCATAGCAGCGCGTCACCTTGACAAGCGAGCGTTGGCCTCGCCGGGGGTTATGGCCGCTTGTAAGGCCTATTCTTACCAAGTTGTTCCAGACTGTGCGGTGGCCCAAGCATTGCTCTACAGAAAACCAGAGGACGCTATTATGAATATATCTGAAGTAATCACTATCCTCCTCATTACCGGGGTCATAGCCGGCGGGTGCTGGATCCTAATGACGATTATGACCAGGACTGCCCGGAGGACAAAAAGCCGCCGTATGGAGCGCGGGCTCGCAAACTACTCGCAATAACTAACCAACTCATGGACGTGTCTCCTCACGGCCAATTTTTACGCGCCGGCGGTTTCGACCGACCGGTGGGGTTAGGCGAGTCAGGCGACGGTCGCGCATCCTACTGTTTCGCCCCTACCAGACGGTACCCGATGCCGCTCTCGGTTCGTAAAAACTTTTCCCGACTGTCCGTGGCCTCAATTTTTTTGCGCAGGTGAGTCATATAGACGCGCAAATATTGGGACTGCTCCTCGGCGTTGGGTCCCCAGACTTCTCGCAGTAAGTGTTTGTGGGTGACAACCCTGCCCGCGTGCTGCGCGAGAATTTTCAGCAGCGCGTATTCGGTCGGCGTGAGTTTTACTTCCCGTCCCTTCACCGTCACCGCGCGCGCGTTGAAGTCGATCTCAAGCGATCCTGCGCGGAAGAACGGTTCCTCGGACACGGAAGCCGCCCGGCGCTGAATGGCCCGAAGCCGGGCTAAAAGCTCGGCGGATTCGAACGGTTTTGTAACGTAGTCATCGGCGCCGCCGTCCAAGGCAGCAACCTTGTCCTCAGGTCCGTCTTTGACGGAGAGAATCAATACCGGCACGTGACTCCACTCGCGCAGCCTTTTTAAAACCGCGAGGCCATCCATGTCCGGCAGCCCAAGGTCAAGCAAAACAACGTCCGGTCTGCGCAGCGCGATATCCGAGAGTCCCTGTCTGCCGCTTTCCGACTCGAGCACGCGATAATGGTCCTCCTCCAAAACGATGCGAAGAAGCTTGCGGATCTGACGCTCATCGTCGATGACCAGCGCGGTCGCGGTCTCGCTCAAGGTGAAGCCTCCCGCAGCTCGGTTCGAAAGGTCTCCACGGGAATCGTGATGACAAATTCGGCTCCGCCGGTTTCCCGGTTGGCCGCCCGCACGCTCCCTCCGTGCGCGCGCACAAAGCCATCCACGATGGCAAGACCGAGCCCTGTGCCGCCGGGAGACGCGTCGGCTCCACGATAGAAGACCTCAAAGATGCGCGTCAAGTCTTCTTTGCGAATTCCTTTCCCCTCATCCAGGACTGAAAGGACCAATCGCTCTTCTTGGACGCGCGCACGGATGGTGATCTTTGTCGCCGGCGGGCTGTTGGCAGCAGAGTTCAGCAGGAGATTGCAAAGGCACTGCTCGAGAAGCGGCTGGTCCACCTTGACCATCGGCAAAGTCTGATCCACCTCGATGATGACCTGATGATCGCCAACGCTCTCGCCGGCTAGCTCGATAGCTGCATGAACGATCTCACCCACGTCGCACCAGTCCAACCCAGGCTGGATCACGCCCGATTCAATTCGGGTCATATTGAGCAAGTTGTTGATCACGCGGTGGAGGCGGCGGACAGCAAGCTGAACTTCTCGAAGGATCGATTGTCTTCTTTCGTTGCCGTCGGTCTGCCGCGCCAGAGCATCGATCCCCGCCTGAACGGCTGACAAGGGAGTTTTCAGCTCGTGCGAGACGCTTTCCAGGAGCGCGCGCCTGAGATGCTCCGAGGCCTCGAGGATCTCCGCATGTTTAAGAGCTTCAATGACGTGCTCTTTTTCAAGCACTAACCCAATAAGCACCGCGAACGCTTCAAGCAGATCTCTTTCGGTCGGGTCAAGAGATTTTTCTGCCCGTGGGCAAAGCGACAGCACGCCCATGACGGCCGTACGCCCCTGCAACGGCACATGCAGAGCCTCCGAATCGGGCATCGCATCAGTGAACCTTCCCGCCGGTAAACGGTGATTAAAGGCCCATGCCGCCGCTCTTTTTTCCTTCTCGGACGGAGTGAAAGAGCTCGCCGCATGGGGCATGCTCGATAGTGTGTGGTCCTTTTGTCTCAGTAAAAGGCCCACCTTGGCGCTAAAAATGGGTTCGATGAGTCCGACTGCAGCCTTGAGGCCACTGTCCAGGTCGGTTGCAAACGCCGCCTGCCGCGCGAGTTCATAAAGCGCCGCGGTGCGCTGTTCCCGCTCGCGCTCGCCCATCTCGTTGCGGCGCAGGCGAGTGGTGAGGTGGCCTATAGTTATTGCCACGACAAAGAACGTGAGGAACATCATTCCATCGTGAAAGTCGTTGATGTAGAGCGTGTGATGGGGCGGAACAAAGAGAAAGTTCCACAGTACGGCACTGCTCGCGGCCAGCGTCAGTGCCGGACCGCGGCTAAACCTGATAGCGAGCGCGACTACCAGCAGTAAATAGACTAGCGCAACAGCTTGATAGCCGATAAACGAAACGATCAGTAGACAGAACCCGGTCGTCAACGCCATCAGAATTCCCGCTACGACGAATTCGTTAACAGGCGTTGTGGTTGGAACAGACTTGTTGGTCGTTTGGCAAAGCGGCGCCACGATGGCATGCGGCTGTGGGCATCGATCTTTTACCATGGCTTTATTGTACGTAATAACGCCGTTTGTTTCCATCTGAACCCAACGCCAGAACCGCGAACATCCTGCTCCCGTTTTATGGGCGACGGTGACAAAAACCACTAAGCACGAATTTCTCGGCTAGTTGAAGAAGCGAAGACCCGGATCGGTAGGATCATCATTTCCAACCCCTCGAACTGAAGCCTCTGCTCGAGGGTAAAGGGGGTGTGGTTGTGGAGCAGGCGAGTGAGAAAGTTCTCCCGTTCGAAAACTAGTTTTCCGGCAAAGAAGACCGAGTTGGAAAAATCGCGGGCTATGGATTTGCAGAGCTTCTCTAACTCTTCGATGAGGTCGATCCCCAGGGAGTAGCGATACTCCGCATACCAGCCCAAGCAGTTGGCAAACTCGACGAAGCTCTTAAGGTCCTCTTCCTTCGTTTGGCGCAAATTCTCGATTTCGCTGTGTCCTTTAAATCGACCCGAATCAATGACTCCAACCGAAACAAAGATCACGTTTTTGAAGTAATTCGGAAAAAGCCGGCTGATGCTAAGCAGTGAATGAATCGCGAGTCCGTCAAACTCCCTTACAATAAGGACGGCAGTAGGGGCGTTGGGCTTCTTAGGCGGCACCGGATTTTTGAGGTCGGGATGAAAGGGGATATTGATCAGGGTTTCATCCAGGCTCTTCAGGGCGCCGCGCACCTGATTGTAATGCGATCGCACTATGTAGCAGAAAAAGATGAAGCCGGACGTCACTAACAAAGTGACCCATCCCCCTTCGGCAAATTTTAGAATTATCGTGACTAAGAGAATGGTTCCCGTGAACGACAAACCGAGACCGTTCACGAAAAATTTTCGCAGCCAAAGCCTCTCCGATTTTCTGACCTGCCACCAATGGCGGCACATCCCGAGCTGTGAAAGACTGAAGGTCAAAAACACATTGATGGCATACATGACCACCAGCAGTCTCACGTCACCGCCTGTGTAAGTCAGAAAGACCAGTGAGGCGAGACCCATGAACCAGATGCCATAGCGCGTAACCAGGTGATCACTCAGATGAGAGAAGCGATGGGGCACCCACGAGTCCAGCGCCATGTTCGAAAGGACCCGTGGACCGTCAATGAATCCCGCCTGTGCTGCGACCAACAGAATGGCCGCCTCGGTGATGAGAGTCACGACCACCAAACCATAAGCGAAATCGGGCGAGAAGAAACTTCCGTAGACTTTTTCAAACAGGCTGGCATTCAGAGTTTTGCCGGTCTCATGGGAAACCTGGTTTAGCAGGTAACAAAGGAGTAGACCGCTGGCAGTGAAGGCGAGTGAGGTGGCCATATAGACCATTGTCCGTTTCCCGGTCTCAGCTCTGGGTTCGCGCAGCGCTTGAAGGCCGTTGCTCACGGCCTCGATCCCCGTGTATGTCCCGCCGCCAAGGCTATAGGCGTGCAGAATGATAAAGAGTGTTGTCCACAAACCCAACCCCTGAATATCGCCGACGGTTTTTTGATAGGTAGTAGAAGCCAGTACCGGGACTTCAGTCGCCTTTGGAATCACGCCTAGGCTGATGGCAAAAATATGAGCGAACACAAATAGAATAAAAACCGGGAGCAAAAAGAGCACCGACTCTTTGGTGCCGCGAAGGTTGAGGTAAATTAGAAAAAAAATCAGGGCAAACTCGGTTGTGAGCTTCATGCCATGCAGCGAAACGGGGAGGAAGCTGAAAATCTGATCTCCCGCGCTCGCCACGGAAATCGTTATCGTCAGCATGTAATCCACGATCAACGCAGAGCCGGAAACGAGTCCCACTTTTGCTCCCAGAAGTTTACTCGCGACTAAATAACCGCCACCGCCGGTGGGAAATAACTCGATAATGTGGCTGTAGCTAGCGGAGATGACAAAAACCGTTGTAGCCATCAGGATGGCTAGAGGCAGGGCAAGAAAAAAGTGGTCTCCCAAAGCCAGGTAGGCCTCTTCCGGTCCGTAGGCGGATGAGCTTAACCCGTCCGCACCTAGACCGACCCAAGCAAGGAAGGCAATGAGAGAGACTTGATGGAAAACTTTTGGATCCAAAGGATCTTTGGGTTTTCCGAACAAAATATTTTTAAGAGACACCTTTCTCCTTTTTGGCCAGGCACCGAGATTCACTTTCGGGCGCTGATTTGGTCGTTATCATCGGTTAGGAACGACCAGTACAGGGCAGTGGGCGCGAGTGGTCACTCTGCATGCCAAGCTGCCGACGAGTAGCCTTGAGAGGCCGGTTCGGCCGCGGGTTCCCATGACAATTAGGTCAGCCTGTTCCAGCCTTGCGGCACGAACGATTTGACCGTCTATCGAATTTGTGCCAGTTAGGAGGAAGCCTCGTGCCTTGATGCCAGCTGTTTCAACGTTTGCGAGCAGCACGGATAGGGCAAGCTCCGCTTCGGATTTCATAGGCGATTCAAGCTCAAAGATCGGTGTCGGTGGTGGTACTACGTGCAGCAGTAGCAATTCGGCGTGATTCTGTTGTGCTAAATGAAGCGCCCAGCTGAGCCCGTTTTTGGACACGTTCGGAAAGTTCACCGGATAGGCAATGCAGCGAATGGAATGCGCGGCAACCGATTGGGCTATGGCTTGGGCTTGTCGCATCAGCCCAATCTAACTATTCCGAGCAGGTGCCGCCAAATTAAAAGACAGCCCTAAGACATAAAAAAAACGCTAAAAACCTAGCCAAAGTTATTTGCAATCTGAATCCAAGAAGAGATCGGAAAAAAACCATGTCTCGCGCAAAGACGCAAAGGCGCCAAGGTTCGGAGAAAGAAACTTTCTTTGCGAGCTTGGGGTCTTGGCGCGATAACATTTTTTGTTATTGAAGCAAGTCAATTTATCGTAGCGCTGAACTTCTTATGCGACCAACCCGCGATACAAGGCAACTTACCTGGTTTCTGGCATGGGCCGTCGTTTTCTGCGATATCGGCACATCCGTTTACTATGTGCCCGGCATCCTGTATGGCCATGTCAAAGACGCCGCTCCGTTTTTTGTCCTGCTCACCACCGGCGGGTTTCTTCTGCTCGCCCTGAAGTACATCGAAATCTCGTGGCGCAATCCCGAAGGCGGCGGCGTCGTCTCTATCACCACGAAAGCTTTCGGTCCAATGTGGGGTTGTTTGGGTGGCATGCTGATAACCGTCGACTATTTCCTGACCACGGCGATTTCCTCGGTTTCTGGATTTCAGTATGTCGGGAGCGCCTTTCCCGTTCTCGACCATTATATCGTTCCTCTAGCCTGCGTGGGGGTGGGCGTCCTAGCGGCGCTCAACATCATCGGAATTCGAGAGAGCGCTACCGTTGCCCTCGTCATGGCCTCGGCGACGTTTGCGGTCGATCTCCTAGTCATAAGCATCGCCGTTGTGACCATGAACGCGGAGCAATGGCAGACGGTTTTCAGTCATCTACAACTCCGTAAAGAAGTTTCTTCATACGAGCTTCTCGTTGGATTCTCCGCCGCATGGCTCGCGTTTTCAGGCCTGGAAAGTATCAGCCAGTTGAGTCCAGCCATGCGCTACCCGCTGCGTCGCACGACGCGCCTAGCCATGGCCGCGGTAATCGTTGCGATGATCATTACGTCGCCCGTCCTGACCGCATTATCGGTGGGACTTTTGCCGGATCAGATCAAGGCGACGCAAAGCGAGCGGTTCATCTCCGAATTAGGCCTGATCGTCGGCGGCATCGGCGTCAAATTGGCGGTCGTGCTAACCGCTTCGAGCCTTCTCTTGTTCGCGTCGAATACGGCAATCATCGGTTCGTACCACGTTTTTTTGGCGCTCGCGCGCGAAGGCTTTCTGCCGAAAATCCTGGAACTGCGTAACCGCGCATTTAACACACCGCATATCGCCATTTTGATCGCCACCTCGGTACCGGCGCTGCTCATTCTGCTCACCCGCGGCCAGTTGATTCTTCTCGGCGACATGTACGCCTTTGGTCTGCTAGGCGCGTTCGTCTTTTCATCGTTAAGCTTGGATGCGATTCGCTGGAGGTTGGGACGTCGCGATTTTGGTTTTTGGGTCGGTGTTCTGACGACTTTGATGCTAATGGTTGCCTGGGGCATCAATCTCGTTGAAAAGGAGCTCGCCACCTACTTCGGAGGCGCTGTCACGCTCATTGGAATGCTCGTGGCGGTTGGCGTGCGGCGGGCATGGTTCATCGAGGCGCTTACCCGGATTCCTTTCGTAGAGCGGCTGCAGGAACGGGCCTATCACGCGTCCGAAGACCTGGTCGAGGATGAGCTGAAGGGGCTCATGACGCTCGCCGAAGCAGTCGACGTCAAGCCGCTTTATTCCTCCTCGACTCTGCTAGCTCTCCGTGATGAAAATCCGCGCCTCATTCAAGAAGGGGTGGTCCGGGCGAAAGGCAAAGACGAATCTGCCGTGTATTGCATTTACGTCGAAGAATGGCCTGGACTGTTCGCCGGAACGACTCCCCATGCTCCCAACGAACAAGGCGTCGAAACCCTAAAGGCGGCGCTGCAAGCGGTTCGAGGGAAATCCATCGAGTTGATTCCGATCTGGACGGTATCGCACAATGCCGCCGAAGCCATTGCGAACGCCGCGAAAGCGCTTGACGTCGATGCCGTTATCATCGGCGCCACAAAGCGTAACGCTTTCTATCACATGCTGCGGGGGCACGTCGTGAAGGGGCTTATGAAGCGGCTTCCCAGGGATTGCCACTTGATGATCATCAACTAAATTGGTGTCTTAAACGTGCCTAAACATCAAACTTGGGTGCCTCAGAGAGAGCGCCTCATTGTCTTGATCGACACCGAATCCGTTATTGCCGCATGCGGCGAGAGAATAGTTCTCATTTCAGTACCCTTGGATTGACAGCACACCGCGAGTGGGGTTACAGCTCTTCGAGGTGGGAGTCTTGATGTCCTATCGCCCGAGCTACGACATGCATAGGCGCGCCGCGAGCTACGCGACAAGATCCGAAAGGCAGAAAACCAGTCAAAAAAGGAGATAAACCAATGGCAGTTCAGGTACGACGAGTAGTCACCGGACATGACGCCAAGGGTCGTGCGGTGGTGAAGATCGACGAAGTCTCGAAGAATGTCACCTCGAGCCGGCCCGGAGCGACGGCCTGTGTGGTCTGGACCACAGAGTCTTTTCCCGTAGACAATACCGGCGCGGCCGACGAGGGACTGAGGAAAGTCGGGACGACGCTCAAGAACGGAACGGTTTTTCGCGTCATCGAGTTCGCGCCCGGGGTGGCCCCGCGCAACCACAGGACGGATTCCATCGATTACGCCGTCGTTATCTCGGGTGAGATCGATATGGAGATCGAGGACGCGGTCGTCCACCTGAAGGCGGGCGACGTGCTCGTGCAGCGCGGAACGATCCACAATTGGGTCAACCGCGGCACCCAACCCTGTGTGATGGCTTTTGTCCTGATCGACGCCGAGCCGGTCGAGGTCGCTGGCAAAACCCTAAACGCCGTGGGTTGATCAGACTAGCAAAAGAACTACGCTGGCTCTTGGGCGAGACAACGGTTGCGATAGGTAGCAGAAAGGTGGCTGGCAATGGCAGAGACTGACGTTCTGTTGGACGCGTTCACGCGAGTTCACGAATCCCTGCATCGTACTTTGGCCGATCTCACACCGGCGGAGCTCATCCAAGAGCCACATCCGCCCATCGGCTGGCTTGCCTGGCGGCTCACCCGAGTCATGGACAGCAACGTGTCGCGACTTGCCGGCCGGGAGCAGCTCTGGATCGCAGACGGTTGGGCCGCGCGATTTGCCATGCCGGCCGAGCCCGCGGACTTCGGGCGATCGGCGACTCACACGCGCGAGCAAGTGCGGGTCTTTCGAGCCTCGGCGGAGCTGCTTCTGGCGTACCACGACGCGACCTATGAGCGAATGAAGACGTTCCTCAAGGCGCTCACGGCCGCAGAGCTGGCGCGGCAGCTCGACGAGCCGCAATATCAGCCGCTGCCGACGGTAGCGGTGCGCCTGGTCAGCGTCTTGGAGAACGCGATGACCAACCAGGGGCAGATCAGCTATCTGAAGGCTTACCACCGGCTCGGCGGCTGGTTCCCGCGTGAGGCCAGGGACCCCGCCAGCTTCCGCTAGCAGGCTACTGAAAGACTCATATGCCGATTGCCCTGAACAAGGTCGAAGGGTGCGCTCAATCGCCTCGCTTTAACGTACCAGAAACTGGAGTACTGGAGTGATGGAGTATTGGAGTGATGCGTTTAATCCAGGGAGGGGTGGGGGAGCCTGAGCTATGACGAAGGATCGATTTTTCACGCGCCTCGCCCCGGCGATCTTTTTGAGTAGCCTGCAATCAGAGTTTTTCAGCACACGCTCAAAGCATGGGGATTCTGGGCTCAACTCTGATTTTTAGG
>DASTOD010000716.1:0-8723 GCA_035762645.1 Binatia bacterium | reverse complement strand
GCGCAACCGGCATGATGCCCTCCCAAAAAGCGACCTTTCCCCCCGGTAAGCAAAAGGCGTTGACGTCTTTTCCCTGGAGCACATTGAACTCCCATTGATAGTCAGGCCTTTGTGCCGCCGCAGCGATGCGCTGCCCGACTTCTCTAAGACGCGCCTGCCAGTCCTGTCGCGTCGACAACGGTGTCTTCTTCAACACCTCTTGATAGGCGTCGGTTCCCAGTTGTCTTTCTTCGGAATCGGAAATGAGGTTGAGCTGGGAACGTCCTGTATACTGCACCGCTTGACAGCCCGCCAAAACCACGCCCACTGCTAAGCTTATAAACGCTTTCCAACTCATGCCGCCCTCCTCCAGGAAACTGTATTGCTCGGGTGCTCCGCGAAGTTGTTTACACAAATAACGGCGCCAGTAATTTAGATCACAACGGCCGCGAGCATCAAGCGCATGCGTCTTGCGCCTTTGCGCTCGACCCATAAATAATCCGCCCGAGGAAACAAAATTGTCCATTCAAAACCACTGATCGGTGGAGCGGGTTTTTGCTCTGTATGACATGAGCGCCCATTTTTACCGCAGCAAGTGACGCCATCGATGCGTCGCATTCCCAGGATGTCACGCAAGTCCCGCCAAATACTTTGAGCAAGGCCGAAATGCCGTTTTCCGTCTCAAAATTCATCCACTAGCGGTACAAAACTTGCTTCGATTAGAGCGCGAGACAGGGTCTCTACGGAGGTCTTTTAATGAGCACGCTTTCAGCGACGCAAAATGGCCGGTTTAGCAGCCACAGGCTACCCATCGCCATAGCCGGTTGTGCCTTGGGACTGGGATTCATCCTTTTGGGTTTCGGAGCGGTCACGAAGTCACAGGAAGTCCAAAAGTCGCCGGAAACAAATGACGCGCCGGCGAAGCCCAAGAAAAATCTTCGCGCATGGAATATGGCGCTTGGAGATGTAGTGGTATTGGCGCAGGAACTCGGCTTTGAGATCAAAGGCGACAAGGACCAGGCTAATGAACCCATCAAAATTTCGGCGCGGATTGAAAGCCAGCTCCAGCGATTGCGGGAGTTCTATCGCCAGGAAAGCGAAAACGATTCAAGCCTGATGGGCGGCATGATGCTGCAGCTTACCGTCGGCCCATCGGGTGAGATTAGCGAGGTCAAAGAACTTGCCTCGCGCATCGCCGACATCGACTTCAAGAAAGCCGTTATCGCCCAAGTTTCCAAGTGGTCGTTTCACGATGTGGTTTCTGACAACGTCACCATCAACTGTCCTTTATTGTTTGTCCGGGAAGGCATGGATATTACGACCCTCGTACAATGGGAGAAATCGCTTGCACAGTTAGCAGACAAACCCGTCGTTGCCCATAATGGCGGCAACGCCAATAGCGTTCAGCAAAGCAAAGCTCCCGCCGCTTCGAAACCAGCCATAGCCCGCACGCAACCCGCGGCGCCCCCGGCCATGAAAGCCGCGCCAAGTGCTGCCGCCAAGCTCGACCCCGCTGCCTATGAGATCAAATACGTGACTTCTGTTCGCCCGGATCCGAACTTCGCGTCGCCTTCGGTGGCGAAATTCTCCACGGGGACGAAAGTGTCGCTGATCAGCAGGCACGGCGATTGGCTGGAGGTACGAGCGGAAGAGACCAAACTATCCGGCTTTGTCAGGAAGGAATTCGTCACGCCCGTCGAGATGGCCCGCAAGCAGTAATGTTTGTTTCGAGTCTCGGGTCTCTGGTCTCGGGTTAACCCAAAAACCTCGCATGCGAGGCGCACAGGAGAATCGATCCTTCGGCTTCGCTGCACAACAGGCTAGACGGAAGCGTACGAGCATCACTCCATTACTCCATCATTCCCGCACTCCAGTCCCGGATCAAAGCAGCTGGCGGAGCGCCTCGGCCAACCGCTCAACGTTCTCTGTTCTGGCGCCGTGGCCCATCAAGCCGACGCGCCAGATCTTGCCCTTGAGCGGCCCCAGGCCGGCGCCGATCTCAACGTTGAACTCATCGTACAAGCGCTGCCGCACCGTCGCATCATTCGCGGCTTGAGGGATCCGGACGGCGTTGATCATAGGCGCGCGGATCGATTCCGCCACGGCGGGTTCGATCTCGAGCTTTCGCATCTCGCCGATAAACGCTTCATGGACCTGCCGGTGACGCTGCCAGCTCGCCTCCAAACCTTCTTCGAGAACCACGCGCAGCGCTTCATGCAAAGCATAGGTCATCGAGATCGGCGCGGTGTGGTGATAGACGCGTTCGCCGCCCCAGTATTTTTCGATCAAGGATAGATCCAGATACCAGCTCTGGACTTTTTTCTTCCGCTGCCGAACGGTCTCGATCGCCCGCTCATTGAAAGTCACCGGCGACAGTCCAGGTGGGCAGCTGAGACATTTCTGCGTGCCGCTGTAGCAGGCATCGATCCCCCACTCGTCGACTTTGACCGGCGCGCCGCCTAAGGAAGTGACAGTATCCACCAAGAAAAGACCGTCGTGTGCACGAACCAGCCGCGCGATCTCCTTGATCGGTTGGAGCACGCCGGTGGAAGTTTCCGCATGAACTAGGGCGATCACTTTATAGTGCTTTTTTTCCAACACCGCGCGAAATTGGGCCGGATCGAGGGCCGCGCCCCACTGCGCTTCCACGGTGTCGACCTCTGCGCCGCAGCGCTGAGCGACATCCACCATGCGCGTCCCGAAAAACCCATTGACTCCTACGAGCACGGCATCACCGGGCTCGACCAGGTTGACGAAGCAGGTTTCCATTCCCGCGCTGCCGGTGCCGGACATCGGCAACGCCAGACGGTTTTTCGTCTGAAACAGATCCCGCAGCATCGCCATGGTCTCGTCCATGATCTTGAGAAATGCCGGATCGAGATGACCGATGACCGGAAGGGACAAGGCTTGCAGCACGCGTGGATTCACCGGACTCGGTCCCGGTCCAAGCAACGTACGGGAGGGTGGATTCAGTTTCGGCGCGATGGGCATAAACCTTTCTCTTTACTCGTCGGCCTTGACGTTGAGCTCCATGCTACCGATCTTCTCGATCGTGCCCTTCAGATGGTCGCCGTGGTTGAGCTTGCTCACCCCCGCCGGAGTGCCGGTGGTGATCAGATCACCGGGACGGAGCGTCAGGCAGCTGGTGAGAAAGCGGATATGCTCGCGCAGGCCGCAGATCATGTCGCTCGTGTGCGCGGTCATAACCTCTTTGCCGTTTTGGTGCACGCGGATGTTAAGATTCTGCGGCTCACCCACTTCATCCTTGGTTACGATCCACGGCCCTAAACCACTGAACGTGTCAAAACCCTTTCGGATATTCCGCGTGTTGTGCATGCCGCGTCCCCACGGATCCCGTTGGCTGATGTCCCAGCAGATCGTATAGCCGAAAACGTAATTCAAAGCCTGGTCCTCACTCACTCTTCGGGCGCGCTTGCCGATTACGGCACAGAGTTCGCACTCGAAATCGACGAGCTTGGAAATTTTGGGCAGTAGGATCGTGTCGTTGGGACCGATAATGGAAGACGTCGGCTTGAGAAAAAACTCCGCCATCAATTCGTCCTTGCTCTTGGTCTCCCGCCCCTCGCTTCTCATGCGCGTTATCATTTCCGCCTGGTGCGCGCGGTAGTTGGCCGCCGCCGCCCACAACGATCCGGGATTGGTGATCGGCGCCAGCAACTTGACGGAGCTTAACGGGATCGATGCCGATCCTTTGGTCGCATCCGATGCGCACTGCATCGCTGCCGGATTGTTGGCGAGCGCGTCGATGATTTCCAGCATGCTATAACCGTTGCGCGCCAAACCCGCCTTGATCAATGCATCGCCGATCGGATAAACCTTGTTGTCAACAATGACGCCGGCCTGGTTGTTGTTGTAGTGACAGATTTTCATTTGTCGACCTCCGATGGACCAAGCTCACCAATCTTCCCCTCATACCTGAAGGAGCCGGCAAAGTCCACTAAAGTACGTGGCTAGTACTGGTTCAGTTAGGATGAACTAGTTGCCAAGATGAGAGAAAGATTTCTCGCTCACGCTCGAAATGACAGTTACTGCAGGATTGTCATCTCGAACGAAGAGAGAGATCTTGGCCCAAACTGAACCACTACCACGCGGCTGTTGCTCAGCACGCCATTTTCTAATAATTAGGTCTTAGTAGCCTTCGCAGAGAACCTGAAGCGCTAAAACAAAGCGATCCACCTTAAGGAACCCAAGATGGCTGCAAACGGAGATTCGAAGATCCCGATCATCGACGCAGACGCTCATGTGGTCGAGTCGGCCCGCACTTGGGAGTATATGGACCCCTCGGAGCGGAAGTACCGGCCTGTCCCGCTCGAGGCCCCGGAGGAGGCTGGCGCGAAACTGCAGTTCTGGCTCATCGACGGGAAAGTGCGGGGTTTTCGCTTTCCCGCTTTTTCAGCCGCTGAGCTCGAGAAGCGCTCTCGACAGGTCGGACGCAAGTTCGCCGACGCGCAGGAGTCCCGGGAGCTGGGCAACGTCGATCTACGCCTCGAGCACATGGACCGTAGCGGCGTGGATATCCAGGTGCTGCACAACACGATGTTCATTGAATCGACAACGGAGCGCGCCCCCGTTGAGGTCGCGTTGTGCAAGAGCTGGAACCGCTGGCTCGCCGATATTTGGCGGCAGGGCCAGGGCCGTCTACGCTGGTCCTGCATGCCCCCCACCTTAAGCATGAGCGACGCGCTCGATCAAATCCGGTTCGCCAAGGAAAACGGCGCCTGTGCGGTGCTGTTACGACCGGTTGAAGGGAACCGGTTACTCGCCGATCCGTATTTCTATCCGATTTATGACGAGGCCAGCCGGCTCGATATGGCGATTGCCGTGCATATCGCCAACGGCAACGCCTGGCTCAACGATCTCTATCGTCATCCGGTTCCGATAGCCGCCACCTTGCACCGCTTCAGAGTGCCCACGGTGGCGGCTTTTAATGACATCCTCCTGAGCGAAATACCTCAAACCTTTCCGCGGCTCCGATGGGGCTTCGTTGAGGCGAGCTCGCAATGGCTTCCCTGGGTGTTGCACGAAGCAAGGAATCGCTTCAAAACAATCGGGCGCGACTGGACCGACAATATTATGCGCGACTATCGCATGTTCGTGACCTGCGAAAACTCCGACGACCTGCCTTACATCGTCGATCAAGCCGGGACCGACGCCCTTGTCATCGGCACCGATTATGGGCATACGGACATATCGAGCGACGTCGATGCGATCAAGGTCTTCAAGGCACGAACCGATTTGACGGCGGAAGTGAAGCGGAAGATCCTGAGCGACAACGCGCGAGCGCTGTACGGGCTATAATCCGCCCGTCGTGGTTGGTACTCGACCATGCCCCCCCTTTGGACATGCTGAATTTAAAAATCGGCCTGACGAAGAATCCCCGTTTTGAGCCGTTAATCGACGGGACGGTAGGCTCGAAGCGGATCGATCCGCAAATCACCGTCACGACCCCGCCCGAGCTGTTTTATCGAAATCTCAAGAATGATGAGTTCGATATTTTCGAAATGTCGCTCTCCGAATACTTGATCACGCGCGAACGGGCTCAAGACGGTCGCTGGCGGTGGTCCGCCCTGCCGATCTTTCCCGCCAAAGCATTCGTCTGGCTCGGCGCCTTCGTCAACTCTGAGGCCGGCATCGCCGGTTTGTCGGATCTCAGAGGAAAGCGCGTGGGCGTGCCCGACTACGTGATGACCGCCGCGCTCTGGATGAGAATTTTTCTGCGGGAGCTCTACAGCATTCAGCCTAATGAGATTTCCTGGTTTATCGGCCGCATCCCGGAATTGAGCCACGGCGGCATGCTCGGCGTTAACACGGAGCCGCCCGCGGGCGTTAACTTGACCTGGTTAACCGCGGCGCAAACGTTCGATGTCATGCTCGATCGCGGCGAGATCGATGCGGCCTACGGTTTTGCGCCGCGCCACGATCCTAGACTGTTCACTCTGAATATGGACCGCTACGGCGGCACGCCTCTCGAAGGGAATCCGCGGCTTGGAAAACTGTTTCCCGATGACGGGCGCAAAGTCGTCGAAGCCTTTTTTCTGAAGACCGGCATCGTACCGGCCAATCACGTCATCGTTGCGCAGCGGCGCTTGTTGGATGAGAATTCCTGGCTTGCTGGCGAGATATTCAGGATATTCAGCGAGAGCAAGCAAGCCGCCTACGAGAGAGCGGATTTCGGGAGCCCCGCTTATCTCTACTTCGAAAGCAACGATCGCAAAACCCAGGCTGAAACTTTCGGCGACGATCCCTATCCGTTCGGCGTGAGCAGGAATCGCAAGATGCTGGAAATGCTTTTCGACAACTCGCACGCCGAGGGCTTGACGCGAAAACTTGCGAAGATCGACAGCGTCTTTTTTCCCACCACGCTGGATACCTGAATAACTGAAGACACTTGCAGCGATTTATCTATTTCGGTCGCGGCTCTCGCAACGACGCGTCGGGCCGTCTGAACTCGCCGCGGCGCTGAAGACGCACGGCGTTCATCAGGCTCCGCGCCGCATTTCGCACTTCTTCCTGAAAGCCTTTGTCCTCATCGAGGTAATCGTGGCTGGTGGCGTACGGCTTGTAGTAACCCACGTAGCCGTCGACCAGCGCGCTAGAACCGGCGGCAACCAATCCCATGTCAGTTAACCAGTCCGTGAGACTACGTCTGAGGGTTTCGGCGCCGGCGGCATCTCCGTGCGCGACAACCGAAAAAACCCGTCCCGCGAGATGACGCGGGTAGTGCCATCCTTTAAGCTCCACTTCTTTTGCGCGCTCCGGATTTTTGCCCCGCGTTAAAGTCGGATCGGGATTCCCGCCGTCGGCGCACACCAAGCGATCGATCATGAGCTTCAGCGAACTTGGCGCCTGATACCAGTAAACGGGGCACAGGATCATGACGCCATGCGCCGCCACCCAGCGCGGATAGATTTCCGCCATCCAGTCGTTGACCTGTCCCATCGCATGGTTCGGATAACAGGAGCAAGGCCAGTGGCATAATGGCATGGCCGTCGAGACGCAGGCTTTACAGGGGTAAATAACTCGCCCGTACTCGCACGCGAGCCGGCTGAGATCCAGCAGGTCGACTTCGAATCCTTTCTCCGCGACAATGATTTCTTCGGCGATTTTCGCCAGACGAAAGGTTTTCGACATTTCTCCCGGGCAGGTTTGGTCATTTCGGGTCGAGCCGTTGATGAGAAGAATACGCGCATTGGCTTTCGGATTCTTTTGACGTTGTTCCGCCTGTTGAATGGCTTTGCGCGTTTCGAGCCATTCGAGGGGAAGTGGAAACTCAGGGTCCGTGAAGCCTGCGCCGGCCGGTCGCGTGCGCGGGCTTTTGTGGTATTCGGTATAGTTTTTCCAGGCTACCTCAATGACCTTTTCGATTTCCGGGGTGACGGTGGCGAAGGTCGGGTCGTAAAACCGCTCGCGGGCACGCCGTGAAAATTCCTCCCTGGTCAACTGGACGCTCGGCATTCCTTTTCGAACCTTTGGTTTCGGCATAGGCCCTCCTCAATCGTGTTGAACATAGGCTTGGGTGTTTCTATACTTTTCTTTGGGTTAAGTGTAGAAGAAACCAATGCCTGCTCTTAAAATCGCCACGTGGAACGTCAACGGCATTCGCGCGCGCGAGGCGCAGCTCCTCGAATGGACGGAGCGCGAACGGCCCGACATTGTTTGCCTCCAGGAGCTTAAGTCGACCGTGGCCCAGGTTCCGGCCTCCCTTTGCGAGCTTCAGGGCTATCGCTGTTACTGGCACGGCGCGCGAGCCTACTCGGGGGTGGGTCTCCACATCCGGAGGGACGCCTTTTCCGAGGAGCCGCATTTCCTTCATCCGTCCTTTGACTATGAGACCCGGATTGTGACAGCTCGGATCGGGGATCTGGTCCTTGCCTCGGTTTATGTTCCGAACGGCGGCAAAGACTTTCCGGCCAAAATGAACTTCCTGCGCGAGATGGAGCGGTACGTGGCCGAACTTCACGCCGGCGGCGCGCGCCTGGTTGTGTGCGGCGACCTCAATATCACTCGCACCGAACGTGACGTCCATCCAAAGGAGAGAAATCCCGCGCTCGTCGGGCAGCGACCGGAGGAGCGGGAGATGTTCGAACGTATTTTGGCACAGGGCCTCGTGGATGTTGGGCGCGCGCTCGACCCCGATAACGACAATCTTTTCACCTGGTGGGCGCCGTGGCGCCGGATGCGCGAGCGCAATATCGGGTGGCGGCTCGACTATATACTGGCAAGTGAACCTTTGGCATCCAAGGCCGCGCGATGCGCGGTGTATCGCGAATTCGGCACCAGCGATCATGCGCCGGTGGTAGCGACCTTCGATCTAAATGACGAGACCCCATCGAGCTGAACAACTCCTATCCTATGAAGAAGCCCAGCTCACGGCCTCCGGATCTAAGCCGTTTCGGCCGGCTCGCCGAATACAATCGCAAGCGGCGGTTCGGGGTCACGCCAGAGCCGGCGGGCAAAATGGGAGCCAAGAACGACAAAGAACTCGAATTTGTCGTCCAAAAGCACCGCGCGAGCCGGCTCCACTACGATTTTCGCCTGCAACACGACGGCGTCATGCTCTCCTGGGCAGTTCCGAAAGGACCCTCACTCGATCCCTCACAGAAACGTTTCGCAATGCAGACCGAGGATCACCCGATCGAGTATAACGAGTTCGAAGGCGTCATTCCCGAAGGAGAATACGGCGGCGGAACCGTGATGATCTGGGACCGAGGCACGTGGGAGCC
>DASTOD010000715.1:0-7319 GCA_035762645.1 Binatia bacterium | reverse complement strand
GACGGTTTCGAGAAGGTATTCGCTGCGCTAAATAACGAGCGCCCGGATGGACTCTATGTGCCCCTCGCGGGCCCGCTAATAAATAATAACCAAAAACGGATCGCGGGCTTTGCGTTAAAGAGCCGGTTACCGTCCGTGTACAGCAGGAAGGAATTTGTAGATGCCGGTGGGCTCATGTCCTACGGAGCGGATCTCGCGGAGAGCTACCGGCGCGTCGCATACTACGTGGACAGAATCCTGAAGGGAACAAGGCCGGCAGACTTACCGGTCGAGCAGCCGACGAAATTTGAGTTTGTAATCAACTTGAAGACGGCGAAGCAGATCGGGCTGACGATTCCACCGAACGTGCTGGCGCGGGCGGACAAAGTAATTCGGTGACAAATCGTAAAGCGCATGGGGCAAAGAGCAAAGGGTAAGAAAGGGGAGAAACCGTATGAGAGAGCGTCATCCGTCTGGCGCTTAGCGCTACGCTCCTTGCGCTTTGCTTCCCCGCTGCGGCGCAGCAGCCGGGGAACCTTTGCACCGCGACAGATTGAACGTGAATCCTTGGACCTTGAACCGCATCACAGGGCGATGCCCACCACTTTGGCTGGGTTGCGGGTGCAGACCGTATAAAGCTCGTCCTGCGTCAGACCGAACGCCTCCATGTAGCCGCGAATCAGACGCATGGCCTCGACCGAGTCCGGAAACAGCGGCTCGCCCGCGTCGCTTGACAACGTGAAATGGTCCGGCCCGACGGCGCGGATCGTGTCGTACATGATCTGCGGGTCCACTCCGAGCAGCGGCGACAGCTCGTCGTAGGTGAAGTTGAAGAAAATCCCGGCGTTCGAAAGTTCCTTCATCTGATCCGCCGATAAATTGATAAACGGGCTGAAGGGATGGTCGACGACCGCTCGTCTGAATCCCAGTTTGTCCACCTCGGCGGCGAGCTTGTAGCTTTCCTGCGGCGTGGAGTGGCCGAAGAAGAGGGCGGCGCCCTTATCGGCGCAGATGCGGACAATTTCGCGCACCTCCGGTTTCAGCTCGCCGCTTTCATCGAGATTGTAGTGACCGAGCTGCAATGCTTTTTCCCATGGCATCGGTCCGAGCCAGCCAGCGGCGTTGTTGCCTTCGACAAAACGGCGATAGGTTCCTACAGTGGTGAGCGTGATCGCGTGGGTGAAAACCGGCAGCCAAACGGCAACAACTCCCGCATCGATCATGTCGCGCACCAATTTCGGCGAAACCGGCGTCATCTGCCGGCCGCAGACAAATCCCGCCCAACACTTTACCGGCTCAATGCCTTCTTGGTCGGCCCACTGGTTGACTTCCTCTTGCACGGTGCGGACCGCTTTTGCCGGATCCTCCCCAGGAATGCTCTTGAAGAGGAGTCCCTTCATTTCCGCCTTTGAAGCGCGTTTGGCAAGGTCGAAAGGGTTTTGTTGTCCCTCGTGGGCATGGCAATGGATGTCGATCGCGTCTTTCACTTTGATATCCGGCGGGTGGATCTCACCCGGTTTGTACTGGGTCCGCGCGGCGTAAGAAGTGACGCACCGTTCATGGGTCGGGGTGGAGACCCTATTGGTGTTCATCGATATTCTCCCTTCGTCGACTCGATGTTGCCCCAGGGATAGTGAGTTTGTCAAAGCCACGCCAACGGCGAATCAACGAACGGCTTGGTTTAGACCCCCGGTTATTGTAAAAGGCCTTAGTCCTAGCAGGTGCTGAAAAACCCTCTCGGACTCCTTCGACGACGCTCAGAGCCAGTCCTGAGCTTGACGAAGGAACGAAACGCAGAGAAAGAGATACCATTGATGAGTTTCCGTTCATGCTGAGGTTCTCGAAGCATTCCGGACCTTCTTTCAGCAGCCTGCTAGCCGAGGGAGAATAAATATGAGCACACGATTCACAAAAATTGTTGTACGACTTCTCGCATTATCGATATTTGGCAGCGCTTTGTTTGTCCATGACTCGGCGGTATCCGCCGACAAGCTGCAGTTGATCTACACCGCGCGAGTGATGTCGCAATCCTATCCCTGGATCGCCCAGGAAGCAGGCCTATTCAAAAAGTACGATTTGGATGTTCCGTTGGTGTTCGTGACTCCGGGCGCGCCGGCGGTAGCGGCCATACTTACCGGCGACAGCGAGGTCGCGGTGATCGGCGCTGCGAGCATTACTCGACCGTTCGTGCAAGGGAACAAAGACGCAGTGTTCATCGGCGGGATCAAAAGCCTGCTGACGCACAGCATTCTGGCCAAACCCGACGTGAAGCGGCCGGAGGAGCTAAAGGGAAAGCGCATCGGGGTCTCGCGTATCGGCAGCAATCCGCATTATTTCGCGGTTCAGGCCCTGCGCCACTTTGGCATCGATTCCCGGGAGGTGAGTTATATTCAAACCGGCGGCGCCCCCGAGACTCTCAGTTCACTCGTTGCCCAAGGGATTGACGCGGCGGTACTGACCGTGCCGACCGATGCTCAGGCGCTCAAGCTCGGCTATCATTATGTTATCTACGGTCCAGATCTAAGGATTGCGTATGCGGCAACCACTTTCACCTCACGCCGGTCGATTATGGCGAAACGGGGCCCGGTGATCGGCAGGTTCATGCGCGCCATGGCGGAAGCGGCAAAGATCATGCACACGGACAAGGAATACACCTACAAAGTGCTGGGAAAGTATCTGCGCATCGACGATCGAACTCTGTTGGAATCGAGTTACAATGTAGAAATCAAGGCGCTCGAGCCGAGGCTTGCGCTCAAAACCGAAGGCATTCAGTCGACCTTGGATGAAATCGCGCCCGTCGATCCGCGGGCAAAAACCGTAAAACCGCAGGAGATGATCGATAGACGTTATCTCGATGAGTTGGAGAAAAGCGGTTTCCTGGATCAGCTCTGGGCAGGGAAGAAATAGACAGGGGGAGAAGGAGACAAGGAGACCGGCGGCTCCCCTAAAAGCCAAACGGCGCACGATGTCGTGCGCCGTTGATTCGAAAAGGCTTTCGGCAGATTGGCTACGCCTGTTGCACTGCCGCTAACTTCCAAGGGTTGGGCCCCACCGGGCGGGTGAAGGTCCAGTACTCTTCAAACTCAATCGGTTCGGTGGCATTACCGGTAACTACGGCGCCTGTCTTCGTGTCCACCGTGTAGTCGAGAAGGTTCGCGTGGAGCCGGACGGTAATAAAGTCATCTCCGCTTTCCGTCCATGCTTCGGTAATCTCGCTGTCACGAAGGGCGATGTTCTCCATTTTGTTCTGGTGGCCGCGCGCGCGGAGATGATCCAATTCCTCTTGCCAAGTTTGCATCAACTCGGATCTACACAGAGACCGGAGCGCGGCCGCATCCTGTTTGTTCCACGCGCCCTGAACCTTGAAAAACATGTCCTGCGCCGTCTTAAGGAACCGATTGGGATCGAAGCTTCGATCCATCATCATGAGCGACCGATAGTCGACCTCATTGTTAATCGCTGGCGCTTCTTGAGGCGGAGCGCCGATAGGAGCTTGATAGCCAGTGCTACTGGGAACTTGATATCCAGCATTTTGATATTGCATTGGACCGTAACCGTTTGCGGCAGTGGAACCTCGAAACTTACGGTAGAGGAAATACCCCAAGCCCGCGACCAGAAGGATCTCAATAAGTCCGAAACCACTGCCGCCAAAGCCACCAAGGCCGCCAAAGCCGTGAGCCAGGCCGGAAAAAAGCATAGAGCCCAGGAATCCTCCTAAGACAGCCATGCCAAGTCCGCGCATAAAGCCGCCGGACTGCGGCGCTAGTGGACTGGGTTGTTGTGTCGGTGGAGTTGCTTCCCGTCTCGGTTGGGATGGCTGCGACGGTCTGCTCGGAGATTGATAACTTCTAGAGCCGCGAAAGCCGCCGGAGCGCCCTCCGCCCGCTCGCGCCTCGGCGAAACTCTCTAAAACAATCTGCGATAACCCGACCAGAGCGAAAAGACTAACTGCCACGAGCATCACTTTGCGTTTGGATAGTGCCATGAGATTTCTGCCTCTCTACTAGAAGACTTGAATGCATCCTATTCCAATCCGGTCGCTCAATCAATCTGGGGACTTGCAAAATAATTTGACGTGCGGCTCCGATCGTCCTATGGTCCGCTGCTATTCGCCTGAGCGAGGCCTACGCCGCGCACGGCGCTGTTCCATTCCCACAGAACCAGACTGATGCCGAGCGCTAAGCCGAAGGCATCGATCGCGAGCCACGGTCCGTGCCACGTCGGCAGCATCAGGAGAAGCCCGGCGACCCAGAGAAGGCCCCGTTTGACCAAGCCCATCGGGCGAAATAGATAACCCACACATCCGACCGCCAGAAGAAATGTCCCGATGGACGAGGCGGTGACGGCAAGCAGAATTTCTGCCACCGTCCCTTTCAAAATCAGCGCAGGATGGAGCGCAAAGACAAAGGGCACCACGTAGGCGGCGATGCCGAGCCGCATCCCGGTCCATCCTGTCTTCCAGAAATCGGAGTGGGCGATGGCTGCTGCAGTGTAGGTGGCAAGACAATCCGGCGGGGTTATCAGGGACAGCATGCCAAAATAAAAGAGAAAAAGATGAGCGGCGAGCGGGTCCACGCCGAGCTGGGTCAGCGCGGGTCCGACGAGGACCGCCAGGGTGATGTATACGACCGTAGTGGGCAACGACATTCCGAGAAGGATGCAGACGAACGCGGTTAGGGCAAGGAGGAGGAGCACATTGCCTCCTGAGAGGGTCACCAAGATCAGCGACAGCTTGAAAGTGAGACCAGAAAGCTGGAGAGCGCCGATCACGAGTCCAGCCAATGACGTTATCACGACGATATCCAGTAGGGTCCGACCGGTTTCTTCGATGCAGATTAAGATTCCTCTGAAGGTCGGGCGAGTTTCTTTTTGAAGCGCGCCGACGATGAAGGTGAGCACCACGGTCGCCATCCCCGCCTTCCCCGCCTCCCAGTTCCCCCACATAAGTGCATAGATCAGAAAGCCGAGCGGGAACAAAAACACCCATCCAAGCCGCATCACGCCGCGAAGCTTGGGGATCTCGGATGCCGGGAGGCCACCGAGGCCGTATTTGGCCGCTTCCAGATCGACCTGGGTGAAGAGGGCAAGGTAATAAAGCAAGGCCGGAACCGCTGCGGCGAGAGCGATCTGACCGTACGGGATATTGAGGAACTCGGCCATGAGAAACGCCGCCGCCCCCATGACCGGCGGCGTGATCTGCCCGCCGTTCGATGCGACGGCCTCGATCGCCGCGGCCACGTGCGCAGGATAGCCGGCGCGCTTCATCATCGGAATCGTAATTGCGCCGTCCACTGCCACATTGGCCACCGCGCTCCCCGAGACGGTGCCGAAGAGACTCGACGAGACCACCGAGACTTTAGCCGACCCGCCGCGATACCGTCCCATGGCGATCAAGGCCAGTTCGGTGATGAACTTGTCGCCGCCCACCGCATAGAGGGCCTGACCAAAGAAGATGAACGCCACAACAATGCTCGCGGCAACGCTGAGGGGGACGCCGAGGAGACCGCTGGAATCAAGATAGAGGTAGCTCGCGATGCGCTGCCAGGACGATCCCTGGGCATACAAGAGTCCGGGAAAGAGGTAGGCGAACTTCGCGTAGACAATACAGGCTACCGCCACCCAGACCAGCGCCCACCCTGCGACGCGACGCGTGGCTTCGAGGATGAGGAGCACCGCCAGTCCGCCCAGGAGCCATCGTTCGGGCGAGAGGATCCCGAGCCTGTAGGCAATGGACGGGTACATCGCCATGATGTAGCCGCCCGTGAGCAGACTTCCGACGCAGCAGAGCCAGTCGTACCACGGCACTTGATTGCCCGGCTCATTGACCTGGCCTTTGACGCGAAGAAAGACGCCGGCCAGTCCGAGCGCGAAGAAGAGTCCCAGGAATTGTTCTTTGAAGAAGGTGAAGTTCAGAAAGATGTGAACTTCTCCAGCCCACGCTGCCCCAACTAAGGCCAGAGCGAAGACCAGAGTTGTTTCAATTGCCCTTGCCGCTCCAGTCAGCGTACGAAACTTAGTTGCGGGATTAAAGTCGTCGGCCACTCATGCCTCAGCGGTAGGGAATCTCCCTGAAACGCTTTGCGCCAAGCGCTTAACGCATAGCGTAATCAAGGATTGCCTGCAAGAAGTTTTCGTTGCGCTTCGTCTGCGTTGGCTGACCATACGCGCTTTTCCTTATAAAATTGTGCCGCCCCCGGGTGATAGGGGATCGTGACGTCGGCTGATACCGCTCGATCTCGCGTCCATTCCTTGAAACCGGGATGTATGGGCGGGAGCTTGTCTGCGTTATCCCAGATCGCCTTCAGGATGGCGGCGACTATTTGATCGGAAGCCGCTTTATGAGTGGCGAAGTAGATATCGTAAGCGGTCGCGCAGGTATCCCCGAGTATGGCGGCGGCAGTCCCCGCCTTCACGACCCGAGTGTAATAGCCCGGGACCGCTTGGCGAAGCCGCTTGTCGCCTTCCGGTGAACAGTCGTGTGAGAGGTGCCGCACCCCAACGGACGCATCGGCCTCCCTGATCTTTGCCATATTCAAAGCACCTATGGTGACCTCGGCACGGCCCTGGGCGAGGGCGTCGATGCCATCGTTGACCGCCGGTACTGGGACAACCTTGACGTCTTTCCACGTGAGCCCGGCACCGGCCAGAGCGCCGTACATGTTGTACCACACGGCTTGATGAGCGGGATATTCTCCGGTCACCCGCTTCCCCTTGATATCGTGAACACTCTTTAAAGGCGAGTCTTTCTTAACGAGCAGCCCGACGATCAGAGGTGATCCCCGCATCACGAGACGAATGTTGGGGGAGTGCTCGAATTCGTTCTTTCCGCCGACTTTGAGCTTCTTTGGTCCAACGTACGCCATCCCCATATCGACTCCGTTCACGAGCGCAAAATCCAGTTCCCCGTTATTGAGAAGTGGGAGAAAGGTGCTGGTCCCGGTGTATGGCTGGATGTTCACCTGGACCGGGGAGCCTTCGGTAGCGACCTTGGCGAGCCCGCCCGCCAGCGCGTAAAATACTGTACCAGCTGGGTTGGTCCCAATCGTCACGGCCTTAGGAAGCTGCTGTGCCTCGGCGGCGCCGAGGTGGAGCAGGAATAGCGCCAGCATAACAACACCCATCAAAAAACCGCGTCGGTTATATCGCTTCGTCATAGAACCTCCAATCTCATGTTAAAGCCGCAAATCTATTTGTACTCTTTTGAACAGTCAATGCTACCGGTTCACGGATTCAGCGCGAGAAGCCTCTTCTGTGCTTCATCCATCTTGGCGGACCAAAGGTTTTTTTCCTTGTAGAATTGGACTGCCGCTGGATGATACGGCAAGGTCGCGTCGGCGGAG
>DASTOD010000714.1:0-3056 GCA_035762645.1 Binatia bacterium | reverse complement strand
TGACCGCGTCTATTTCATTTAGCACTTCATTATTCCAAAATCTTAAAACGATGAAGCCCTGATCTTTCAACCACCCGTCACGCTCAGCATCAACTTGGTTGGAATGTTGTCCTCCGTCCACTTCAACCACAACTCTCTTTTCCAAACATACAAAGTCAACGATGTAAGGTCCCAGGGGTTGCTGGCGTCGGAATTTATATCCTTCAAGCTGCCAAAATCGAATTTGACTCCAAAGCGCACGCTCAGCGTCCGTCGGGCTGTTTCGAAGCTCTCGGGCGCGCTTTCTTATTCGGTCCATACCCCCCTATCCTAACCTTCCCCCGCGAGGGGGGAAGGAACCGGAATGCCTGGCGACCCCAATGAAGATTTCGTCAGCGTGCAGTCACCGTCAGCCGTGCATGCACCAGTTCCAGCGCGCCTTCGGCGTCGGCTCGGTGCTCTCCAGGCCTGGCCCCGCCGCTCGGATGATGCGGGATTTCGACGAGCGGCAAATTGGCCAGGCCAAAAAACTTTGCCTCAGTTCTTCCCAACGCCATAAAAATCGACTGGCACAGCGTCACGGTCGGTTTGCCACGGTTTTGCAGTTCGATGGCGTCGTGGACACTCCACGACGTGCACGATCCTCAAGCCCCTAAACCGGTGATCACCGCGTCGCACCGGGTTACGAACTCCTCGATGATCTCTTTCGGCGCGCCTTGCATGTGCGTGGGCTTCGTTTTGAACAACACTTCGGCGGGCCGATATTTCTCCTGCAGAAGCTTCGCCAGCTCCTGAAACATCGTTGTGGAATTCGATTGACCGTTATCGATAATACCGATGACTTTGCCTGACAGGGTGTCCAGTCCCCGAACTACCGGCCGCTCTTCGGCATTCACCGATCCCCTCGGATCGAGCATCCTAAGCCTTGCCATCAATCTCTCCTTGCCGCCTGTTTAGGGAAGCTTGCGATGTAAGCGCCAGCTTTCAAGAGGGCCGTGGTAGCTCACCGGCGCTCCAGCCCTCAAAACTGAACGGCTTTCGTCACCGAACGCGTCGAGCCGCCCTCGGGCGTACTCTGTCCCCACACGTGGATGTATTGCGACTGAGATCCGTCTCCGCCAGCAACCACCACAAGAACGTCTTCCGGATTGTCGGTCACGGGAATTACGCTATCGCGGGTCAGCCTTAAGTCCGGCCTTCGTTTCACCCTTTGATGGAAAGTTTCTTCAGGCAAATCCCTCATTCGATAGGCCGCCCTTTGCCAAACGAATTTCTTGACATCCTGCTTGCTGAATCCATCGCCGGCAATGATTCTCGCATGTTCGGGGCAGATGACCATGATCGCCTCCGGCCCCGACGGTCCTTCCATCCTGTGCGCGAAGTTGGTCAGCACCCCTTCACCCTTCGTGCTATCCAAATCAGAAGCGCGCACGGTGCCATCGGCGCTGATGGCAGTTACCGTGCTCGTGTTGGCGTCAAAGCCGCGCTCGACGTGGAGCGGCTCCCAAGGGCTCGCTTCCTCGTTCTCGGCAATGCAGAGCGTGTATTTTCCCGGCCAACCCAAAGTCGCCTTACAAGTCGTCCCGGGATAGGAGCCGCCGATATTTCGTTGAATGAGACGAATACAGCGCCCGATCGTCGCATTGGCGCGCCAGCCTTCGCCCAAGGCGTTCGAGCCGCCGTTGATATTGAGCTGTCTACGAATCGGACCGTTCACGATCAGCATGATCGCCGGCCCGCCGGTGGTCGCCTGGAGCGCGTAGAGATTCAACCTCGGGTCCGTCAACGCTTCCACCGCCGCAAGGAGCACCGGCATGTACTCGGGTAGACAGCCCGCCATCACGGCGTTGATCGCGATTTTTTCAACTGTCGCCGGCGCCCACCGCGGCGGCACAAGACCGATTGCGTCTCGCGGAGAGAGTTTCACCGCTGCCAGCATCTGGTCCACGCGCTCCTCGGTCGGTGGAATAATCGGCAACCCATCGGTCCAACCCTTCTCGTCGAAAAACGCCTGCACCGCCCAAAGATCATCGGCGACTTCCAACCTCTCGGCCTGCAATACTTGATCTTGCATTCTTGTTCCTAAAAAGCCTCCACAGGTTTATGCTTCCCCCTCCTGCATCCTCCCCCGCGTTGCGCGGGGGAGGAAAAGAGTGGGGGGTACGCTAGCCGTGCGCTGCTGCATGAGACTCATTATTTTGCTGCCCTTGGCTCAACCAAAATTTCCACCAGCTGCTCAAACGCCGAGTCGGCGCGCCTGTAAACCTCTGTCAAGGCGACGGTCCCGATCGGATGCTGGACGATCAATAGGGGATGGTCCGGCGCGCCAAAGGCTTCACGTTCCGATTTCGCCAAAGCCGCAAAAGCTTGCGTAATGACCGTCACGGCAAACCTGCCGCGCTTTTGTAACTCTATGGAGTCGTGGATACTCCACGACGTGCACGACCCTCAATCCCCCAGGCCGCTGATAATGAAATCAGCCTTCGCCGCCATCTCATCGAGATAACTCTTCGGCGCCCCCTGCTGCGCCGTTATCTTGCGCCGCTTGATCACACCCGCGACGCCGAATCTCTCTCGCAGCAACTGCTCGAAGCGCTCTTCCAGCTTGTCCGCGTTCGGTTTGCTGTTGTCCAGCAGACCCACGGTTTTCCCCCGCAGGTCCGAGAATCGCGGCAATGCTGCGAGATGCGCTGCCGGACTCTGGGCTTTTCCTTCCGGACTAAGGACGATCATTCTGGTATTCCTCCTGGAAAACTTTCTCCAGGCGCGACTATAGTTGAGCCGTTGTCCGGCTGTCAAAGGCGGCGCCGAGGTCACCCCGTCTTCCCCCATCAGAGACTGTGTCGCAATCCGCTCGGAGCGCCCTTCGATCCTTCGACTGTGCTCAGGACAGACAAGCTCAGGGCGAACGGGCAAGTACTTGAATTGTGCTATCCGGCAATACCGTTCGTGGTGAGACCTGTATGATGGATGTCGAGCATCGGAACGAGTGCTCTTGTACAATGGCACACGAACCCATTGGACAGAGGAGGTACATCGATGAGAAGCGAAACATTCATCCCCAGAGATTACGATAT
>DASTOD010000713.1:0-5865 GCA_035762645.1 Binatia bacterium | reverse complement strand
GGTGCTGTTAACCGTGACGGAGTTACATTGCTACGGCACGTCCCGTTCGTGTTGTTAGTGACATTTTCGCTGAACTACCACACGTCCGTTCGTGTTGTTGACAGGGCTGTCTGAGACGGTGGAATATGCCGTGGACCCTTTTGCGTCCGCAGGACAGGTCGATCTAACAGTGAATAGGGTGTAGGAGAGGGTATGTTTAATTTTGGGGCGATTGCCACAGTTCTGGTCATCTCCGTTTTGCTAGCCGTCAGCGGGATCAAGATTTTAAAGGAGTATGAGCGAGCGGTGATCTTTAGGCTCGGGCGTTTGGTAAAGGCGCGCGGCCCTGGGATTACCTACGTTATTCCATGGGTTGAGAAAATGATGCGAGTGGACCTTCGCACCGTGGCAATGGAGGTTCCGCCACAAGATGTGATTACACGCGACAACGTGTCCATCAAGGTCAGTGCTGTTCTCTACTTCAGGGTAATAGAGCCCAATCGAGCAATCACGGAAGTGCAAAACTATCTGTTCGCCAGTTCTCAACTCGCCCAGGTCACACTTAGGAGCACTTGCGGGCAGGCCCTATTGGACGAGCTCTTAGCCGAGAGGGAAAAGGTCAATGCCCGAATTCAGGAGATCCTGGACTCCCAAACAGAGCCGTGGGGAATCAAGGTGGTTTTAGTAGAACTGAAGGACATCGATCTTCCCCAGGAGATGCAACGGGCGATGGCCAAGCAGGCGGAGGCGGAGAGAGAGCGGCGTGCAAAGGTCATTCACGCCGACGGAGAATTTCAAGCCTCGCAGAAGTTGGCGGATGCGGCCCAGATCCTTGCAAAACAACCGGCAGCTTTGCACCTTAGATTCCTGCAAAGTCTAGTTGAGGTATCAGCGGACAATAATTCCACCATAGTTCTTCCGGTGCCCATCGACCTCTTAAGACGTTTCCTTACGTAGAGCGGGACTTTGTTGCTTTGCGACGAGAGTCCGTGCGACCTTAGTAGGATCGTTACCTTATCGCGAAACCGGCATCCCACATCGACCAAACGAAACGAGAAATAAAGGCAGTATGCGAGCCAATCTCATCACACGCCCCGTAAACAAGTTTAAATCCGGGTAGTTTTTCAACCATCGCTCACAACGACCTCGGTAGCTCCGGTTTCTATGGAAGCAATTGAGCAACGGACGTGCGATACCTTATCCTTTATGGCTGCGCGGGCTCTTGATAAATAACCGGCACTCGTCGCCAGTTGGCGTCACTGTCGTTTGAGGAATCGACGGTTACGCATCATGCGTCGCACAAAGATCATTTGCACCGTCCATGCACGCCGAGGAGAACGGCCATTAGTACACTGACGTTGCCGAGGCTCATATCAGCGATCAGTACCGCTACCTGCTGACCCACGGCGAAGGGCGAGTTCAAGCGGATTGACCCGTATCCCCGCGAAGTGACCAGCTCGGTCGGCAACGCCATGGTCCACGACCCGAGCTTCGACTGGGCTAAGGTATTATTTAGAAGAGCGAGCGTCGAGAAGAGAAATGATTCAAAGGAATCTCATACTTATGATAACGTTACTGAGCCTACCATTTTCCCGAGGTTCTTCTCTGGCAGCAAGTGGCTTGATAGGCTCCACGGCTCCCTACTTTAGAGTTCAATCGGGCGATGACAAGGAACTGACCTTAGACATGATCAAGGGCAAGGTCGCCGCCATATTCTATCAGAACAAAGACATTGGGGACGCCAACAAGAGACTAAAGGATGAACTAAATAAACTGTATTACGAGCAGACGGGAATTGTGAAAGACGTTTTAGTCAGACTTCCCATTATCGATTGTTCGGCCGCAGTCTGGCCCTTCCGGGGGATGTGGAAAAGAAACATCAGGGAATACTCTAAGAAAGAGGGCGTCGTTATATACTGTGACTGGGAAGGAAAGATGTCCTCCGACTATAAGATGAAGTCCGACGTGAGCAACGTCGTGATCATAGATAAAAGCGGAAGAATAAGGTTTTTTACCTCGGGCGAGGTCAAGGCTGAGGAGATCAATGAAGTGAAGGAACTATTGACAGCTTTAGCAAAAGAATAGGGAGACCACTCCCGGTTGCGCGAATGGTACGGCACAGTGATCGGCATAATCTGAGAGTAGATCCAAAAGGAGGGACCTATGAATCCGGTTTTTATAGTTGCAATTCCCTTAGTACTAGTCATCGTGGGCATGATCTTGAACAGCATCGGGCTTTCCTTCGATCAACCTCCAAGTTCAGCAGAGCAAGATCCGGCAAAGAGAGCGGCGGCGGAAAAGGAAGACTACCGCAGATTCTTTGATTTACAGCGACGCCAAGCTGGGAAAAGGCAGGCAAGGGTCGGCCAGTATGCGTGGTTGCTTATCGCCGCTATTATTGGTTCCTCCATCTGGCTGTATAAGTATACCGTGAACGCAACCACCGTCGCGACTCAAATTGCCATGCTTCAAACCTTGGGGACAGAAGAAGGAAAGGAGATGGTTCTCTCGGTCACTCTGAAGGACGGAAGCAATGTGAAATACCTGATCAAACCACCTCAAGCCGACATCTTGGAAGCCGCCAGAAAAGAAGGAATCTCGAAAGCGAAAGTCTCATCTTGGGAGATGTCACAATTACCCACGGCTTTTAATATCGGTGACCCATTGCCTCCGGGCGTCGCACTGAAGATTGCCAATTGAGACAAGAGCTGATCCGATTCCAACATAAACAGTGGCATGCCGTGAACTGCGCCGTGCCCTGGCCAATCAGCCGTTAACCTTCCCCAAGCTCTCTAACCGGGAGTCTCCACCGACAAAAAGGAAAAGGCACATGGCTAAGACTAAAGTGTTCATCGGCTACGATTATGACAATGACAAGACCGCCAAGGATCGGCTGCTTGGGTGGGATGCTAACAAGGAATTCGATTTCTCTTCGTACGACCGGTCCTTCGACGTCGCGGTCGACAGCGAGGAGGCGGTCGCCATCAAACAGGACCTCGCCGCGCGCATAGGCGACTCCAGTCACTTTCTGTGCATCGTCGGCAAAGAGACTTACCGCAGTGGCTGGATGGCTTGGGAAATCCGGAAGGCGGTCGAGCTCAAGAAGAAGCTCGTGGCCGCTAAGATCGATTCGACTAACAACTCGCCGACCGCAATGCAGGGGGTTGGGGCATCGTGGAGCACGATGTTCAACTTCGACTCCATCAAGAAGGCGATGAATTGACGGAAGTTCCTCGAGACAATAACGCTGATCGGAGCAGACGCGGCGTAAGGATCCTCGCCGCATGATTTTTCCGCTCACGGGCTTGTTGGTTGAGACTGAGGCGTGCGTGTGCTTTTCATGTTACGGAACCGCGCTTGCCTGTAAGTATTGCTTGTGCAGCCATTACCCGGTTGTGAGTGTTCCCCCTGACTGGGGAACTTGATAGCCTGGGTATGCGCGCCCCGCGCCCGGATGACCGTGAGGTATATGGATTGAAATTGCTATTTTCTCACAACCTGTTACGTAAAAACCATTCAGAGGCCGTTGCCCTTTCGGCGCTCGAAGAACCGATTCGGGCTGAACTTTTCAGCGCCGAGCGCCTCGAGCAGCACGGTGAAAGCCTTGCCGCCGCTCAGCGCGTCACGACCACGCCGCGGAAAGGTCGTCCGCTGTTGCCGCGTGTTCAGGACAACGGGCGGGTGCTGCTCGAATCGTATCGCGCAATCGCCCATGCAATCCGCGAGGAGCGCGCGATCACACCTGCGGCAGAGTGGCTGGTCGACAATTACCACATTGTTGACGAACAACTGCGCGAGATCCGTGATGACCTGCCACCCGGCTTTTACCGAGAGCTGCCGAAGCTGGCTGAGGGTCACCTCCAGGGCTATCCACGCGTCTATGGGCTGGCCTGGGCGTTCGTCGCCCATACGGACAGCCGGTTTGACCCCGAAATGCTCCGTCGTTTCGTGCGCGCCTATCAGCGCGTGCAACCGTTGACGATCGGCGAGCTCTGGGCGGTTGCGATTACCTTGCGGGTGGTGCTCGTGGAGAACCTCCGGCGCCTGGCAGAGCGCATCGTGCATGGACGGGCGGCGCGTCAAGAGGCCGACACGGTGGCCGACCGCCTGCTCGGAGTTGACGGCCGTCCAACTGAGGCGGCGGCGACGGTTCTGCGGCGCTTCGAGGGCGCTCCCTTGGCGATGGCTTTCGCGGTGCAACTCGTCCAGCGGCTGCGCGATCAGGACCCGGTAGTCATGCCGGCTCTTCGCTGGCTCGAGGAACACCTAGAGGCTCAGGGCACAACGGCCGATGAAATTGTCCGGGTCCAGCACCAGCGGCAGGCAGCGATGAACGTGACCGTGCGCAACGTGATCACCAGCATGCGCCTGATTTCCGCCTTCGACTGGGCGGAATTCTTCGAGAGCGTCAGTCTTGTCGACGCGATACTCTGGACTGGCACTGGCGTTGCCGCGCCGGAGTTCGCGACACGAGATCGTTACCGGCGCGCTATCGAGGAACTCTCGCGGTGCTCACCGCACGATGAGCGTGAAGTTGCCCGGCGGGCGATTTCTCAAGCGAAACGCTTCTGGGGCGAAACGCAAGAGGCCAGTGACCCTGCTGGGGACCGGCGCGGTGATCCCGGCTATTACCTCATCGCGAACGGACGCGTAGCCTTTGAGAAGGAACTCGGCTTTCGCATGCCGATTAAAACCTGGCTTCGCCGCGCCTATGTTACTCAAGCGACGCCTCGATACCTTGGCACCATCGCGATTGTCAGCGGCCTCATCCTCGCTTTGTTCCTGTTCAACTCCGGCGCAGCGGAAGTTGGAGTAGCGGCTCTGTTGCTACTCGGGCTTGTCGCTCTCGTCCCGGCCTTGGATCTGGCGATCGCATTGGTCAATCGTGAGGTCACGGAGCTGCTCGGGCCGCGGGTGCTGCCAAGGCTCGCGCTGCGTGATGGAGTGCCAGCGGATCTGCGGACCTTGGTCGTCGTCCCGACTCTCCTGATAGGACACGATCAGATTGCGGAGCAGATTGAGCGGTTGGAAGTGCACTACCTGGCCAATCCAGATGGCGATCTTCGTTTCGCGCTCCTCTCCGACTGGACAGACGCGCCTCAAGAAACCATGCCGGGAGACGACGAACTGCTGGCCGCCGCTGTCGACGGCATCGCGCTATTGAACCGACGCCATGGGGCCGCCCCAGATGGGGGCGAGCGATTTCTCCTTTTCCACCGCCGGCGCGGCTGGAATGAGAGCGAGCGCAAGTGGATCGGCTGGGAACGCAAACGTGGAAAGCTTCACGAACTGAATCGCTTGTTGCGCGGTGCCACGGATACCACCTTTGTGTTAAAGGGCGTTAGAGAGTCTATCGTGCCTTCTGGCGTCCGCTATGTCATCACGCTGGACGCCGACACGCGGTTGCCAAGGGGTGCCGCTTGTCGATTGGTGGGCACAATGGCACATCCCCTCAATCGACCTCAGTTTGACCCCCGTGTCGGCCGAGTCGTTGAGGGCTACGCCCTGCTTCAACCGCGCGTCACGCCGACACTTCCGACCGATCGCGGGGGCTCTCTTTTCCAGAGGATCTCCTCGGGGCCGGCTGGCATTGACCCGTACGCCTCTGCCGTCTCCGACGTCTATCAGGACCTTTTGGGCGAAGGTTCTTACATCGGCAAAGGGATCTATGACGTCGATGCGTTTGAAGCAGCCCTCGCCGGAAGGGTGCCGGAGAATGCCTTATTGAGTCACGACCTTTTCGAAGGCATCTTTGCGCGGGCGGGACTGGTCACCGATATCGAGTTCTTCGAGGAGTTTCCCTCGCACTACGAGGTCGCCGTGGTCCGCCAGCATCGTTGGGCGCGCGGTGACTGGCAGTTGCTGCCGTGGATCCTAGGGCACGCA
>DASTOD010000712.1:0-7848 GCA_035762645.1 Binatia bacterium | reverse complement strand
ATGGCCGCTGCCATATTCAGCGCCACAAGAGTTCCGAGCAAAAACGCCACAAGCAGGTTTGGCACCGAGAGGAACAGCGCAACGGAACGGACGGGATAGAAAGCTGCGACTGGTTCCCATACAAACGGAGCGATCGGCTTCCATATTTTTGTGGCCCAATCAGGAACAACAGCCACGGCGGGGATCTCTCTCCCGAACGCCAGGTCTTCTCCCGGAGCGATCACAATATTTCCCACCGAATAGAGATACAAAATGAGGAATGCTACACCCGCCCACGCGCCCACTCGTCGAGCGGCGCGGTCGCTGAGGCAATCCGTCAATTGATCTAGCCAGAGCCTGATCACTGTTATCTCGTTTGAATGGACTTATTTGTTTTTCAGCTTAGAACCTGGGTCTCAGGGAAGAAGGCATACCAGGCGAACCACATCACATCATAAGCTGGATGCTGCTTGAGCTGGCTACCACTTGCCTTACCCTCAACGGCACGCCCGTCGGTGCTCCATTGCGATCCTGTAAGTTCATCCACAACGCGTCCCTTTTCAAAAGCGAAATTTGTGGACTTGCCTGCCACCTGGCGTACGAATACACGGGCTATGTCAAGTTCCGAATCGTAGATGGCGACTAGAGAGAGCCTGGCCAGGCTGGTATCGATAACCTTTTTCTTGCGCAGCGCTTGCTTGTTTATCGCCATCTGCTGCTGGTTCGCTTTTAGACCGGTTACTACTTCCTTGGGGCTAAACCGATCGTCCTTCGCCATGACCGGAAAAAGCGGTCCGCCGGAATTGTAGTAGGTTCCCGACTTGTCATACGATCCGTATGGATCACTCCCGTAGGAGCGGAAGTATCCTGTATCGCTCGAGAGCACGAGCGTATCCGGATGTCGAGCGCGCCATCGCGACCAGTGGATCCAATCAAGAGGTATCTCGTCTAGAACCATCCCCTTATTTTTTCCGTCGATTGCCATGCCCAGGATCTGCGGCCACTGGCTATTGCTCTGCCGGTCGTACATGAGGAGATTGCTGTTGACGAGCTTTCCACTTGTTCCAAAAGTGAGCATTGCCCCGTCCCGAGACCGGCCGCGGAAACCAACAGCGGATCCTGTCAGTGGACAGTAAGTGATGGCAACTTTTTCGCCCTTGACTTCATCGTTGACGATCTCGTGCCAGACCAAGATCTTTTGCGGGTAAACTTTGACCGTTCCCTGGTAATCGAGTCCGAAAACGATATCGTTGGATTTTAGAAACTTTTCGGCATCAGCCGCCGAAACGTACTTAGGCCGGTCAATCCGTGGGATCCCATCCTTAGGCGGGCCGCCGGATTGAACGTTTTTGGTGAAATCCCCAAGCGACCACGCTTTGGCCTCAACCGTCCTGGCTGGAAAAACCGAACTACCCGCGGCCACTGCGCTCCCGAGCAGCGTGAGAAACTCACGACGTGAAAGCGTCATGGAACCTCCTTCCTATATAACCAAGTATCCCTTTAGAGAGTTCCCCTCCACGTGCATCTGGCAGGTTCCTGCTCCCCAGGGCTCGTGTGGTAAGTCAGTCCCGTCCGGAGGACGGGACTGACTGTGTTATTAAATCTCGAACAACTCGCCACGCCGGATGCGAGCGACAAGATCGTTCCATTCGGTATGAGTCAGCCTCACGGTGTTTTCGTTTTCACCGATAGTCACGCCTTCGTCGGTGATCTGAACGACCGGGCAAGCACCGCAGGCAGGACACAGTGTAACTTTGATGGGTTCCATGGATTGACCTCCTTTCTAGCGGCATGCTAAACCTTCAACCACAGTTTAAGGTCAAGGGAGTAATGCGCATGTTAACCGTTGGAACTGTGGCCCGGCGGGCTGGAATGCGTACGTCAGCCGTCAGATATTACGAGGCTAGAGGCCTCGTCAGACCTGCCGCACGTTTGCCGAACGGCTACAGGATATATGATGAGGAGGCCGTGAGTTTCCTTAATTTCGTGCGCCGAGCCCAGGCTCTGGGCATCACGCTCAATGAGGTGAGAAAACTGCTAGATCTGTCGCGGCGGGGTCAACAACCCTGCGAACAGGTGAAGCAGTTGGCCCGCAACCATATTCAGGAGATCGACAAAAAGCTTCGGGAGCTTCAGGTACTGCGTCAAGAGCTCCAGAACTTGTTGGGTCGGAAGTCGCGGAGAGATCTGAGTGAGGCAATCTGTCCATTGATTGAACAGGCAAAGCGGCGTTCAGGATAGTCCGAGAAAAAGTCTTCCTTCGCGATGGAAAATCGGACTAACAGGCTGCTGAAAAACTCTCTCGGAGTCCTTCGACGGGCTCAGGACGAACGGAGAGAGGTTGAAATAATTAAAAAAATTCCGTTCATGCTGAGGTTCTCGAAGCATTCCTATCTTTTTTTAGCAGCCTGAGTAGGGCAATCATGATAGGCGCGACCGCTTCCGCTCTCACGGACGGTTGACCGGGTGTCGAGAAGCGCGTGTCAGCGTCGTCGCGCACAAGATAGCGAAGACTAGACGTGGGTCGGAATTTCGCCGTAACCAGCCGGGCCTGGCGGTCTCGGAGCCGTTCATCGGCGGGGTAAGTTTCAGATCGCGGGGTGCGAATGAAAAAACGTGGTTTATTCATCGTTGCGTTAGCGGGGGTGTTATTCTCACCAGTATTGACCCTGAGCAATAGGTGTGCGTCCGCTGCGGAGCTAGTAACGCAAAGTGCTGGATACGATTCGCTCTTTGGATTCGGCCGGCAATCGATCGGAATCTCCGCCGGCCACGGGTTAGCGTTGCCGATCGGCGGAACCGCTGGTGAGGGGCTTCGGGATGTCCAGTTCATTTATTTGAGTCCGCGCTGGGGCGTTGGCATAAGCGATCCCATGGGAGGGAATCGTTGGTTTAGAGGAAACTTTGAATTTCTTGTCGAAGGCGTCTTTCTTTACGAGTTCCAACCCAAAAACGGGATCGCTGGAGGCATCACTCCGCTCGTCCGCTATAATTTTCTCACCGGCAATCGCTTGATTCCGTTCGTGCAAGCGGGAGCCGGAATCTTGGCGCTGGATTTTGACCTCAAAAGACACGCGGATGGGCTAAATTTCACGCTGCAGGGAGGCGCGGGAATACACTATTTCATCTGGGATCGTGCCGCGTTGACTGGAGAATGGCGCTTTCACCATCTCTCGAATGCCGACCTTCACAGAAGAAACGCCGGGATCAACAGCAGTGTGGTCCTCTTCGGAATTACGCTGTTTCTGAGATAAACTGCGATTCTAATACTCGAAATGTGTTGAGGGCGTCCGTGCACGCCGGGTTTGCCGGCCGCCACGCACCACTGAGGGCAACCGCGACCGTTAAAATCTACCCAAAGATATTTGAAATTTTGGGATGAAAGAAATCGGGAAAACTGTGACTCGCGCAAAGGCGCAAAGGGCGCCAAGGTGACGGGCCGAGGCCTGTCATCCCGAGCGAATGTGAGGGATCTGAGAAAGATTTCTCCCGTTGGTCGAAATGACAATACCTTTTCTTTGCGTGCTTGGGGTCTTAGCGCGAAATGTTTTTTGTCACCTCAGTTCGGGGCACAACTGTTAGGGATAAATTCTCAGACTGCGGACTGTAAGAATCTAAAATGGTTGGGGTTTTCGGTAATCGCTCTCGTGCTCGTGGTGACTGGAGCTGTGGCTCAGGCGCAGCAGCCGAAGAAACTTTTTCGGATCGGATATTTATCGTCGAACGATCCAACTAATGAGTCTGCCCGTTCCGAGGGAATTCGACTGGCTCTGCGCGAGCTCGGTTACATCGAAGGACAGAACATCGGCTTCGAATACCGTTATTCGGAGCGGAAGCCCGATCGGATCCCTGCGCTTGCCGCCGAATTGATACGTCTCAAGGTCGACATCATCATAGTATCAGGAGGGGTCGGGGTTCCCCGGGCGGCCAAGGACGCGACCAAAACGATTCCCATTGTTATGGTGGGCAGCGGACTCGACCCTGTCGAGGAAGGCCTGGTTCAAAGCCTTGCCCGTCCCGGCGGTAACGTCACCGGCCTTACTCTCCTTTCGAGGCAATTAGGTGGCAAGCGACTGGAGCTGCTCAAGGAAGCGGATCCCAGGATTGCCCGTGTCGCGGTTCTCTACCAGCCGACCAATGCCGGGAGTGTACGCGAAGTGAAAGAGGTGATCCCAGCCGCGGCGAGCGCTGTGGGGGTGACGATTCGATCTTTGGAGGTACGAGATGCGGAAGGTTTCGACAAAGTGTTTGCTGCGGTCAAGAACGAGCGCCCTAATGGACTCTACCTGACATCGGGCCCGCTAATGAATGCCCACCATAAACGGACGGTTGACTTTGCGTTAAAGAGCCGGTTGCCGTCGATTTACGGCAACAGAGACACTGTAGACGCCGGCGGGCTCATGTCCTACGGCGCAGATCTCGTCGACAGCTATCGGCGCGTCGCCTATTACATCGACAAAATCCTCAGAGGCGCCAAGCCCGCCGATCTGCCGGTGGAGCAGCCGACGAAGTTCGAGCTGGTGATAAATCTCAAGACGGCGAAACAGATCGGTCTCGCGATACCGCCGAGCGTGCTGGCGAGAGCGGACAAAGTAATTCGGTGAGGGGTGAGGCGTAAGGCGTGAGGCGTGAGGAGAGAACAATGACTCAAAAGATTTTTGCTCTTGCGCTCGGTGCTCTGCTCTTTGCGCTTTGCCTCCCCGCTCACGCGGCGCAGCAGGCGAAGAAAATCCCCCGCGTCGGTCTTCTGTGGGACAGTCCGGCCATGTTCCCGTCAGCGATCGAAGCTTTCCACCGAGGGCTGCGCGATCTGGGCTGGATTGAGGGCCAGAACATCGTCGTTGAACGCCGTTGGAGTGAGGGGCGGTTCGATCGGCTCCGCGCCCTGGCGGAGGAACTCGTCCGGCTGCAGGTGGATGTCATCGTCGCACCGAGTTCGATTTATACTGAAGCGGCGAAAGCAGCGACCTCAAGGATTCCCATAATCTTTGTGAGCCACGCGGACCCGATCGGCAGCGGCCACGTGGCCAGCCTCGCGCGGCCAGGCGGCAACATCAGCGGGTTCTCCCTAATGATGACCGAGACAAACGTCAAAAGTCTGGAACTGCTCAAAGAAGCCTTTCCAAAGGTCTCACGCGTCGCGGTCATCTGGGACCCCGCCACGCCTTCGCATGGACCGGGCTTGAAGGCCGCCGAGGTCGAGGGTCCGGCACTGGGGCTCGGGATTCAACCAGTGGCGGTGCGCAGCGCGGCGGAGTTCGACGGCGCCTTTTCGGCCATCAGCCGCGAACGCGCCGGCGCGATTCTGGTCCTTTCTACTCCCCTATTCATTGCTGGGGCAAGGCCGCTCGCGGAACTCGCAATGAAGCACAGACTGCCCATAATGTTTGGACCAAGAGAGCACGTGGAGGCCGGTGGCCTCATGAGCTACTCGCCTGACCGTGCAGACCTATGGCGCCGCGGCGCCACCTATGTGGACAAGATCCTCAAGGGGGCCAAGCCCGCCGACCTTCCAGTGCAGCAGCCCACGAAGTTCGAATTCGTCATCAATCTCAAGACGGCAAAGCAGATTGGCGTGACGATTCCGCCAGATGTGCTGGCACGGGCGGACAAGATCATCAAATAATCGGTGCTGAGGACTGAGCGATGAGGACTGAGCTAAAACGGCATGATCGAAGACGAGTGAGGGCCAAATCATCAGGGTTGAAGTACTCAGCACTCATATCTCAGCACTCAGTCCTCACCATCGCGCTTTGCGCTCTGCTCTTTGCGCTTAGCTATTCTGCGTCGGCGCATCAGCCACGAAAGTCCTACGGATAGGAATTCTTTTTGTCGGCTCACGAATCAGCCATACGTAGCGGAGTTGATGTGATTTGGAACGGATCGGTCGACAGGTATTTTCGACCGGCGCCGTATTTGAAGTAGCGCGAGATGCTCAAATATCAGTGCTAGAAAAAGATGCGTGTCACGAAATTTCACCCGTGGCGGTGAATCTCAGAGATTTATGAACACCTATCCGACTGCCCGCACCTCCTGTCCTTCATGCTGCGAACCAGCCGCCTTCCTGAAGTCGTCCTCCTTGAAGGAGTAGAGTCCAGCGCCTCCGAGAAAGATCTTCGCAGCCATCTCCCTGGGCACGTTCTGAAGCAGGTTAGTGGAGACGTTGGGGAAATTGGAGTCGAAGTGGGGGTAGTCCGTCGAAATGCACATGCGATCGGCGCCAATGAGACTGGCTGTAGACGCGATCTCGGGTTCGCTGCCCTCGACCGCAGCCCAGCAGTTGCGCCGAAAGTACTCCTTGGGTGTCAGGGACAAGTAGGGCGCATGGGAATCTCGGTAGTTCGCATAGTCCCACTCAATGCGGCTGAGCAACCCGGGGACCCACGAGTTCTGGGCCTCGAGGTAACCCACCCGGAGCTTGGGGTGGAACTCGAAAACGCCGGAGATGATTTGGGCGATCAGGGCCTGCTGCATTTCGATCCAATGGCTGGCGACGTGCCGGTAGAACCGGTTCTCCCCGTAGAGCACGTTCATGTGGGAATACCACGCGCCTGTACCCTCATGGAAGCACCAGGCAACGTCCAGCTCCTCATGAAGGCTGTATAGGGGGTCCCAGTAGTTCGAATGCCAGTAGTGGCCGTTTACCAGGTTGGGGCGAATAAACGAAGCCACGGCGCCCAGCTCACGAACACACCGCAGTAGTTCCTGGCATGCCAGGTTGACATCATGTAGAGGAAGCATCGCAGCGAATTTCAATTGGTTGGGACTGTACTCGCAGAAGTCGTGGATCCAGTTGTTGTAGGCCTGACTCAGAGCCAAGGAGAGTTGTGGGTCCATTCCGTTACGGGAGAGGAGGCTAAGACCACCGGTAGGGAACAGGACAGCGATATCGATACCCTCCATCTGCATCCCCATGATTTGGGCTTCGGCGTCGTAATCTCGTTCAATGGCGAAGCCCAACCGCCCTGTCGCAGCCGAGCGGGAGGCCGATAGCTGACCCGTCGCACTCCCGAGAATAGGGCCAGTGGCACGCGACGATGCGGGCTTCTTACGGTGTTGCTGTAGCTCCACGTCCGCGGAGGCGGGTAAGCCATCGATGATCCACGACCGGCGGCTTAGCTTCCCGTCCGCGCCTGCTGCCGACGTGACCCGGGACTTGAAGGCCGGGTCCAGATACTTCTCAAAAAGGTCCCCCGGCTCCTGGACATGCATGTCACTGTCGACAAACCTCAGTCCTTCTTTCATGGCATCCTCCGTTTACCCTATCACTGCGTTACGAATTCACAGGAACTCCAGTCCCGCGAAACTTCGTCTTTCAGAAATGCCCGGGACCGATAAGAAAGTATTCAACAAGATGGTCTAATGTCAACCTGCTACAGACAGCACAGTGGTAAAGTCCGGGGTTCCTCCAAGGTGGGGTCTGAGCGAGCCTAATTAAGAGGGTTTCGGAGCGCCGTGGGAGTAACACGCATTGGGTAGGCCGACGAGTAACACTTGCTTGACGAAGCGATTCGCCGGTGAATTGCCGCTGGACAACCGACAACGAACAGCAGTAAAAAGAGCGGGCATGCGTCACAAAGCCATCGCCCTTTTTCTCCTCACTTTCAGTCTCACATCATCCCATTTCGCCCAAGCGCAGCAGCCGACGAAAGTCCCCCGAATCGGATACCTATCGGGGTCCTCCCTTTCCGCTCTCGCGGCCCGCATCGAGGCATTCCGGCAGGGCCTGAGCGATCTCGGCTACGTGGAAGGGAAAAACGTCATCATTGAGTATCGATATGCCGAGGGAAATTTCGATCGCCTCCCGGCGCTTGCGGCCGAGCTAGTCCGTCTCAAGGTTGATGTCATCGTCACGGGTGGTCCACAATC
>DASTOD010000711.1:0-2858 GCA_035762645.1 Binatia bacterium | reverse complement strand
GTCTCGTGGAGCAGGGGATAGTGCTTTTTGACCGCGGGCGAAAGCTCGATGTCTCGATGGCGCGCGCCGGCGCCGATGCGCAGCCCGTCTCGATCATTGTAGCTAATCCGGTCAAAATCAGGGAGGCGCGCAAGGCTCACTACCATCCTGGGCATGAGCAGGCGCTGGCGCATCCAGATGAGCAGCGACGTGCCGCCAGCGATGACGCGGGCGCCGTCGCCGTGCCGATCGAGTAGCGTAAAAGCTTCCTGTAGGCTGGCTGGCTCAGAGTAGTCGAACTTGACCATTTTTCCATTCCGTTAGGCGTGAGGGGGTGAGGCGTAAGCCGCAACCCCAAAACTCAAACTCCCAATCCGAAAAGCTCCTTACGTCTCACGCCTAACACCTCACGGCCTTTTTTCCTTGAGCGCCCGCAGTACCTTTTCCGGAGTGATGGGCAGCGTCTTGATCCGGACGCCTACTGCGTCAAAAATGGCGTTGCTGATGACGGCGGCGGTTGGATCCATGTTCAATTCACCCAGCCCTTTCGCACCGAATGGACCCGTCGGCTCGTAGGAGTCGGCGAACGCGTGCTTGAGCGGAGGCATATCTCTCATAGAAGGGATGCGATAGTCGGAGAAGTTGGGATTGACGGGTCGGCCTTCGTCAAATTGAAGCCCCTCGGTGAGCGCGTAGCCAATGCCCTGAGCGAGGCCGCCTTCGACTTGGCCTTCAGCGCCGATGGGATAGATGACTGTGCCGCAGTCCGATGCAACGGCGAAATTTAGAAGTTTGACTTGGCCGGTTTCCGGATCGACATGGACCTCGGCGGCTTGGGCGCCGTAGTTGTAGGCGCCGGACTCGTTGCCAAAGCGGGTGCTATCGGGCAACACCGAGTCGGCGTCGAAGCTGCCCGAACCGACGATCGGCGCGCCGTTGTGCCGAAACAGCCGGGCGCGCGCGACGTCGGCAACGGTTACGGATTTACTTTCGGCGCCCTTGACGAAAATTTTGCCATCGCGAGACATGAGATCTTGCGGATTGGCTTCGAGCATTTCGCCCGCTTGCTCGAAGAGCTGCTGCTTGACGTTGGTTGCGGCGTTCTTGACCGCATTGCCGCTGACATAGGTCAGCCGGCTGGCGAAGGCCCCCAAGCAAAAAGTCGTGAGATCGGTGTCGGCGCGGGAAATTTCGACATCTTCGACACGCACGCCAAGCTCCTCGGCGGCGATTTGACACATCGCCGTGTACACCCCTTGGCCGCACTCGCCCTCGCCGCTCAGAATCAACGCTTTGCCGTCTTCATTGATCTTGATCGTGGCGGAGCTGCCGTCGTAATCGCCGAAGTGGCGCTTGCCGCTGACATGAACTGTACAGGCCAAACCTAATCCGGTGTTAGGCTGCTTGTTGGCGCGCTTCGCTTTCCAGTCGATCATTTTATCGACCATGTCGAGACACTGCTTCAGCTCGCAGCTCGTCACTCGGTTACCGTGAGGGGAAACATAGCCGACTTCGGCCGCATTGATGCGCGCGACCTCAATGGGGTCGATGCCGAGCTCGTGGGCGCCCAGGTCGATCGCCTGCTCGACCGCCCATTCCGCCGAGGGATTGCCGAAGCCGCGAAACGCGCCGGTGGGAACCTTGTTGGTATAAACCAACTTGGCGTCGATCTTTACGTCAGAATACTTGTAGCAGGTATCATGGCGCATCGTCGCGACGCCGGTAATCGCCGGCGCTTTGGCCGAGTAGGCGCCGTTGTCGGCGATGACTTTCAATTGTTTGGCGCGAATGCGGCCGTCTTTCTTGAAACCCATCTTGACGTTGATCTTCATGAAGACGCGCGGCCGGCAGCCGGCGAGGAATTCCTCTTCCCGGCTATTGATAAGTTTTACCGGCTTGCGGGCCTTTTTTGCCAGGACTGCCGCGACCAGTGCGTTGTTGTCATCGCACGATTTGCCGCCGAATCCACCGCCCACAGCACTCTGGATGATGCGCACATCGGACTCCGGCACACCCAGCGCCGCGGCGATTCGAAGGCGCGCGCTAAACAGCGTCTGAGTGTTCATGTAAATCGTATATTTGCCGTTGGCGCTGTACTCCGCGACGCTGCCGATGGTTTCGATCGAGCAGTGCCACTGCGGCATGCTCATGAAGGTGTCTTCGACGATCACGTCGGACTCGGCGAAAGCCTGGGCGATGTTGCCGCGCTCGATGTCCATGGTTACAGCGATGTTATTTGGCTTGTCATCGTGCACCAGCGGCGCGCCGTCTTCGAGCGCCGCCTCGGCATCGAACACGGCGGGCAGCGGTTCCCAATCGACTTCAATGAGATCGACGGCTTCCTCGGCGATGTCGGGATCGATCGCCGCCACGGCCGCGACTTCCTCGCCGACATAGCGGGCTTTCCCGACCGAAAGGATATATTGATCGGCGAAGAAAGCACCCCAGGGGCGTTTGATGGTGTCTTCGGCGGTGACCACCGCGCGCACCCCGCGCAGTTTTGCCGCTTTACTCGTATCGATGTTACGGATCCGCGCGTGCGGGTAGGGGCTTCTTAGAACCCGCCCGATGAGCGTGCCGGGCAGTTGAATATCGGCGATGTACTGCGATTCGCCGGTAACCTTGTCGAAACCTTCGACCCGCTGAACGCGTTGGCCGATGACGGAAAATGTTTCTGCCTTCGCCATATGAGTTGCAGACAAGCAGAATCGGAGACAAGGAGAGGGGGGAGACACTCTCCTAGTCTCAAGTCTCCTTGTCTTTGTTGTCGTCTCCTATTCTGTCTTTGCGACCGGCTTGTAGACATCAAGGCTCTGGATTTTTGCCTGTAGCTCCCGCTTTCTAAATTGAAAATCCGGGCTGATCTTGTTGTTGACCAC
>DASTOD010000710.1:0-7690 GCA_035762645.1 Binatia bacterium | reverse complement strand
CAAAATTTAAAGCGGCAGTCGTCGTTACGACCATAGGAAACGGGAGTTTTCTCGATGCCTATGTAAAAAACTTCACGAGTTCAGGTACGCTCGGCGGGGTGCGCATCATTGTCATTCCAGACCTTAAAACTCCCACGGTGTTGTTTCACAAATGTGAGTTGCTCCGCCGGGCCGGAGTCGATATCGTGTGCCCGACAATTGAGGATCAAAATTCATATCTAGTTAAGCTCGGCATCGCTGATCTCATTGCGGTCAATTCCGATCATCGTCGGAACGTGGGATTTCTTATGGCGTTGGACGGCGACGCCGATTACGTGATTTCCATCGACGACGATAATCTGTGCAGTGAGCGGGAGGATTTCATTTGGGAGCATTCAGTGGTTTGCAAGGGAGAGGACGAATTTGAGATCGTCCGTAGCTCCAATGGTTGGTTCAACATCTGCGACCTGATCGAAACGGAGCCTCAGAACGTTTTTCCTCGGGGTTTTCCGTTCAAGTTCCGTGACAGATCCGTCCAGACCGACTGTCGACGTGAGCGTGCGCGAGTCCATCTCAACGCCGGACTTTGGTTGCAGGATCCTGATCTTGACGCCGTTACTTGGCTCGCCAACCCGGCGCGGGTCGTTGCTTTCCGCGGACGGTCTGTGGTTTTGGGGGAGAATACCTGGTCTCCGGTTAACACTCAAAATACTGCTGTTCACCGCGATGCGGTTATCGCTTTTTATTTTGTCCGTATGGGCTTTGCTCTCTCGGGAATTCGTATGGATAGATGGGGAGACATTTTTAGCGGCTATTTCTGTCAAGCCTGTGTGCGACATCTTGGTAACCGCGTAAGAGTAGGAACCCCTTTGGTTCACCATGTTCGCAACTATCATGACTATATGAAGGATCTTATTAGTGAGCTACCCTGTTTATCTTTGATGGAGGATTTCATCGAGTCCATCCGAGGGTTTCGTTTACAGGGAAGCACGTACGCAGATGTTTATCTCTCTCTTGCGCAGCAGCTCGATGATTACGCCGAGACAGTGAAACCCTTCAACGGGGACGACGCAACACGACTCTTTTTTCACGGCTTAGCCAACGACATGAGGCTTTGGAGCAGGGCCGTGAAGTCAATAATCGGCTGAGGAATGATTACTCTTTTTGCGACTGCAAGACCGTTTCGCGGGCATGTGGGAGTCATTCAGCGTAACGCGGTTCGCAGCTGGATGGAGCTGTGTCCTCCATGTGAGATTCTTCTTCTCGGCGATGACGAAGGGACGTCCGAGCTGGCGAAAGAATGGAGGTTGCGGCACGTTCCTCAAATTCAACGGAACGAATTTGGAACGCCCTTGATCAGTTCTCTTTTTGAGACCGCTCGAGAAAAAGCCAGGTACGAGATCTTGTGTCAAATTAACGCCGATATCATGCTGACAAGCGATTTTTTGCCGGCTGTGCGGGTGTTGGGGGCTCGAAACACAATGTTCCTCGCTGCCGGTCAACGCTGGGACGTGGATATTATGGAGTCTTGGAACTTCGATCAACCGGACTGGCAAGACGGTTTGCGGGAGTTGGTCAGAAGTCGTGGCTCATTGCATCCAGCGACGGGGCTTGATTACTTTATCTTTCCGAGAGGAGCTTTCAATAAACTCCCGGCCTTCGCGATCGGTCGAAGAGTTCTGGATAATTGGCTCATTTTCCAGGCGCGCAGCCTCAGCATGCCGGTGATCGATGCCACGCGCGCGATAACCGCTATTCATCAGAATCACGGCTATGATTTTCACCCAGGCGGGGAGAGCACAATTATGGGAGGGCTGGAAGCTCAACGCAATCTCGAATTGGCGGGCGGGTGGCGAAACACCTTTGATCTCAATGATGCTACTCACGTTCTCACCTCGAGTCATTCTTCTGCTTCTATTCATTTGCGCAGGAAATGGCGCACACTCCCATTCCCTATCCTTCGAGCGCACAACAATATCGGCTATGTAACTGGAGGAGTCTTAAGACTTTTGAAACGGCGGATTTTGTCTTTAAGTCAAAAGAGTTGACGCTTGCGGTTTCTCATCATCAATACGGATTATCCTGAATTCCTCGGGTGGTTCTATGATCAACATCCAGGACTGGAGCAAAAGTCCTATGACGAGCAGATGCGCGTCAGAATGGAGAGCCTCTTCGGTGTGGCGGATTTCTACTCGAACAATCTGCGTAAACTTGGTCATGAAGCTTGGGACGTTCACTGTAACAACGAGCTCGTGCAAAGATACTGGGCTAAAGAGCATGGCCTGAAGCTGGAGGGCACGGCATCCGCGATCGAGTCAGGAAAGGCCATGTTAGCGCACGCGGCACGCCTGGCCGCGCGGGCTCCGCTCCGCCATCTGAAGCCGATCTTCAGGCGTTTTTTCCCTTCGTTAAACGGCAAAAGTACACGTCCTTACGAAATTCTGGCCGCCCAGATCAAGCATTACCAACCCGATGTCGTGCTCAATCAAGCGATGGATAGCTGCTCCGGACGCTTTTTAAATGACCTGAAGCCTGGCCTCAAGCTGCTCGTTGGCCAGATTGCTTCGCCACTGCCGCAAACCGAGGACTTTGGCTGCTACGACTTGATCATCTCATCATTGCCGAATTTCGTCGACTATTTTCGTCGGATCGGTGTTGCGGCCGAGCTCCATCGTTTTGGTTTCGAACCCGAGATTCTCGACCGGCTGGACGAGGTAGAAAAACCGATTCCCGTTTCTTTTATCGGCAGTCTATCACGCGACCACGCCTCGAGAATTGAGTGGTTGGAAACCGTGTGTCGTTTGACCCCTATTGAGGTGTGGGGCGACGGATTGGCGGGCTTATCGAAGCAGTCGTGGATTCGCAAGCGCTACCAAGGGACGGCGTGGGGAATCCATATGTACAGTGTTTTGCGGCGGTCGAAGATCACCTTGAACCATCACATCGGGATCGCTGGAGCCTATGCCAATAACATGCGTTTGTTCGAAGCCACGGGAGCGGGCTGTCTATTGATCACGGACTGGAAGGCCAATCTCCATGAGATGTTCGACGTCGGTAACGAAATCTTGTGCTACCGTCGGCCGGACGAATGCGCGGAAACCATTCAGAGGATTTTAGCCGATGAGGCCAAGCGCCAAGCCATTGCCCGGGCCGGGCACGAGCGCACCTTGCGGGACCACACCTATGCGCGTCGGGCGGAGGAGTTGGTCAATATTCTCGAACGACACCTTTGAACTTGGCGACGGAGGCGCAGTCACCGCGGTTTGATGCTATGAAATTGCTGAGACAGGTCAAGACCGAGATCAGGCTCATGAACCTTAAGACCAGGTGTTATGGTCGTAAAGACGGCTCGCACATGCGTTGCGGGCGGTTTATTGTTCGCATCAATGACGCGCACAACTTTTACATCCTGTACAAGGACGTTTTTATAAGATGTCTGTATCACTTCAGAGCCAATCGTGCAGACCCGTTGATTCTGGATTGTGGCAGCAATATCGGGATGTCCATTCTCTACTTTAAGCATATTTATCCAAAAGCGCACATCATCGGTTTTGAACCCGATCCAGAGATTGTTCCCTATCTCGAGGAAAACATTGTCCGCAACAAGCTGGAAAATGTCCGCTGGGTTCAGGCTGCCTTGAGCCAGGATACGGGGAAGAAAGTCCTCTACTCAGATGGCAAATGCGGTAGTGGCCTGGCCGAGCCCCCCGGGGTCGATGGGTCCGAAAAATGGAGACGGTATGAGGTTTCTTCTGCGCGGCTGCGGGATTACCTAAATGAGCCGATCGATTTCCTCAAAATGAACATCGAAGGGGCAGAGTACGATGTGCTCAGAGACTCGGAAGATGCGCTAAGACAGGTTAATGAGATGGTGATCGAGTACCATCATTTGCCGGGTTTGCCTCGAACGCTTCACAATATCTTGGAAATTTTGCATCGTCAGGGATTCGAATACATGATCAATGATTTTGATTCGGAAACCAACGGCAGTGTTGACCCTCCCTTCAACTTAGCGCCGGAGAGCCGCTATTTTTTGTTAATCTATGCCAAGAGACTGGCTTAAGGCCGCAGGTCGCGCGGTGATGCCTGTGCCGGCACGCCGTTGGATCGAGCGTCAAGGGCGGAAACTGAACCAGTGGCCGCCGGTGGGAAAGGTTGATTTCGGCGACTTCAGACGACTCTCGCCGATCAGCGAAAAGTTCGGTCTGGACAGAGGACTCTGCATCGATCGCTACTATATCGAAGAATTTCTGGCTCGATTCTCGACGGACATTAGAGGGCATGTGCTTGAAGTCGGAGACGATCGCTATACAAAAAAGTTTGGCGTGAACCGGGTGACCCGCTCCGATGTGGTCCATGTGGAAGAAGGGCAACCGAACGCGACGCTTGTAGCGGATTTGAGCGACGACCGAGCTTTGGCGCCGGACAGATTCGATTGCATTATCTGCACCCAAACGCTTCAGTTCATCTACGACGTCCCCGCGGCGCTACGGTGTTTGTATCGAAACCTGAAGCCGGGAGGCATACTATTAGCGACCTTTGCCGGGATAAGCCAGGTGAGCCGTTTTGACATGGACAGGTGGGGCGACTACTGGCGTTTCACAACACTTTCCACGCGCCGAGTTTTTGACGGAGTTTTCCCTCCCGAGAACCTCCAGATCAATGCCTACGGGAATGTTCTTGCATCCGTGGCTTTCTTGCACGGAATGGCCGCCGAAGACCTGACTAAAGAAGAACTGGACTATCATGATCCGGATTACCAGCTTCTGATTACCGTCAGGGCCGTAAAGCCAGTTACGACACCATGAGGATTCCACTACGCCGAAACTTATTTAAAGTCGGAGAGCGTTTGAAAGCCACGTTTGTCCCGGGAGCCATCATCTTGCTCTACCATCGGGTTACCAAGCTTGCGTTCGACCCTCAACTTCTGTCGGTGAGGCCGCCCCATTTTGAGGAACATCTCGAAATTCTACGCCGGGAATTTCACCCGATGGGATTGGGAGCTTTCCTTCGCGCACTTGTTGCCGGAAAGGTTCCCGAGCGGACTGTGGTCGTCACGATGGACGATGGCTACGCCGACATGTTGCATGAAGCAAAACCGCTGCTGGAGCGCTTCGATCTTCCGGCGACGGTTTTTGTCACAGCGGGTTATGTAGGAAGTCGGCGCGAGTTTTGGTGGGATGATTTAGAAAAGGCCTTTTTCTGTCCTGAGATGTTGCCCGAGCGGCTTTGCCTCAGCATCAACGGCGATAGGTTAGAATATCATTTGGGAAATTCAGCCCAGTATGGCCGAGATCGATTTGACCAAGACCTTCGCTGGCACGTTGAAATGGACGCTGACCCAAGCGAGCGTCATGCTATTTATCGTTCTCTCGTTCGGCTTCTCCGTCCTTTGGCCGACTCGGTCCGGAGGAACGTGTTGGATCAACTTCTCTCCTGGGCCGATGCCGATATCGAAGCACGGTCGACGCACCGAGCGCTTCACGCTGATGAGCTTTTGTGCCTTGTGAGCGGAGAACTGATCGATGTAGGGGCCCACACGGTAACGCATCCGGTTCTCGCAACGCTGTCTGAAAGAGAACAAAGGATAGAAATAGAAGAAAGTAAGCGGATGCTGGAAAACATGCTAGGATCCCAAGTCAGCCACTTTGCCTATCCATTCGGTTCTCCGGCCGATTTCACGCACAAAACCGGCGCGCTGGTGCAGGAGGCGGGCTTCTCGAGCGGCTGCGCTAACTATCCCGGAATCGTTTGGAACGCCCGCAACCGCTTCCAGTGGCCGCGGATGTTAGTGCGTGACTGGGACGGAGAGGAATTCGGCAGGCGATTAAGGGAGTGGTGCGGTGCTTGACCGTTCTTTGAACATTCTTCAAGTCAACAGCAGCGACATCAGCGGTGGCGCTCAGCGAGTGGCGTGGAATCTGGCTCGAGCCTACCGTGATCGAGGGTACAGATCGTCCTTGGCTGTTGGCTATAAGGACGGCCGTGACCCGGACGTGATAAATATCCGCCATGAAAAGGCAGCCAGAGGCTGGTCGTTTTTTTGGTGGACTCTCCATTCCCGTTTGCAGCGGCTGGATGAAAATGGCCGGCCCAGTCGTTTTGCCAGGAAACTAGCAAGCCCCGCGGCGATTCTCGACACGCTCCGTGGAATAGAAGACTTTCATTTTCCAGGAACATGGGATCTCTTGAACGCGGCAGGCTTTTTTCCTGACATTCTTCATTGCCATAATCTGCATGGTGGCTATTTCGATCTCACGGCCTTACCCTGGTTAAGTCGTCAGGTTCGCACGGTATTGACTCTCCACGATGCCTGGCTACTAAGCGGTCATTGTGCCCACTCATTCAATTGCGAGCGATGGAGAATTGGTTGCGGCGAATGCCCGGACCTCTCCATCTATCCCGATATCCGGCGCGATGCGACAGCGCACAACTGGGAGCGCAAACGCCAGATCTATGCCCGCAGCCGTTTCTATGTAGCAACCCCCTCGAAATGGCTCATGGAGAAAGTGGAACAGTCCATTCTCTGTTTGGGAATGATGGGAAGAAAGGTCGTTCCCAACGGGGTGGATTTGAACCTCTTCCATCCGGCTGAGTCGAAACAAATTCGTGCATCCTGGGGGATTCCTCAGGACGCCAAAGTCATTCTTTTCACGGCCAACGGTATCCGAGCGAACACATCGAAAGATTTCCGGACCATGCGCGAGGCCGTCGATCGGGTTGTGTCACGCCTGGGCGGACAGCCGCTGCTTTTTGTCGCGCTGGGCGAAGATGGTCCGCTAGAGCATGTGGGTCAGGCCGAGATTCGGTTTGTTCCTTACCAGAAAAATCCGGAAACGGTCGCGCGCTACTATCAGGCTGCGGATGTCTATCTACATGCGGCAAAGGCGGACACCTTTCCAACCACGATCCTCGAAGCCTTGGCCTGCGGCGCACCCGTCGTCGCGACGGCCGTAGGAGGCATTCCCGAACAGGTGAAGGGATTGAGAGCCGAAAGTGACTCTATGAACCATTATGAACTGGATGAAGCCACGGGTTTCCTGACTTCACCCGGCAATGCGGAAGAAATGTCAGCGCGCGTCGAACAACTGTTGAATGACACGCGCCTTCACCAGCAATTGTCGCGCAACGCCGTGAGCGACGCGCGCCGGCGTTTCAACCTCGAATCTCAAGTGGATGCCTATCTGAACTGGTATCGCGAGATCCTCGAATCGGCCGAGGATCGGAGTTCATCTGTGGCGGTCTTGGGTGTTGGCCAACCTAAGTCTGCACCCGATGGCGTATTAGGATGAATTGGGAAGCGGCGCAATGTGTTCGACTTGTGGGAGGAGGTCTGTAACGAGCTATGATTGTTGCTTCTGAATTCGGATTTTCGACCTCAGTGATCGTTTTCATATTCGGCGCCATCGTCGGCAGCTTTCTCAATGTTTGTATTCTCCGGCTGCCCAAACGGGAATCGATCGTTAGTCCTCCTTCGCGCTGTCCCCAATGCCGCACAGCCATTCGTTTCTACGACAACATCCCGCTCCTCAGCTATTTGTTCTTGAGAGGCCGGTGCCGTTCCTGCGGCGAGCGGATCTCACCGCGCTATTTCGTCGTCGAGCTCCTGACGGCGGCGCTGGCGGTGATTTTGCTTCATCGTTTTGGCCTCAGCCTGGCTTTTGTGGGCGGTTTTATATTTGTCGCCGCTCTGATCGTCATATCGTTTGTC
>DASTOD010000709.1:0-4449 GCA_035762645.1 Binatia bacterium | reverse complement strand
TGGCCTTTATGCTCGAGTTCTCGTCGTAGCTCAGGATAGTTGTAGATTTCACCATTAAAAACGATCCAGATTGAACCATCCTCGTTGGAAATGGGCTGGTGACCGGTTACAAGATCAATGACTTTGAGCCGCCTCATTCCGAGACCAACGTTGTCGCGTATAAAAAAACCTTCGTCATCCGGCCCACGGTGGGTCAGGGTGCGACACATACGCTTGACGTCGTCGATTGAGACCGGCCGGTTCCGATCGCCATAAATAATGCCGCTAATGCCACACATTTTAGTCCTTTAGCCCCCCGGATACGTATTCAAACTCGTCCTTGCGACCTAGCTGCGAGAAACGTGAACACCTCGGCTACCTTTCGACGATAGGCCTCTGGACTGTAGGACTCTTCGGCTAAGCGCCGGGCATTCTGTGCCAGCCGTTCACGCAAGTCAGCATCATCAAGTAGTTTCAAAATTCCGGCGCTTAAAGCATCGGCACATGGTTCCACAAGTAGTGCAACATCATCGGTCAGGACTTGGGTGTGCGAGACGATCTTTGTAGCGAGGATTGGCACTCCAGATCGAAGATAAGAGTAAATTTTCAATGGCGTGTTTGTTCCTGCCGCCCGCGGAGAGATTAAAATGAAAGCGATTTTGAGGAGGAACTCCACCTCTTCGGGCGGTAACAAACCTGGAAAGATGAAGTAGTCCGCCACCCGGCGTTGGTTTGCGCGAACTTTGATACTATTAACCTGCTTTTCGTTGCCACCTGCGCACAGGAATCGAACGTCCCGGCGCGCCTTAACAACCTCGGCTGACGCATCCACGAGTAGATCCAAGCCCTGGTACGGTTCAAAAGTACCGGCATATAGAATGACGCGATGACCGTTGATGGCATACCGCTCAGCCAAAGGATTGGGATTAACCTTCATTATATTTACCGCTATAGGGTATTCTCGATGAGAAAACACGGGCGATTGCGATCAATGGCGGCAACGTGGTCTAAAAGTTCTGGACAGATTGCAATGACTGCATCCGCCCGCCGGACTACGAATCTTTCCATTATTTCAAAGCACTTGACAATTGGCCGGTAGTTGCAAGTTTGAAAATTTTTAAGCTGCTGCGGGAGGCTAGAGTGCATGTCGTAAAGATGTTGAGCCCTTCCCCATGGGGCGAGAATGGCTCCCATTAGGCCGGCCTCTTCGTGAGTGTGAATCACGTCGTATTTTTCCCTGATCAGCCTGATCAAGGCCAGACCAAACACAAGGATATCCAAGAACAGCTTTGTTACTGATGGACCAATCGGAACGCTACGCACTCGCGGAAGCGAAGGTGTCCGGTAAATTCGCAGGCCGGGCAAAGAGATATCGTCTCCAGCATGGTAGGTGACCAGATCAACTGAGTGGCCAAGCGCCACGAGGGCTTGGATACGACCTCGGATGCTGAACGGCGTGCCACGTGGAGTAAAAAAGGGCTCCGGAGCAATCATTAGGACTCTCATATTGCTCTCCTCCTTACAGGCTTTCCGAATTTTAAGGGCGATTAGGGAGATACGGTAGTTGAAATGACGGTGCTTGGAATGAGATTTCGACTCTGAATGTCGTAATGCTATCAGTAGGCTCCGGGACCTCTGAGCACCGCGGGGATCGTTTTCATGAGGATTTTTAAGTCCAATCCGAGGGACCACTTATCAATGTAGTCCAGATCCATCCGGACCCACTCATTAAAGCGAACGTCACTTCGGCCATTCACTTGCCACAGGCACGTGATGCCTGGCTTAATGCTGAAGCGCCGTTTGTGCCAATGGAGGTCGATGCGTTCGACATCCCGGACCGGCAAGGGTCTGGGTCCAACCAGGCTCATATCACCCTTGAGTACATTGATGAGCTGTGGAAGTTCATCAATGCTGAACCGGCGTAGGAATTTGCCCAAACGGGTGATTCGCGGATCGTTTTTAATTTTGAAGACGGGACCTTGTGCTTCATTGAGATGCTCAAGCATCTGCTGCTTCTGATCCGAGCCATCCAGCATTGTGCGAAATTTTATTATTCTAAAGCGTCTCTTATTCAACCCAACCCGCTCTTGCGCAAAGAATACAGGCCCCGGCGAATCTAACCGGATCAGGAACGCGACTATGGCAAACAGTGGTGCTAATGCGACCAGAAGTATCACGCTGCCGAAAATATCAATGAGTCTTTTTGTAGCGAGCTGCCAACTATCTTGCGGGCCCGACTGGATGGTTACGATAGGTACGCCCTCCAGATCATCCACATATGAACGAGCAATACGGAGGTTGGACATCTCGCTCCGCAACCGCACGATTATTCCTTGCTCCTCACAACGGCGCACTATGGTTTCGACCAGGAGGCCGTATTTATCGATCGGGAGGGCCACCAGCACTTCATCGACCGGCTGATCAGCAATGACGGAGTTGAGTTGGTCCACTACTGGCGAGTCGTCCATTTCGTTAAATCTCCTTGGCATCGATTATCCGCAGTACACGGTACCCGAGCGTAGTCTCCTTTTCGATACGATCAGCCAGCTCAATAGCCTCGACCCCTTCTCCCACGATGACGAGGTTGCGAAGGTTTCTTCCACGCGATCGCGCGTAATACAATAGAGGATAGCCGGCTACCCGCGCCAGGACGAGAACGGAGAAAGTCAGGAACCAAAAAGCAACAAAAAATTCCTTTGTTGCGAAGCCCATTCGCAACGGCAATAGTAGAAGTACCCCCGTTACGAGAGTTGTCACTACGAAGATCTCACGTACCTGCCGGGTCCAGTGGGAGAGACGATGGGATAGATAAAGACCGCAGCTCGAGAAAATCGCTGAGCAAAGCGCGAGGTAACCGCCAAAAACCAGTATGTTCACAACCTTGATCCGTACGACTAATAGCTGTGCCAAACTGGGCCAGTTAAAAGTGCCCGAGCTTATAGCCAACGCAGCAACAAACGTTAGGCTCACGGCCGCAAGATCAAATAACCTTGTTGCTCTTATGACAAGAATGCGCCGGAAATTGTGGGACATGTGAGCGGAGGTCAGAAATCAGAGGTCAGAAGTCGGAAGTCACCACAAGAGAGGGTGAAAATCGGAGATCAGAAGTCAGAGGTCGGCTGACAAGGCCCAGAAATTAGAGGTCAGAAGCGGGCGATGGCCCACCTCGTCAGAATCTGAGCACGGCCGTGAGGAACATTGGGCTAGTTTGACCCGGGAATAGGGCTAAATTGCGATGTGCGTTAGAGGCTCAATGAGACCTGGCCCATTTTTTGAATTTCTGAGAGAGGACACAGCTGCCAATCTATGCTCTTATGTTATTCGGAGATTCTTTCATGCTACGAATCTCCTTAGACATCTTCTGTCGAAAACGGTTTCTCGTCTCCTCATTTAAAATTTCTTGACTGATTAATCCCACAAGTTCCTCCAGTCGTCTTTTTGGGAAGGCGGCCCAAGACTCACCAAGAGCGGCGATCTGCTCGCGAACGACCAGCGGAGCAGCAGGTCCTATGGCGATGGTGAGAGCCTCGATCAGCCGATTACAAGATTCTTCCGATAACGGCGCTGTTGGGTTTTCAGCTGAGGAAGGTGCTTTTTCAATGGTTGGGCTGGTGGAAACCGGCTCTAATATATCCGCTTCATCGATCACTCCTTCGCTGCCCACACCAGAGGTGTTTTCGCAATTGTTTGTGCTATGGTCTTTGAGGCTCTTGCTATCAGCCGTAGTCTTCGGCCTATCTTTGGCTTGTAAGGGTCCTTTTGCACTCCAGAATTGCGCTATTTTGCTTAGAGTGTCGAACTTTTGAACTGCAGCATCGCGGTTCTTCCCATTTGTTGACGCTTGGTCTCCGTTCGGCTCATAGACATAGTAGGACGAGTAGGTTCGATAGTATGAATAATGCGGATTATCGAGATTGACTCCGTTTAGAACGACTCCCAGTAGAGGTGCGCGCAGCATACTCAGACGCTCTAGCGTTTTTTGAGCAGAAGGCGTCGATGTCTTCTGGCCGTCAAACACGAGGACAATCCCGTCACTTATTGTTGACAGAACCGCCGCATCGCTGACCGCCAGGACAGGGGGCGAATCGATTAAAATAAACTTGAATCGTTGGCGTAGTTCCTGCAGTATTTCCCTCATCTTGGACGAGCCCAAAAGCTCCGTCGGGTTGGGCGGTAGATTTCCGCGAGAGAGGAGAGAAAGGCCGTTGAGGGAGGTTCGCTGTATGCTCTGCTCAAGCGATAAGCTGCCCGTCAAAACATTCGAAAGCCCTTTGTTGTTCCGCAATCCGAGTCGAGTATGACAACGGCCCTGCCGCATGTCGCCATCGATGAGCAATACCGAATCGCCGTTTTGGGCTAGAGCTATACCAAGGTTCAACGTGGTGACCGTCTTACCCTCCCCAGGCTCCGGGCTCGTAAGCAGGACGACCTGCGGCGGTTTCTCTGCCTGAGATAGCAGCAACGCGGTCC
>DASTOD010000708.1:0-6863 GCA_035762645.1 Binatia bacterium | reverse complement strand
GCTCGTGAGCCCGACCCGGCGACCTTCGTCAATGAGGCGCATCAAACGGGGCACCATGGCCAAAGAGGCGCTGACATCCTCGCCCCGTCTGCCGGCGCTCCCGTCAGGGCTGACAAAATCGTTCTGCACGTCGACGACGATTAACGCCGCGTATTTTGGATCACAGCGCTCTTTGAGAGTTTGCAAAACGTCCATAGCTCTTTCCCTTCCAAAACCGAGGATCGAGGACTGAAGATCGAGGGCGATCCTCCATCTTCCATCGTCTACCTTTATTAATGATCATGTTTTCGCTGCAAGCCACCATGTCCCATGGCCATGATGTCCGCCCGGGAGATCTTTTCTCCGGCCAACAACCTCGGCAACAGGATGTCAAATGCGGTGAATGGGTCATGGAGCACGCAACCGGAGAGTCCCAAGATCGGAGTTTCGTTCAAATAAGCCATCACGAACATGGAGCCGGGCAAAATCGGAAACCCGTGGGATTCGACTCTCGCCCCGCTCCGACGAATTCCCTCCGGAGTTTTGTCGTCCGGATCGACGGACATGCCGCCGCTGACTAAAATCAGCTCAGCGCTTCTCTGCTGCGCCTCCTTAATGAGCTGCGCGATCTGATCCGGATCATCGGTCGCCAGTTTCTTATCCGCTAGATCCGAACCCATTTCATTCACTTTTTTACGCACCACCGGTTCGAAACCGTCCTTGATCCTACCGGTATAAACCTCGCTGCCCGTAACGATGAGATGAATCTTGCGCGGCGGCACTGGCAAGACCTTCACTACTGGATGGTCCTTGCACAGCGCCTCGGCTTTTTGGATCAACGCTTCCTGCACAACTACCGGGATGGTTCGGGTTCCCGCCACCACCTCGCCTTGGCTCACGTAGCGGTTCGACGGCAGGGTAGCCATCATTAAATCGCCTAACGAGTTGAAGCGGTAGAGCAAATCGGCGTCGATCTTGAGCAACCCCGGTATCGTCGCTACGAGATTGACTCGGCCCTCGACCGGCTCCGTTAACCTGAGATTGCTGCCGGCGGCGGCCTCGGCCAATCTGCGTGCCGCCTCCTCTTCATGCAACTCGTCTTTCTCAAGCTCCATCACATAAATATGCGCCTTACCGACGTCCAAAAGCTTAGACACGTCTTCGGGCCGGATCACATGGCCCCGCCGAAACGCCGGCCCTTTGTGCTTGCCCGGAACGATTTCGGTGATATCGTGCGCCAGGGGCAATCCGACTGCTTCCTCAACAGGTATGACTTTAAGCATACGCTCCCATCTTCGACAGAGGCCCGTCGTTTCGACCTCCTGTTATTTATTTCACTTCGGAGTCGGCCGTGTCAACCGAAGAGCAGAGTCTAACACGATCCGCTCGACCAGGTTTTGTCCGACCGTTCTACGGCCTCGCGGCCGTTTCGGCTGGCTTTCAACTTGCCTGAGAACCACTAGGCCGGTGAGACTCCGTAGCCGGCCGCCCGGCGGCGGACTGGCTCTCCTCTGGTGGTCGTAGGTGCCGGAAGAGAATGAAAATCCAAAGATCGTAGATGATCTTTAAACTGCCGGCCAGTAAAAACGGCAAGCCTAATCGCGGCGCCGCTAGAACGGTTCCCGCAAACAAAGGAGCCAGCGCCGCTCCAGCGTTCCGTGCCACCGACAGAATGCCCGCTGAAGCCGCTCGTTCAGCGGGATCGATGATGGCCATGGTATAAGACTGCCTTGTAGGGACGTCGAGCTGGGACAGAAGGTGACGAGCGAGCAGTACCAGAACCGAAAGTTCCAGGTTCGGCATTAGAGGTATTAAGAGCAATAATAGGTTCGACAATAGATGGGTAAACACCATCGTGTTCAAAAGCCCCATCAGGCGCGCCATGGCCGGGGCCGCGAGAAAAGAAAGAGCGGCCAAAAAATTGGCGCCGAAGAAGATCGCAGCCAAAACATCGGCAGCGGTCTCATAACGTAGATAAAACCAGTAGGCGACTAATCCCTGAACGATGAAGCCGCCGGCGAACGCGTCCAAAGCGAACAAGGCCGAGAGTTTCGCGACAATGCCGCGTGATTTTTGAACGCCGATCTTGCGGTGAGTCGGGACAGAAGCGCTCTTTGCCTCGACCGCTGGCGATAGAAGAGCGAATAGGACTAACATCACGACCGCGGCAGATACATAACCCCAGATCAGGAGCCGATAGCCTGCAATCGGCGGCAGGGAAAGGAGCGTTGGCAATCCGACGGCCAGGGCGCCAAGCGCGCCGCTAAGCGATCCAACGAGATTGTAAAGCGAAAAAACTGAAGTGCGGCTCTGCTCGTGAGTTGTTTGAGGAATGATTGCCTGTTCGATCGACAGGAAAGGTCCAACCTCTTTTCCTGAGGGACTGATCGTTCCAAAGATTGCCGCTATTCCGAGAAGGGTCGGATCGTCGGTGACGGCGAACGCAACGCCCGCGAGCGCCATTAACATGGCCCCTATCATCAGTAGCGTTCTTCGCCCGAAGCTGTCGGCCAAGGCGGTGAGGACCATGGTCACGAGCGCGCCGCCGGCGAGCGCGGCGGTGAAGATCCACCCGATGGCGGTTGCATCTAAACCGATGCTGTCTAAATAAAGCCCGAGCACAACAGACAAAAAACCGTAGGCGAATGAGCGAACGCCGCACGTGGCAAAGAGCAGCCTTCCGTCAGGGGACAAAGTTATACGGCCCATTCGCAGCGCTAATCAACTAAAAAGTCAAACGGTCGAGCCGGCAAGCAATCTTCAGCCTCCCTGCACAAGCGGCCATGCAAGCAAACCTAGCGCGCCGGCGGCGAGAACGAGGATCGGCTCGGACACCTTGAACCGCCACAGAACAGCCAAACTCACGAGCGCCACGGCGAGAGTCGGTAAATCATAGATAGCGCGCTGCGCCAGTACGATCACCGCTCCCGTGATCGCGCCTGTGGCCGCCGACGTCGCGCCCTCGACAAACGCCTTGAGCTGCGGATTGTTGCGGTTCTTTTTGAACCAGGGCGCCGGGATGATCGTAAAAAGATAGACCGGCAGAAAGATCCCCACTGCGGCCAGTAGGGCGCCGGCAAGCGACGCGACGATGTAGCCTATGAAGGCCACAGTGATAACCACGGGCCCCGGCGTGATCATGGCCACTGCCACGGCATCGATGAACTGCTGCTCGTTAAGCCACCCGAACTGCTGAACCGCGCCTTGATGCAGAAACGGCACAATTGCCAGTCCGCTCCCGAAGACGAAAGCGCCGGCCTTGGTGAAAAATAGCAGGATCTGGAGCAGCACGTCTGCGTCGCCGGCTTCGAGGTGAATGAACCAATTCTCTATAAGCCAGATCGTTATCGCCAAAAGCGTAGCCGTCACCCCAGCGGTAAGCGCTCGCTTCCATCCCAACCACACACGCACGAGCAGGACGACTAACCCTGCGAGAATAAAAAACTCCGCTAGCTCGGCCTCGGCCCAGACGGTGACAGCCACCAGCACCGCAAAGATGCCCCAGAGAAGCGGGTCACGCCTGTTGGTCGAGCGCGCGAGTTTGTAAGCAGCGATCGCGATCACCGCGATGACCGCCGCGCCGATACCGTAGAAGAGCGCCTGCATCCACCAGAGCCCGCCGTAGGCCAGATAAGCGAGCGAGATCGCCACGACCATCAGGAATGACGGCAGGATAAATCCCAGCCCGACCAAGCTAGCCCCCAGGACGCCGTGCTGGAAATAGCCGAGCGCGATCGCGAGCTGCGCAGCCAGCGGGCCGGGCATGATTTGGGAAAGCGCCAAACCAAGGTTGTATTCTTCCTCGCTGATCCACTTTCGCTGTTCCACGAGATCACGATGCATGAAGCCGACGAGCGCGACCGGTCCCCCGAAACCGAAAGTTCCGAGGTAGAGAAAGTACCGGACCAGTTGCCAGAGAGTCATCCGACTATCCCTGAGCTACCGCTTGATAAAGCCGCGCGCTGTTGTGCTAGTTGACCAAAGCACGGCTGCGGGAGAGCTTTCTCTTTTCAGCCACCTCACCGCCGATTTTTGAGATCGCTCTTTGCCTGCTGCTGTCGTAACGTCTCTTGACAATAGGCATAAAGCGCATCGTAGACGGGCATCTCGCGTTCCAATAACTCATGATCGTTTTGATATACGAGCCGGAAACCCTCGGCGATGGCGTCCAGACCACGACTTTCCGCCGTCAAATCCTTGGCGTCCGTGTCCGCGCCGCGAACAATCAGCGCGAGCATTTCAAGTGCCGGCTTTTTGAGGTTGTATTTTTTTATGACTGCGTCAAAGCTGCACTGCGAGCCGTGATGACCCAACTCGACGTTGGGCACATCAAACGGAGTAGCGCCCTGTTGTTTGGCTACTTCCAGGACTTTATCGGCTGGAACATACAAAAACTCAGCATCAGGATCGACGAGGCGTTTGATCAACCAGGGACAGGCGACGCGATCCACTTTGGGTCGAGCACGAGTTACCCACTTCATAACAAACCCCCTTTATGCTAAGAAACAACTGAACCTTGGAGTATAACAGCTGTATCTTATAGTCAAGGCTTCAAGCCCCCTTATGCCTGAAAAGCAACTCGAACCGCGTTGGCTGCTACTCATTCACCAGATCCCGCCCAAGCCCGATTATTTTCGAGTTAAAATCTGGCGCCGCCTTCAGCACGTTGGGGCTGTGGCGGTGAAGAACTCGGTTTACGTGCTGCCCAAAAGCGATCAAGCTCAGGAGGACTTTCAATGGATGTTGCGGGAGATCGTTGCCGGAGGGGGTGAAGCTACACTGTGTGAAGCACGATTCGTCGAGGGGCTCACGGATCAGCAGGTTGAGGAGCTGTTTCAGACGGCCAGAACTTCGGACTACCGCCAGATTGCCGCAGACGCGCGACGGATAGTCAAATCGTTGACGCATAATTTGACCGCCGAAGAGGGTCGCGCGCAAACTGAAACCGAGCTAGACCGCTTGAAACGACGCCTCGAAGAAATAGCGGCCATAGACTTCTTCGGTGCTCCCGGACAGGAAGCCGCGCAAGGATTAATATCAGAAATTGAATCAAGGCTTCGCCCCGCGCGCTCAGGCACTGGCAATACCTCTCCGCGGAAGATTCGGCGGGAGGATCTACGCGGCTGCACTTGGGTTACAAGGAAAGGGATTCATGTCGATCGTATGGCGAGCGGTTGGCTTATCCGCCGCTTCGTCGACCCAGAGGCCCGCTTTAAGTTTGTTCCCGCGAGAGGGTACAAGCCGGAGGCGGGCGAATTTCGTTTCGACATGTTCGAAGCGGAATTCACGCATGAAGGGGAATCTTGCACCTTCGAAGTTATTACGGACCGGTTGGGGCTCGCCGATCGAGCGCTTCATGCGATTGCGGAAATCGTCCATGACATAGACCTGAAGGACTCCAAATTCAACCGACGAGAAACACCCGGCATCGAGCTTTTGATCGCGGCTATAGCCATGGCAAACAAGGACGATAATGTTCGGTTGGATCGAGCATCGGCAATCTTTGACGATCTATACGCATACTTCAAAAGGAAGCCGGGCTAAGGTTCATCGTGGTCGAGACGGTCATGTTTCAGCTCCTTAAATAAGTCTCTCCTGATTCAAGCGCGGATTTTTTGACACGCCGGACCCATACCCTTGACACGTGAGTCCAGACCCTTATATATCGATATTCGATAACGAAGACGCAGGATGGAAAAAATCGAGAGCGAAAAAAGAGACCAGGACTTTTATGGCGGCTTGATCCGCCTCCATATTCTCCATCACGCCTCCAGGGGGCCGGTGTTCGGCCTATGGTTTATAGAGGAACTCGCCCGGCACGGCTACAAGCTCAGTCCCGGCACCCTCTATCCGTTGCTTCACGGGCTTGAGCGGAAAGGATATCTCCGATCGACCAGTGAACGCTCAGGCAAGATCTCGCGGCGAGTGTATCGTGCTACTCCTTTGGGCCGGAAGGCTCTGGCGGCGGCGCGAGACAAGGTCAGCGAACTCTTTGGTGAGCTGTTCGAAGGCTGAGATTGGCTATCAAATTGGCGAGGAGAACTGTATGAGGTCGACAGGTTATCTTTGGGGCGGTTTGATCATCTGCGGAATTTTGATTGTCGTATTGATTCTTCGAATCCTTAGCCTCGAAGGTCGCGTCGGCAGCCTTAACGCGCCTGACGGCGCCGCAACTGCCGCTCTTAAAGAATCCCTCAACCGCGTCGAAGCGGAGCTTGCAACCGCAAAAGAGCTGGCGCCGGGATTGGGAGCGTACATGACAACGATCCAATTACACGCCGCAAAACTCTGGTTTGCCGCCAAAGCCGGTAATTGGGATCTTGCCGCCTACGAGCTTCACGAGCTCGAGGAAACAATGGAAGCCGTTAAGAAATTAAACGTCGAGAAAAATGGCGTGAAAATCTCCAACGTGATGGATGCTGTCCTCCAAACGCAAATTGCCCAACTGGAGAAATCGATAAAGCAAAAAACCCAGCCTGAATTTCAAAAATCTTATGACGAGACTCTGAGCGCCTGCAACGGCTGCCATATTGATTCCGGCCACAAATTTATCCAGATTGTTCGGCCCACCGCCCCACCCGTCACCAATCAGAAATGGGAGGGATCTAAATGACATTTTAAGTGGCTGAGCACTATGAATGAACGCGCTGAAACTGCCTCCGGCGAAGTAGCGCGGCCTCAAAGTCAGGCCTCGCTTCTTGAAGTTCTTTGGGCATCGACGCGATTGGGACTGACCAGCTTCGGCGGTCCTATCGCTCACCTGGGATATTTCCACGAAGAGTATGTCATGCAGCGAAAATGGGTCGATGAGCAGAGCTATGCCGACCTCGTTGCCCTGTGTCAGTTTCTGCCGGGACCTGCCAGCAGTAAGATCGGCATAGCAA
>DASTOD010000707.1:0-17107 GCA_035762645.1 Binatia bacterium | reverse complement strand
CCGCGAGTTGGTCAAGCAAGCGGGCTTTCCGAACGGCGTCGACGTCGAACTCGGAACGCCGGTGGGGCGGTATACATTGGATAAGCAGATTACGGAGGCCATGGTCCCGATGCTCAGCGCGGTGGGCATAAGGACGAAACTCCTGACGCCAGAGTGGGCCACGCTGTGGGCCAATGTTCAGGTTGGCAAAGTTCCGTTTTATTATATGGGACGGGGTGGGGTGGTCGATCCGAGCGCCGCGCTGTCGCAATATTTCGAGACCGGCGGCTCACCCCGTATCGGTTATTCCAATCCGAAAGTGGACGAGCTTTTATCGGCGGAGCGGCAAGCTTTCAATCCCGAGAAGCGCAAGAAATTACTCGGCCAGGCGATGACTCTGATCACGGAAGATGCGCCGGCGCACTTCTTGTGGCGTCACCATCTGTTGTTCGGCTTGGCCAAGAACGTCGACTATAAGCCGCTCCCGAGCGACCGCATTTATGGGTGGAATATCAAAGTCCGATAATGTTTGGCGTTCTCGTTGAACCAAAAACTTGAAACATGAAACCAGAACCTACTTAATGCCTCTTGTGCCCGAACGTAGCGGCGTAGTCGCGCTGGAGGGAGCTGGGGATGAATTTTTCTTCGAGCCTACGAATCTTTTCGTTCTCAAGCAGCGGCTCGCTCGTCCGCGGGACGACACCCCATCGGCTGGCTGCGGCGCGCTCATTCCATTCCGCGAGCACGGCGGGTCCGCGTTGCTTGAACTCGTGCATCAAATCCCACGTTGCTTGCAGACCGTTGGCTGTGGTGAGACTGGGAAAGAGCACGGCCGCGGCGCCGAGTTCCTGAAACTCTGCAAAGCTCGGGGAGGGCGGCGGGCCGTAATAAGGCGCAATAACCGGCGCTGGAATTCGCCGGCAGGCTTCGCGAATCTCCTCGCGGGATTGTAAGGTATTCACCCAGACGGTATCGACGCCGGCCTCCTTCACATAAGCGATGCTGCGCTGCACGGCGTCTTCGAAGCTGCCGCCTTCAGAGCCGATCGAGTCGCAACGCGCGCAGACAACAAAATCTTCGTCCAACTCCTTTTTGGCCGCCACTGCAGCCTGGTATTTGCCCACGGCTTCATCCAGGGAAATCAACCGCCGCCCCGCCAGCGTCCCGGATTTCTTCGGCGATTCCTGGTCTTCGATGTGCACCCCTGCGGCGCCGGCGCGAATGAATTCTTTCACCGTGTGGTGTGCATTGACTGCGTTGCCATAACCGGTATCCGCGTCCGCAAAAATGGGAATGTTACAAGACGCCGAAAGCCTGCCCGCCGCCTCGACCATTTCTCCCAAGCCCAGTAGCCCAACGTCGGGATACCCGTAAAGGTAAGCCGCCACCTGCGAGCCCGACATGAAGAACGCTTCATAGCCCAGCGCCTCGGACATCCGCGCGTGAAGCGGACTGAAGCCGCCGGGCATGACAAGCAGCTCGGAGCGGCGGAGCAAATCGCGGAAGCGGGTGGTGAGCTTTGTCGCCATTGGCGGAATATCCGGACCGCGACTTTTTTCTTAATCGCCCAACAATTTCTTCAGTCGCGCGACAGTTTCGGGCGGTTGTCCGACAGCTTCCTTGACAATCTTCTCGAGCTGCTCCCCGGTTGTCGGATCGAGCTCAAATTTCCTCTTCTCCAGGTCGGCCAGGAATTCAGGGTCCTTAAGCGTTTTGTTGAATGCCTCGCGCAGGATTTTCACCCGTTCGGCAGGAATACCCGGAGTCCCGAGCATGGGGCGGCCCAAAGCCCCCGCCGCAAGAACCACATTCGCCAGGCGCCGGCCGGCCTCGGGAGTCTTGTATTGATCCATGAGCTCCCAGATGGTCGGCGTCTCAGGCAGCTTCGCATCTCGCTTTCGTCCGGTCTGAATAATGTTTCTCACAAAGCCTTTCTTGCGCCAGGTATGGTAAGGCTCGCGCGACATAAATGCCTCGATGGTAAAGGCCCTGCAGTGGATCTCGCCCCGCTCAACGGCCAGATCGATCTCCGGCCCGCCCGGATATCCGGTAACGAGATTGAACTTGGTGCCCAGGGTTTCCTCGAAAAGCTTCGGAAGATAATAGGCTGAATCGGATGTCCCCTGACCTCCGCACCGCGGCGGCTCTGACGCTTTGCGCACATCGTCCATGGTCTTGTACGGCGTATCGGCTCGCATATACATTTGGGACTCTCCCTGCACCGGTGAGCCGATCCAAACAAATTTCCCCCAGTCGTACTGCACCTCCTTCCGACCAATCAATTGATCGAAATAGAGCGATGGGACAATAGAACCGATGAGACTCAGGCCGTCCGGCTTGGTCTTGTTGTAGAGATAGTTCGCGGCGATTTTGTGACCCGCGCCCGGCATGTTCTGAACGACGAAAGTCGGGTTGCCGGGAATATGTTTCCCCATATGGGCGGCAAGAATCCGCGACCACTGATCATAAAGCGCCCCCGGCGTGGTCCCGGCGATAACGGTAATGGTCTTGCCCTTATAAAAATCACTCTGAGCGTTGAGGGCGGGTGCCCATGGCATGAGCGCTATAAACACGATGACTAAGCAACGGCCGCGTCGTTTCATTAAAAAGGACCTCCTCTTTTATCGGTTCCGAGATTCTTCTTAGGTGAACCGGACTCAGGAGTCAAGCATGCCGGTGCGACCGGCGAGGTGATATGGTTCGTGATCCTCTCCCAAAACATCTCTCTTGACGCCCTTTAGCCCGCTGTACTACGGTCTGTAGGGAAAGACGGTGAGATGCAGATTATCGACGCTGACGGACACGTCAACGACCATGCATGTGGGGACGAGATCGCCCAATACATGCCGAGAGGCAACCAGATGGCGCGGCTCTTTCCGGAGCTCGACCATCTGCACTTTCGCTATCTGAAGCAGAACCGCCGCAACACAGGCAATCCGACGCCCGATGACTGGATGAGATTTCTCGATAAGACAGGGATCAGCCGGACCGTGCTCTACCCTACGGCCGGATTGGCGGTCGGCCGCATCATGGCCGAGGAGTGGGCCGTCGTCGCCTGCAGAGCCTACAACAATTGGCTCTACGAACGGTTTCTAAATAATCGGCCGAGACTCAAAGGCGTTGCGTTGATTCCGTTTCAAAATAGCGAAGCAGCGGTTGCTGAACTGCGCCGGGCGGTCAACGAGCTCGGTATGGTGGGCGGCCTGCTGCCGTCGAACGGCGAAGCCATTCAAGGCCATCTCGGAAACAAGATCTACTGGCCGATTTACGAAGAGGCGGAAAAGTTGGATTGCGCGCTGGCGGTGCACGTCGGCTGTCTTCATCGTATGGGACTCGATTCGTTCAGCACCTATTATCCGGCGCACGCCCTGGGCCATCCTTTCAGCCTGATGATCCAGGCCGCGGCAATGCTCGCCCACGGCGTGTTTGAACGTTTTCCTAATCTCCGCGTCGGTTTTCTCGAAGGCGGCGCGACCTGGGTAGCCTTCATGATGGACCGGCTCGACCGTTCTTATCACGAGGGCCATATGCAGTTGGATCTCGACGGGAATCTCATCGGCGGGCCGAAGCGCGGCGAGAGGGCCAGTGATTATTTCAAGAGGCAACTGCGCGAAGGCAGAATCTTTGTCGGATTCGATTGCGACGATGACGGACTCGCCACTGCGGTCAAGAAAGCCGGTCGCGAGCCGTTTCTCTTCGGCAGTGATTTTCCGCACGAAATCTTCGATGCCGGGAAGTGCCGGCATGAAATTGACGAGCTGCTGGAACGCTACGATCTCGCAGCCGAAGACAAGAAAGCCGTTTTAGGCGGCAACGCCGTGAGATTTTACCGTCCCGCCCTTTAGTCAAGCGCCATCATTCCTTGAAAGCCACTTCACGTGTCTTGCTGAAGGACGGCAGTAAAACAGCAGTCATCGCGAGCACGGCCAGCAAAAGCAACGTCGCGCTGATCGGCCGTTGGACGAAGACCAAAGGATTGCCGCGCGAGATCAACATTGCGCGGCGCAGATATTCTTCCATCAGCGGACCCAGGATGTAGGCGAGCAGCATCGGCGCCGGCTCGCAGCCAAGCTTGACAAAAACATACCCCAGAAGCCCGAACAATCCCATAAGATAGATATCGAACTCACTGTTATTGAGGCTGAACACTCCGATGCCGCAGAACACCAGGATCGCCGGGTATAGCAGATGGTAAGGGACTGTGATCATCCGCACCCAAAGCCCGATCAGGGGTAAATTGAGAACGACCAGAAAAAAATTTCCGATCCACATGGACACGATGATTCCCCAGACGAGCGCCGGTTGCTCCTTCATCACCGAAGGTCCGGGCTGAATGCCCTGGATAATCATCGCGCCGATCATGAGCGCCATCACGGGGTTGGAGGGGATTCCGAGGGTCAGCATCGGAATAAATGACGTCTGAGCGCCCGCATTATTGGCCGCTTCGGGAGCGGCGACACCCTCGATCGCTCCCTTGCCGAACTCAGCCGAGTTCTTCGAGATCTTCTTTTCAATGGAGTAGGCCGCGAATGCTCCGAGGATGGAGCCGCTGCCGGGCAATATACCTACAGCGGAGCCTATGAACGTTCCACGCAGAATCGGCCCCACAATCCGCTTCCAATCCTCCTTGGTCGGCATGAGGTTAGTGATCTTCGCAATGATCACAGAGCGCTCGGACCCGGATTCCAGGTTGCGGATGATTTCAGCCAGGCCGAACATACCCATGGCGACCACCACAAAGCCGATGCCATCGGCGAGCTGTGGAATATCAAAGGTGTAGCGTTGCGCGCCGGAAGTCACGTCCGTGCCGATTAGCCCCAAAAGTAAACCGAGGACGACCATGCCGATGGCGTGGAGCAGGGAGCCTTGCGCCAGGACCACCGAGGCGACGAGGCCGAGCACCATGAGCGAAAAATAGTCGGCAGGGCCGAACTGGAGCGCCATCTCGGAGAGCGGCGGCGCGAACAGGGCGAGCAGCAGAGTAGCGACCGTACCGGCAAAGAATGAGCCGATGGCGGCCGTCGCCAGCGCCACGCCGGCGCGCCCCCGGCGCGCCATCTGATAACCGTCAAGCGTGGTAACCACCGAGGCCGCTTCACCCGGCAGATTAACCAAAATGGAGGTCGTGGAACCGCCGTATTGAGAGCCGTAATAAATGCCCGCGAGCATGATCAGAGCGGAGACCGGCGGCAAGACGAACGTTATCGGCAAAAGCATGGCGATGGTGGCTGTGGGCCCGAGTCCAGGCAACACTCCGATCAAGGTGCCTAGAAAAACACCGATGAAGCAGTAGAGCAGATTGATCGGAGTAATTGCGGTACTCAGCCCCAGACCGAGATTAGAAATCAACTCCATAAAGCAAAATACCTAAACTCTATCCACCAAACCAGGAACCCAGTATCGGAAGCGGCACTCCTAAACCCTTGAGAAACACCAAAACGCAAAATAGCGTGAGCCCTGCCGCTAAGGCGAGCGAAGGCCCTAACCGGAAGTGGATGCTGGCATAGGCGCTCATGATCACGAACACAGGCAGCGCTATAACAATGCCGGCTTCTCGGAGAATGAGGCCGAACACGAGCGTGGAACCGACGACCAGCAGGAGTCCCTTCAACGCAAGCCCACCGATCGGACTTCCGGGCACGATAAACGAGCGGACCAGAGCGATGACCCCGATCAGTGTCAGGAGGACGCCCAGAACCGTAGGGAAGTAGCCGGGCCCCATTCTCAGGGCGGTCCCCATGCCGTAGTCCCTGGCGATGAGAACGGCAGTCAATCCAAAAAAAACATAAATCAGCCCGGTCCAAAAATCTCTAGTGCTGCGAATCATGGCGTCAACCTATTCCCCGTAACAAATCGCCACCGAACCCGATTAGCGCGGGTTGTACACCAACTCGCCGATAAAAAAAAGGCCGGGACAATGCCCGGCCTTCGATGCGGGGGTATTGGAGTGTTGGAGTATTGGAGGACTGGGGCAATTTGCAACTCCATCAATCCAGTACCACAGTACTCCATTCTGTTTCCTTGTCAGTCGGCGTAGACCCCAGCCTTCTTGATGATCGGACCCCATCGGTCAATTTCGGCCTTCAAATGGGCCTGAAGCGCTTCCGGCGTCGCACGCTTCTCGGCGACCGGCTCGGTACCGAGATCCTCGAAACGCTGCTTCACATTGGAATCTTTCAGCGCCACCTGCAGCGCCTTGGTAAGCTTCTCGACCACCGGCTTCGCTGTCCCCTTAGGAGCGTACAGCGCATGCCAGACCGATACCTCGAAGTTGGGCAGTCCAGCCTCGTGCATCGTCGGCACATTCGGCAGCGACTTCACGCGGGTCTTCGTCGTGACGCCGTAAACCTTGATCTTGCCCGCTTTGATCTGACTGGTGGTATTGGTCGTTTGGTCGCACATGAAGTCTACCTGTCCGCCCAAAAGATCATTCATCGCGGGCGCCGTGCCTTTGTAGGGAACCGTCGTGAGATCAGTTTCGATGACGGTCATAAAAAGCGTGCCGCACAGATGCGACGCAGCGCCAAGCCCAGCATTCGCGTAAGTCACTTTGTCTTTATTCTTTTTCACATAGGCGATCAGTTCCTTGAGATCCTTGGCCGGAAAATCATTCCGCGCAACCATCGTCATCGGCACTTCATTGATGAGTCCAATGGGCTCGAAGTCTTTCATTACGTCATAGGAAAGCTTGCGGTAAAGCGCCGGAGCCGTAGACATGCCGATATGATGAATCAGAATGGTGTAGCCATCGGGCGAAGCCTTGGCCACTCGCGCAGCCGCGATTGTGCCACCCGCTCCTCCGACGTTCTCCACGATGATCTGTTGTTTGAGAGTTTTGCCCATCGGCCCTCCCAGCAATCGAGCCACTGTATCTGTGGGCCCGCCGGCGGCAAAGGGGACGATCATCGTGATCACCTTTGTGGGATATTCCTGCGCCCCTACCGGAGCGACGCCGACAACCATGAGACAAAGAAATACTCTTAAAGTTATCTTAGTCATTGCCACCCTCCTTCTTTGTGTCTCAACTTGCACCCAACTATATATTACCATCATATTACCATCCTGCACGTATGCCGAAAGACCCTACTCATAGCTAGCTCCAGCACATTGAACGCCGGCCTTGACTACGCGTAGGTAAGGATCCCGCGGCCGAGGATGCGGCCATGCTCCAGGTCGTCAACCGCCGTATTGATTTGGTCGAGCGTATATCGATGCGTCACGAGATCGTGCAACTTGAGCTTGCCCTCACGGTACCAGCGAACGAAGAGCGGAAAGTCCCGCTCCGGGCGACAGTCTCCGCCGCTCGTTCGGGTAAACGACCGATTGCCGATAAATAGAGTCGTATCGAGCAGCGCCTGAGCGCCCGGCGGCGAGATACCTATCAGCAAGGCGGTACCCCCTCTGTTAAGGCCGGAATACCCCGCCCTCGCCGAGCGCAGGATTTGCTCCTGCGTCTGCGGCAACCCTACGGCATCGATGGCGTAGTCAACTCCGCCCTGGGTCAATTCCCGGACCATTTGAACCGAGTCAACTTCCCGCGCGTTGACCGTGTGTGTAGCTCCGAACCGCCGGGCAAAAGCCAGTTTCTCTTCGATCACGTCCACGACAACGATAGGATGCGCATCGACAATGGCCGCCGCCGCGATGGCGCAAAGCCCGATGCCTCCGGCGCCAAACACCGCCACCGACTGCCCCGGCCTTACCTGAAGTGTGTTAATGATGGCGCCGGCGCCCGTCATTACGGCGCAGCCGATGATAGCCGTCACGTCCGTCGGCACGTCCGTCGGCATCGGCACGACCACGCGATCGGAAGCCAACGCATATTCCGCCCATGTGGCGGCGGAACCCAAAACTTCTTTCCCACGCCAAAGAAATGTGGACTGCGGGCGGTCGTTTAGCGCATGGTTGACGAGCGGCAGCGGGGTGTTGGAATTATTCCGATCGACCCAGGTCGTGATAACGTGGTCGCCTTCTTTTACATGGGTAACATCCCGTCCTTTCGCCACGACAATTCCCGTTGATTCGTGACCCAACAGTTCCGGGAGGCGATGACCGGGCCGAGCCGGTCTTCGCATGGTATGAATCTGGGAATGACATACCCCGCTCGAGAAGAGCTTGACCAAAACCTGATCAGGCGCGGGATCGGGGAACTCGATTTCATCTACGATTAGTGGCTTATTGGTTTCTACCAGAATTGCCGCTCGACCCTGAATAGCCATGCTTATCGCCTCCGCTTCGCAGTTTCGAGTTTCGAGTTTGGAGTCTCGAGTTGCTTCACCCAAAGCGAAACACGAGACCCGAGGCCCGAAACCAAGAACGCCTTGCCATCGACCCGGAACGGCTCTTCGAGGCCACTGTTTCACTGGTGAATAAGCGGCACTCGTCTCCTCATATATTGGTTATGACGCTCAAACGCTAACGGTTTATCACGCCCTTTCATTCCTTGAAAGCTCGCTTGCCGGCTGATAGTTTCGGGGCATATGGCACGCGATCAGAAAACGGATATTGTTGCCGCCCCTTTCGTCCTGTTCACCCAGCCGGGTTGAAGCAGTTGTCTCAGAACGAAAGAGTTTCTTTCGAAAAGAGACATTAACTTTGTTGCCATCGATGTTCTAAACGACCCGATAGGACGAGAGCAACTGCTCAAACTCGGCGCGCGTACCGTACCGGTGCTCGCGCAAGGCGATCAGTACATCTTCTGCCAGAACCTGGAGGATGTCGCCGAGTTTGTCGGGCTGCAGGGAAGCGAGCACACGCCGCTTCCCCCCGAAGCGCTCATCTCGAAATGGACCACTGTCTTGCGCGCCGCCCAACGATATATCCGCCAGATTCCGAACGAGTGGCTTGCCGAGCTCGTTATCGTGAACCGCGACCGCTCCATTCGGCTTCTCGGCCATCACATCTTTCGGATCGTCGAAGCCTTTCTGGAAACCGCGATCGACGGCTTGGAATACCGGGCGAACAGCGCCAATAGACCCCCGCCAGACGGAGCCTGCGCGAGCGCCGCCGAAATCGCCGCCTACGGCGAGAGCGTGATCGCACGGCTTGATAACTGGTGGAACCAACTTGAGGACAAGTCCTGCCGACAACCCGTAAAAACTTTCTACGGCACGCCGCCGATGCACCAGCTCTTTGAGCGCTCAACGTGGCACTCGGCGCAACACGTCAGGCAGTTGATCGCCGTGCTCGAGCGCTTCGGTGTCCAGCCGGATGGAAGGCTGGACGCTCAGGATCTCGCCGGTTTGCCTTTGCCGGAACGGCTGTGGGACTAAACCGACTCCGTACTCCTGCCTCTCGACAAATTTGACCGCTCCAGCCCGTTTTTGTCCGTAAGTCTGCCAAGTAGTTACCTCCCTACGGTCGAAAAGGTCTTTAAAAAAAGCGGCTTTCCTCCTCTGGCACAAAGCTTGCCCCTACCACAGAGCTTCTCGTAACACGGTCGGTGCTCGAATCGGTGTCCATTTAGGATATTTTGGATGAGTCTTTCAATTCTGCGCAATATGATGCTCGGCGGGCTCGCTTCGGCACTTTTGGGCTGCGCAGTTCCACGCCTGCCGTCCACGAGTGATGGATCAGTCGCCCAAGAGGCGTTACATCGCTCACCCCCAGCCGTGGACGCTCTACCCGATCCTCGTGGAGACGGACCGGGAGGGAAAAACTTAGCCGATAAGGAAGGCCCTGTTTCGGCCGGCTCCCCACAACAAGGCAAACAGAAACGGGACGATCAAAGAAAAACAGGAAAAACTCCGGACGAACAGTCGACGACTGTTCCAGACGCGAGCGCGCTGGCAGCAGACGATGAGCTCCTCGAATTGTGGCGCAAGGAAATGGATCACGCAATGGAGCAACCCTCCGGTCAACGCAAGATCCGCTTTTCCTCGCCCGTTCTAAGCAACCAACGAGTTCGTTATTTCATCGAAGGCTTTCGCAGCAACCATAGGAACTTCTTCGAGCGCGCTTTGGCGCGTTCCGCCAAGTATACCCCGCTGATGGAGGCCATTCTGCGGGAAGAGGGACTGCCTGAAAATCTCGTCTATTTGGCGTTGATCGAAAGCGGCTTTTCCCCGTATGCGTACTCTCGAGCCAAAGCCATGGGGCCGTGGCAGTTCATCCGCAGCACAGCTCTCCGCTATGGCCTGAAGATCGACCCGTGGGTGGACGAACGCCGGGATCCCGTTCTCTCTACACGGGCGGCGGCGGCCTATCTCAAGGACTTGCACCAGCTGTTCGGCGAATGGTTCTTGGCCGCAGCTGCCTATAATGCCGGGGAAGGCAGAGTGGGAAGAGCCCTGGAGCGCTCCGGGACAAACGATTATTGGGACTTGATCGAAGAAAAGAAATATCTCGCTCTCGAAACCCGCAACTATGTTCCGAAGTTTATCGCTGCCGCCATCATCGCCGACGCGCCGGAAGAGCACGGCTTCGAAGAGGTCGCTTACGAAGCGCCCTGGCAGTATGACGAGGTCACAATCTACACGCCCCTGAGGCTTCAGACCGTCGCAGCTCTGGCCAAGGTTGACGTGAAAGTAATCAAGGAGTTAAACCCGGCTTTGCTCCGGAACTTCACACCGCCTGACGACGACGGGTTTACGCTTCGGCTACCGCTTGGGAGTGGAGAGACTTTTTCCAATGCCTATAAACTCCGGCCGGCTTCGGCCCAGCTCAAGTTGAGCCTTCACAGAGTCAAAAAAGGCGAACGGCTCTCGACCATCGCAAAGAGATATGGTCAAACCGTCAGCGGGATCATTAAAGAAAACGGCCTCAAGAGCCCGCGGCTCCGGCCGGGCCAAGAACTCATCATCGTCCGCGAAGGCGCGACGAAAAGAAAATAACGCCGCGGCTCGATCAAATCCGCGCCCGAAATGGCACGACCGGACCAGCTGTCAAATTCCAGCCCTCTTCTGATAAAGGTTCAGTTTGGCCAAGATCTCTCTCTTCGTTCGAGATGACAATCCTCCAGTAGTTGCATTTCGAGCGGAGCGAGAAATCTTTCGTCCTTTCGACAACTGGTTTACTTCTAATTGAACCACTACACCCTCTTCTGATTTCCCCGATAGAGGTCTAGCGGCAACAAAACGAACCCTGCGAGCAATACAATCGTGCCGGCGAGAAGAAAAGCTGCCTTGATGCCATACCTGCCGATAAAAAACCCTGCCGCAACGGGGGTGGGGACCACGACGACTTCGGTGACGAGCGAAGCCAGGCCATAGGAGGAGGCTTGAATCCTGGAGCCCGCCACATCCATGACCGCCGCATAGGTCACATTCATCAAAGTATAGAAGAACAGACCGTTGGCTGCGATAACAAGGCCCAACGAAAAGCCGGCCGGAACCAGTCCCAGGAGAATGAAAAGCACTCCTTGCACGACAAAGGAGGGGAACAGTACGGCCTTGCGGCCGAAGCGATCGGATAAGAATCCAAGAACCGGTTGAGAGATCGTGCCCATCGAATGGAGCAGGGCAACAAACACGCCGAGCGCGAAAGGCGAATAGCCTAAATGTTCCTGCAGGTAGATCGGCAAAAACGTCAGCACCACGAGGCGGCCCATCATCGCCAGACCCTTGGCCGCGGAAATTCCGAGGAACACCGGATGTCTGGTCAATTCCAGGATTTCACGGAGCTGTGCGGAGCGCGAAGGGTGGCTCTCTCCTTCCGTGAACAGTCCCCTTAAACCCTGCCAGACAAGGAATGCCGCGAACAGGCTCGGGATGACTTGCATGACCAGGACATTTTCCCAATAGAAGGCGACAAGCAAAGCGCCGACGCCAAGCGGAGTCAGCGTATCGCTGACGGTTGCGCCCATGCCGTGCACGGCAAGCGCCGTCGCGCGACGTTCGGGAAAGCGATTGGACAAAGAGGCGGCTGCGGCCGGGTGCCATAATGCCGTTCCCAACCCGATAAGTCCCGCGCCGCAAAAAGCCAGAAAGAAAGCGGAAGAGATTCCCATGAAAACATAACCCGCTCCCATGGAAGCGAGCGCGGCAGCGAGAAAGATCGCCCGGTACCTCACCCTCCTGTCGGCAACGATCCCCAGAGGAAAATCCAGCGTTCCCTGGACCAACTGCCGCGCCGATGTCAGCGCTCCGACTTGAGCGTTGCTGAGAGCCAATCCGCTCTTCATCGAAGGCAATACAACCGGGAAGAGCTGTTGAAACCAATGGATGGCGAAGTGGCCAGCGGTGATGACAGTGAGTAGCTTCAGTCGTTCGGGTCCGAGCGCGCGAACCGCATCGAAGATGTCTTGCATCTTGGCCATGTCGGGTAAGCGCAGACGAAGATAGCCAACGCGTTCTTCGCTTGCAAGGCTGATCGCGAAATCTTCTCGGTTCCGGGTCTCGCGTCTCGCGTTTCGCGTTGAGGAGAAGGAAGCCGAGACTCTAAATTGCTGGCGCCATCGCCCTTCACGGGTCATCGTCGGTCTACAGTATGTTGCGGTCTTTCCTTGGCCCATGAGCAGGCCGCGTCAGGGGCTCCTTCTCGAAGACAAGAAAAACCAGTATCGTGTTCGTGGAGGTGAGATATGGAGATGAATAATCGGGATAAGCCAAGTGATTTTTGGGAGGGGGTTCGGAATTTAAAAAAATCTGCAACCGACAAAAAAATCGCCGGCGTGTGTGGCGGATTGGGAGAACATACTCCGATGCCGGCATGGTTATGGCGAGCGTTGTTTCTGATCTTGGTGTTTCTCTGGGGTACCGGGCTCGTGGCGTACATCATACTGTGGATCTGCATGCCTGCGGCAGATGAACAGGGACGCGGTAGCAGTTGAGCGCACGCGCATCTTGGGGGCTCTACCCTCGAACCTTCCAGCGAACTTCCCAAAACGCAGTTCTTGAAATTAAGTCGCGCCTGTGAACTATATCTAAACATCGGCCCGCAAAGAGGAGTTTACATGCTGCTGCTAAAGGATGAAGACGTACAAAAGGTTCTGACCATGCCCGTGACTCTGGAGGCTCTAGAAGAGACGCAGAGAGAGATCGTCAAAGGTAACGCGGCGACCATGGGGCGCATTGACGTCTATCTTCCGTGCGAAAGACCGCAAAGTTATTACCGTTGGGCGCTGATGACCGGAGGCGCGAAGCGGGATGGATTTGTCGTGGCGCGAATGCTCTCGGACATCGTCAGCTGGCCGGGTGAGAAAGGCAATCAACGGGAAAATAAACATTGCATTCGGCCCGGCACCTACTTCGGCATGCTGGTCCTGTTCGATGCGCGCGACGGAATGCCGGCGGCTTTTATCAACGACGGTTTTCTCCAGCACATGCGCGTCGGTGGCGGCGCCGGCCTCGGAGTAAAATATCTCGCGCGCCAAGACAGCCGGGTGGTCGGAATGATCGGCTCGGGCGGTATGGCACGGACCTATCTCGAAGCGTTTGCCGCGGTGCGCCAGATCTCAAAAGTCAAGGTCTACAGCCCCAATCGTGGCAACGCCGCGCTTTACGCGAACGAAATGAGCGCAAAATTCAACATCGAAATCATTCCGGTGGATTCGGCGCGCGCAGCCGTGCGGGACGTCGATATCGTATCGTGCTGTACATCGTCTATCGACCCGGTGTTCAAGACCGAGTGGCTTCAGCCGGGAATGCACGTAACCGATGTGACCTGGGATGAGACCGAGCCCGGTTTCGCCAAAGCCGTTGATGTGGCGGTCAAAATGGGCGAGAGCACGCCGCACATTGAGAATCCTCCGCCGGGAGCGTTCTACGCGGCACATGGCTTTTTAGGCTACGTTGCGGGCCAGCCGGAAGAGAAAGCGATTATTCCCAAGCGACCGCCGCGCGAAGAGATTCTCAACATGCCGAGCCTCGCGGACCTGATCAGCGGAAAAGTCAAAGGCCGGACGACCGACAGTCAGACCTCATGGTTTCTCAACCTCGGTGTCATGGGCGTGCAGTTCGCCGCTGTCTGCACCGCCGTTTACCAGGAAGCAAGAACAAAGGGCATCGGCAGAGAGATCCCCACGGAATGGTTCACGCAATCGATCAGAGACTGACCCTGTAGGCCGGTAGAGAAGGGTGTTACCCGTTTAACAACCCGCGCTTAAACCAGGAGGTATCCATTATGGCGACGCAAGTCATCGACACCGATGGGCATATCTTTGAGAAGGACGAGATTATGCTCGAGTATGTTGAGCCTCCCTATCGCGGCCGAAAGGAGGTTTTGCTGTACCCCTTCTTCCCCCCGCCGGACGGTTTTCACCGCATGGCCCGGCGCATTATCGACAAGAGACCCTACGTGGTCGGAGCCGATGATCCAAAAACATGGTTGGAGGTCTTGGATCGAGAGGGAATTGAGCGCACGGTGATTTATCCCACCGCCGGTCTCGGAGTGGGATATATTCAAGATCCCGACTGGGCGGTGGCCGCCTGCCGCGCTTACAACGACATGATGGCGGACCGCTACATTAAATTTAATCCCCGCCTCGGAGCCGTAGCGGTATTGCCGATCCAAGACATCGAGGAATCGGCAAAAGAACTCAGGCGCGCGGTCCGGGACTTGGACATGGCGGGCGGAGTGCTGGCCCCTGCAGGCTTCGCGAAACCGCTGGGCGATGCCTACTTCGACCCTCTATACCGCGAGGCGGAAAAACTCGGCTGTCCCCTGGCCATCCACGGCGCCCCATCGAAAGGTCTGGGATTCGACTTTTTCAAGAGTCTCGTCGAAGCGCGCACGCTATCCCACCCTTTTCTGCAGATGATTCAACTCACCAGCATTATTTTTGAGGGGGTGCTGGAGCGCTTTCCCAAGCTCACCCTGGCGTCCCTGGAGGCAGGGTGCCAATGGATTCCTTTTCTGATGGACCGTATGGATATGGAGTACAGCCATCGCTCTCCGCAAGCTCCGCTGCTGAAGAAAAACCCAAGCGAGTACCTGAAAGGCGGCCGGATCTACTATCACGCCGAGCTTTGGGAAGCCATGCTTCCTTATGTGATCGAGCGGGTCGGTGAGGATCTGATTATCTACGCAAGCGACTACCCGCACGAGCCGGACCTTGCAGAAGCGATCAGGAAATTTGAGGATCGCCAAGACCTATCGGATTCCGCCAAGCGGAAGATTCTGTCGGATAACGGCAAGCGGTTCTATGGTATGTAAGACGTCAGGGGTGAGGCGTCAGGCGTAAGGGGCTGCCCCTCACTCCTCACCGTTCACGCCTCACGGTGTCAGAGGGGTCGCCCCTTACCCCTCACGTTTCACGCCTCACGGTGTCAGAGGGGCTGCCCCTCACCCCTCACTCCTTACGCCGCGGGTGCGACCGATACACCGCGAACGCCGGCTCTCTCGATCGCCCGGGCAACAAAACCCGAGGCTTTGACGTCCTCGATGAACTCTTGGAGGTATTTTGCGCCGGCAGCACGGCCCCTTGGAATACCAAGCGCCTGCCCAATTGCCATGAAACGGCCGTCAAGCACGCGGGATCCGGGAAGCTTGTCGGCGTTCGTCACCAGTGGCTGCCTGACGCCGGCCACGACGTCTGCCTTGCCGGCAACGAGCAGTTCGAACGATGCGTTAGGATCCGGCGCCCGCACCAGTTGGGCCTTCTTCACGGTGCGGCTCAAAAATAAATCGTAGGCGCTTTTAGCCGATACCGCGATGCGCACTCCGTCCCGATCAACATCCGCAATGGCGCGAAGCGGCGAGCCCGCCGGCACCAGGTATGTGCCTTCGATCTCGATATAGGGAGCGGTGAAGCTGATTTCGCCTGCGCGTCCTGGGTCCACGGCAAGGAATGCGGCGTCCCAAGAACCTGCTTTGACCGCCTCGAACATCTTTCCGGCCGACTCATAACCGACAAGCTCCACGGCAACACCGACACGCCGCGCAAGCTCTCGCGCCAGATCAACCGCGACGCCATGGAGCTCCCCGCTTGGATCTCTTGTGGCGAGAACTGGATTTCCATAATTGATTCCGACGCGCAGCTTTCCCGTCGGAGCAAGCTCAGAACGTATGGATGGCGATATCATGAATCGTCCTTTTAGAGAGAAGTTACTCGGCGCGGCGCCGGCCGTCAAGCGGGAATTACTTTCAATGCTATTGCGAGATCGCCGCTATGCGAATAGAAGTAAGATATGCGAATCAGACGGGAACTCGCTGCTGCATCATTAGAAACCAGGCTGCCAAGGAGAAGCGCGCATGTTTCCTTATCGCGATGAGAATGAGACTCGACGCGTAGCCATAGTGACCGGGACAATCATTGGCCTAAACCTCTTGACCTGGATAATGGTGCAGGGGGCCGGCTCCGAACTACCGCTGGCCAGGTCTGTTTGCAATCTCGGACTCATTCCTGGAGAGTTGACCGCTTCGCTACCCCCCGGGACGCGTTTTCCGATCGGCGAGGGTTTGCTCTGCGTTACTGATCCTGGCCGTCAGCCCTGGAATCTGTTCACCTCGATGTTCCTGCACGGATCCTGGATGCATGTCTTGGGGAATATGTGGTTTCTTTGGATCTTCGGCAACAATGTTGAGGACTCCATGGGACGAATACGATTTATTGTCTTTTACCTATTGTGCGGACTCACCGCGGCGTTCGGACAAATCATCACCAACCCCGCCTCGGTGATCCCTATGGTTGGCGCGTCGGGAGCGATCAGCGGGGTGATGGGCGCTTATCTGGTCCTTTATCCTAAGGTGCGCGTCTTCGCGTTGGTCCCGCTGGGTTTCTTTCTTACCTCGGTGGCTTTGCCTGCCTGGGTAATGCTCGGCTATTGGTTCCTTATCCAATTCATCGGCGGGCTCGCCGCCTTCGGCAGCGAGGTCGGCGGCGTCGCCTTCTGGGCGCACGTCGGCGGGTTCGTGGCCGGCGTGGGACTTGTCAAACTGTTCGCTCGTGCCGATTACATTGACGCTCACCGCGCGCATCACTGGCGTCCTCAGCGCGTCCTGCGCGAGTTCTGACCTCAGCCCCTCTGAGATGGGCGTTTTTTCATCTCCCTCGGATCGCGCACCGAAATCTTGATGCAATCGTTGGTTTCCGTCACTTCGCCAGCGGATCGGGGCGGAGCTGGAAGTGCACGGCAAGCGACTTCGAGCCCTTGCCATTTTCCATCAGCCAAGGCGCGCGATCTCCGGTGGAGCTCCACAGGCCGCGACCCTTCCAGCCGGCTTTCGGATCGTCGATGCGTCCGTCGAG
>DASTOD010000706.1:0-3108 GCA_035762645.1 Binatia bacterium | reverse complement strand
CCCTTAGATCGGCCAATTTTTTGGACCTCACAGGATGTCGGGCTTCGTGAGGCTCCACAAGTTTTGACTTGCGACAAGCCCTGAATGCCTGAGCGCTACGCTGCGAGGGGGGCGTCCTTCGCCCGCGATATCCGCTTGAGTCTCCTCCTTCGACAGACGCGGAACATCCATCGAGTCAAGTTTTGGATGCGCTCCCTTGCGCCACGGAGCTCAAGAATCCATTGTTTAATGAAGAGAGCATTGATTACAGGCATAACCGGCCAGGACGGATCTTATTTGGCTGTCAGCGGTCGAATTAAAGTGCATCACTCAGGGTCGAATCAAAATGCACCACCTTGGACGGCGGTTTTCTAAGTGGATTTGGGTAGTGGTTGCAAGGGTGAAGTGATGATGGGCGGCGAAAGCCGCCTCTTTTTCAGCCGGAGGCTGCTAGTTGTTCCCCTTAGAGGAAGGGTTTGGGGAACCGTGGTTCCCCAAGTCGTCGGATCAAATCATATCACTTATTTTGAGAGTTGATGGTGCGGGGAGGATTTGGGCTTGGGCAATGTACGTTGGTTCGCACTGTCCTGGAGCCGATAACTGCGTCCGGTGATGGCGAGGACTTCGGCGTGATGGAGCAACCGGTCGAGGATGGCACTGGCGGCAGGCACGTCGCTCAGGAGCTTTCCCCATTCTTCGATGGGACGATTGGAAGTCATCAGGGTGGAGCGGTTTTCATAGCGGCGCATGATGATCTCCAGGAGGATTTCGCCGCTTTTTGGCGGCAGGATCTTGAGCCCCATGTCGTCGATGATAAGCAGATCGGGCTTGAGATATTTTCCCAACAGGCGGCTCTCGCCGGCTTGGGTGGCCTCGAGGGAAAGCTCGCGCACCAGGTCGAACACTGAACGGTAGAGCACCAGGAAACCGGCCTTGATCGCTTCGATTCCGATGGCTTGAGCAAGATGGCTTTTTCCCACCCCGGGCGGGCCGACAAGGAGCGCGTCGCGCTGCTCTCGGATAAAATGACAGGCGGCCAGTTCGTAGATCCGTGCGCGATCGATGGAAGCATTGAAAGCGAAGTCGAAGTTGTCCAGAGAGCGGATCTCGCGGAAGTCGGCGGCTTTCTGGCGCCGGGCGATTGTGCGCTGCTCTCGCACGTTGAGTTCGTCCTGGAAAACGAGTTCCAGGAACTGATGGTAAGGGAGTCTGCTGGCTTCGGCTTCCTTGAGGCGCAACTCTAATGTGCTAAGCAGCCCCGAGAGACGCAGGCGGAGCGCATATTTTTTGAGGGTATTGTTCGTCATAGTTGGGTCGATGCCGCTGAGCTGATGAAGTCGGAATAGGTTTTCAGATCGCGGATTAGATGGTGATTTTGAGCGAAGGCGAAGTTGCCCTGCTCGCTTGGTTCGCCGATGAGGCGTTGGATGTCTTTGAGCCGCCGGGCGCCAGCCTTCATGGCTTTCTGGCAAGCGGCGTCGATTGTGGCGGCCGTGTGCTTTTTAACCAGATTGCAAAGTCCCATGATGGATCGAAGCGCCTCGGGTCCTCGCCGATCAACGCTGGACTGCGCCCATTGGCCGCAGGCTTCGCCGAGCAGCGCCGCCCGTCCGATCCACCATCGGCAGGAGGAGAGCACCGGGGCGCTCAAGCCGGCGGCGCCCAGAATGCGGCTAAACTTTCCAGGCTCCAAGCGGAGGTGGATTTGCACCTGCTCCATGCGGTCGTTGAAAATGCGCACGCAACGACTGTCCCATCGCACCCACACCTGCCGGCCGATGTACTCCGGGGGCGCTTCGTAAAAGGCTCGCTGGACCTCCACAAAGCTGTCCCGGCTCACGTTGCGCCGGGCCTCCTGATAACATGGAAAGAGGGAAGCCGGCAGCGGCTGCAGATGGGGGCGTTCCTCCTCAAAGCGTGCGGCGACTTGTTTGCAGGTCGTGCCGTGAATGCGTTTGTCGGCGACGTTCTCTTCCCATTGGCTAAGAAAGGCGTTCTCTTGGGCCAGCGACTTGAAGCGTCGCCCTTTAAGCGCGTTGCCGCGAATGTAGGACACTGCGCGCTCCACCTTCCCTTTGTGTTGGGGCATGCGCGGCCGGCACGGCATGAGGTGGATGTGGTAATGGCGGCAAAACTCCGCCAGCTTCGGGTTGATTTGCGGATCAAACCAATCGGCCTTGAGCACCGCCGCCTTTAAATTATCCAGATTGAGCAAGAGCGGCACGCCGCCAAAATGACGAAGCGCATTCTCCAGGCAGCGAAGGAAGCTCTCGGAGTCCTGGCGCATCACCGCTTCACTGTAGCCCTTGCGCGAGTAGCTCAGCACTGCCCGCAACACCCAGCTGCGGCGCATCTTGCCATCGTCGTGCTCAATGGGAGCTCCCAGGCAGAAATCGACCTGCATCTCCTCTCCAGGCTGGCATTCGATGCGCCACACCCGCTCCGGTTGCCTTCCCTTAAGCCGGCGCACGAAGCGCTTGACCGACTGGTAGGAACCCAGGAATCCGTTCTCCTGCACCAGATCCTGGTAGATGCGCTGGGCGCTCAGTCCGGCCCCCATCTTCGAATCAATCGCTGCTTCGAAGGGCTCACACCGGCTCTTGCGGCCCAAATGATCGGCAATCGAGACCGTCGGTTCCCTTCCAACCATACTCTCCGAGCCGGGGGTCGAAATGGTGCTGCATTTTGACTGCCCCGGTATGTAACGCCTAACGGTTCGCCCGTTGATCCCAAGCTCACGCGCGATGCGGCGCTGGGACCAACCCTTCTCATGTAAACTGCGGATCGCTTCTTGGTGGCTCACTTTCAGGACGTTGGACATGAGCCATTCCAACCGCCCTTCGGCAGTCAGATAGAGCTCTTCTCGCGTCCAAGAAGTGGTGTATTTTGAAGCCCTCTATTTCGACCTTCCGTGGTGCACTTTAGGTGACCGCCGACAAAACTCGTGAGGATACTGAACGGGACCATAGTGTGGCGCTGGCGATCGTATCATATTGGATCGGCGAGTCGTAGAATGCTTTTTCGACAAAAGAGATACAAATATTATTACATTGTTTGTAGAGGTATTGAGACATCACCGGTACCTATCCAATTCGTCAGATCCTGAATCGCTTTCCGACGGGACTTCGG
>DASTOD010000705.1:0-6370 GCA_035762645.1 Binatia bacterium | reverse complement strand
CGGGTTATCGCCCGCCAGATGGGAAAGCACATTCCTGGTAATCCGACTGTTGTCGTCGAGAACATGACCGGCGCCGGAAGTGTGATTGCAGCGAATTATATGTACAAAGCAGCCAAGCCTGACGGGCTCACCATAGGCCATGTTCTGGGGGGTCTCTTCTTACAGCAGCTCCTTGGGAATCCCGCGATCGAGTTCGACAGCCGTAAATTTGAGTACATAGGCGTTCCGGCTCAGGACCATTTTTTGATCGGGTTGTCTAAAGCGACGGGGATTACGAGCTTCGAGAACTGGATGGCCTCAAAAAAACCCGTCAAGCTGGGCGGCGTGTCCCCGGGGGGCGCTACCGATGATATTCCCAAAGTCCTGGAAGCCGCGTTAGGTCTGCCCATCAAGGTCGTCACCGGCTATAAGGGGACCGGCCCGATTCGGCTGGCCTTCGACAGCGGGGAAGTGGACGGGGTGTGTAATGCCTGGGAATCCTTCAAATCGACCTGGCGCAAGCAGCTGGATTCAGGAGAGGTGGTTATCGTTCTGCAGGCGACGGTCAAAGGGCATCCGGAACTCCCGAACGTCCCGGTCGCATTTGATTTTCTAAAGACTGAGGAGGCACGAAAACTTTTGCAGGTGGTCACTCGGGTTCATGGGCCTTCGACTCGTCCCTATCTCCTCCCGCCAGGCACATCCAAAGAGCGGGTGCAGATCCTGCGCAAGGCCTACATGGATACCATGAAGGATCCAGAGTTCCTGGCGGATGCCAAAAAGGCCAAGTTGGATCTCAATCCCGATGACGGCGCAGGGCTGGAGCGAAACGTCAAAGCGATTTTTGATCTGGAGCCTTCGCTCGTAGCAAAACTGAAGGAAATTCTCAAGTAGCCCGAATTTACCGAAGCACAGAAAAGAGACTGAAGCCACGAACGGCAAAGCCACAAAATGAGCTCAATTTTCAGAAGAGGTTTGTAGGCGGAGGCCCGCCCCTACCGCGTCGAGCTGAACAACGGAGGATTCACGATGGAGAGATGCTATTCGGTACTAGTTTTTTTGATCGCGTTAGTTACGCAGATAGTTTTTTTCCCGGCGGGGCTTTTTTCACAAACCGATTTTTATCAGGGAAAAACCATCAGGATCATTCACGGGCGCGACCCGGGAGGATCCGGAGATCTCCGCGTCAAAGCCATGGTTCCGTTCTTGCAAAAATACATCCCGGGAAATCCTACAATTGTTAATGAATACATGCCGGGCGGAGGAGGTCGAAAAGCCGCAAACTATATCTTCGCAGCCGCCCGTCCCGACGGCCTGACGATCGGGAACACCGGAGGTGGCCTTGTGGCCAACGCCGTCCTGGGTGAAAAGGGGGTCGAGTACGATCTTGATAAGCTTCATTTCATAGGATCACCTTATAGCTCGACCCACTATTTTTTCCTGACGCGGAAAGAGGCGAATCTAACTAGTTTAGAAAAGCTCCGGTCAGCCTCAGGGGTGCGAATTGGCGCCCAGTCTGTTGGGCATACCATCTACAATACAGGGCGGATCATGGCCTGGTTTCTGGACCTCAAAGAGCCCAAGTTCGTCACCGGCTATTCGACACCAGAACGAGACGTCGCGCTGCTCCGCGGCGAGCTCGATGGCATCGCTACAACCGACGATCATATCGTACGCAACTCGGATTGGGTCGATAAGGGACTGATGAATTTTCACGTCATCATCGAGATTCCCAAAGGGGTACCTTATCCGGGCTTTAGCCATCTCCCCGAGATCGAGAGCTTTGCGCGTTCGGAAAGGGAGCGAAAACTACTCGCCCTGGTGCGCAATTTACGGCTGACGGGTTCCCCTTTCATTCTTCCCCCGAACACACCCAACGATCGCGTGGAGATCATGAAGGAGGCGATGCGGAAGACGCTCTCGGACCCTGCGTTTTACAAGGAGTATCGTAAACTCGTCGGAGAAGATCCCACTCCGCTTCTGCCGGATGCAAATGAAAAAGCGATTCGGGAAATTCCGCGCGACGCGGAGACCATCGGGCTGTTCAAAAAATTTGTCGGGCCGGGGCCGCTGCCGCCACGTTGATGGTCGGTGAATAATCCGGCCTAAGAAGTTTTTCAATAGATTTGAACGCGGTCTGCAGATGAAAACTTCACGAGGGAGTGGACGGATATTCATTGTAAACAAAAACTGTAAACGTTAAAGCCGAGCGGAGGTCTCTATGAAGTGCCAGAAAAATAACTTCGGACTTTCTGCAGCGTTGTTTCTCTCCACCCTGTCTTTGTACCTCCTGACATTGCCGCAAGAACTTCTTTCACAGTCCTCTTTCTTCCAGGGCAAGACTATCACCATCGTTCAAGGCCGTGATCCTGGCGGCACAGGAGATATACGGGTACGAGCTATGATGCCCTTCCTGCAAAAACATATTCCCGGGAATCCGACCATTGTTAACGAGTATGTGCCCGGCGGCGGAAGCCGGAAGGCCGCAAATCATGTCTACAAATCAGTACGCCCAGATGGGCTCACTATTGGAAACCTCGGGTTGGGCATGGTTTCTTCTGCTCTACTCGGAGAGCCGGGAGTCATATACGACCTCGACAAGTTTGTCTATCTGGGGTCCCCGTTTAGCAGCCACCACGCGATCTTTGTAACCCGGAAAGAGGCTGGACTAAGCGACATAGAAAAACTCCGGGCGGCGGAAGGAATCAGGATTGGCGGCCAATCCGTAGGGTTCTCCACCTACATAGAAGGTCGGCTATTCGCCTATATCATCGGGCTAAAGGCGCCAAGATTCGTTACCGGCTATGGCGGAGCCGAGCTGGACCCCGTTTTGATGCGCGGTGAGATTGACGCGCGGGCAACCAGCGCCGACACAGTCGAGCGGCGAAACCCTGACTGGCTCGAAAAACGCCTGGTGGATTTTCACGCCATCATCGAGGTTCCCAAAGGAGAAAAGCATCCGACTTTCCCGAATGTGCCCGAGATCGAGAGCTTTGCCAAATCTGAAAGGGATCGCAAGATTATTACGATGCAGCGCGCCTTTCGGGTCGCTGGCCAGCCCTTCGTGCTTCCTCCAGGCACGCCCAAGGATCGCGTCGAAACCATCCGCGAAGCATTCCGCAAGACCTATAACGATCCGGAATTTCATAAGGAATACAAGAAGCTTACTCGTGACGATCCTACGCCGCTCATGCCTGATGCGCATGAGAAAACAATCAGGGAGGTTCCGCGCGATCCGGAGATCGTCGCGATTTTCAAACGGATTGCGGGCGCCGAGCCGCTTCCGCCGCGTTGATCAAGTTGCGTCTAAGTCAGACAGAGGATTGCGGCCGACTTGCCCAGAGGGACAGCATGAGAAATTTTTTAATCGTTTTCAGTCTAAGCGTCCTTCTTATCGTCGTCGCTGAAGCCGCCAACGCCCAAAACTTTTACCAAGGCAAGACCATCACTTTTGCTCGCTCTGACAGAGCGAGAGAGGTGCTCGGGATGTTTCGTGCCGCACGAACGACCGGTGGGCCTTATATACTGCCTCCGGGCACACCCAAAGAGCGCGCGGATATTTTAAAGGAGGCAGTACGCAAGATTTTTAACGATCCCGGTTACCAAAAAGAATACAAAAAACTTGTCGGTGACGATCTTGCGCCAGTAACGGGTGAAGATATAGGGAAAGCCATCCAGGCGCTTCGACCGGATGCTGAGACCATTGAGCTTTACAAGAAGATTGTTGGCGCAGGCCCTCTCCCGCCACAATAGCAGGGAGAATTGATATGGAGATCTCGCTGTTCGATGCGGCGCTAAAAGGTTTTCTTAACCTGCTTCACCTCAAGGTGTTCCTGGCGATGCTAGTGGGGGTGAGCATCGGCACGGTGACGGCGGTGGCGCCCCAGGGGTTGGGGATGCCGCTGGTGTACGCGATCTTGCTGCCGGTGGTGATCAAGTGGGAGCCGGTAACGGGGATTGCGCTGTTGATTGGGGCCAGCTCGGTGAGCGCCATTTGCGCCGCCTATCTGCCGATTCTTTTTGGCATCCCCGGGGGTGCCGGCTCCCAGGCCACCGTGCTCGACGGCTATCCGATGGGCAAGCGCGGCGAGGGGCGGCGCGCGCTCGGGGCCTCTTTCATGGCGGGAGGGATGGGATGTCTGATAGGGACTTTGACATTGCTTTTGGCGATACCGGCGGCACGGCCTTTGATTTATCTGATGGGGTCACCGGAGCTTTTCGTCGTGATGTTATGGGGGCTCAGCATGGTGGCGGTGTTGGCGGGACGGCGTCCGATCAAGGGACTGATCGCGGCGGCCTTTGGGCTGCTTTTGGCAACCGTCGGCCAGCAGGCGCAGAGCGGGATCATGCGCTTTGTGTTCGACCAGCCCTACTTATTGGACGGGGTGTCCATCAGCATAGTGGCGCTGGCGCTGTTTGGGATTCCCTCGGCGCTCGATTTGGCTTTGACCAAGCTCGGCGTGGAGCAGCAGCCGGCGCCGCTTAAGGGGAGTCTGTTCGACGGGGTGAAGGACACCTTACGGGAGTGGTGGTTGGTGTTGCGCTGCAGTTTTGTGGGGGTTTGGGTGGGAATTGTTCCCGGGCTCGGCTCGCAGGTGGTGGACTGGCTGGCGTACGGGCACGCCGCGCAGACGAGCAAGAACCCGGAGAATTTCGGCAAGGGGGACGTGCGCGGGGTGATTGCCCCGGAGAGCGCCAACGATGCCAAAGACGGCGGCGATCTGGTGACGACCTTGCTGTTGGGGTTTCCGCAGGGTGTGGTGACGGCCCTTTTCATCGTGGCGTTGCTGGCGTGGGGATACCTGCCGGGGCCGGAGATGGTGAAAAAAAACGCGGATCTCATCTACAGCGTGGTCTGGATCCAGGGGATTGCGGGCATCACGGGGACCCTGGTCGGGTTTTTTCTCGCCGCCCAGCTCGCCAAGCTCGCCCAGGTGCGCTACACGTTCATGGTTCCCATCATGTTCATCTTCATTTTGATGGGCGCCTTCAGCGTCACCCGCGATGCTCTGGATTTGGTGGCGGTGGTGGGATTTGGCATTCTCGGCTACTTCATGAGACGGTTCGGCTATCCGAGACCGGCGATGATTCTGGGGCTGGTGTTGGGCGACCTGATGGAGAAATATCTCTATCGGTCGGTTGCGAGCTACGGCTTTAGTTGGCTTACGCGCCCGGCGGTGATAGCGCTCTTCGTTGTGGCCGCAACCTCTTTTATTTTCACCGTGCGCGGCAGGCTTAAGAGCCGAACGCAGGAACCTTCCTCCCCCTCATTGAGCGGAGCGATGGCGAGGGCTCAAGATGAGAGCTAATTTTACGCTTTTCTTCCTTGGGGTTTTTCTGGCGGCGGCCTGGATCGGTTGGGAGTGGCCCGACATCGCCAAGATCATGCCGGTCTACGTAGCCGCGATTCCCGGACTTCTCTTGGTTTTGGTACAGCTCTACCGTGACGCAACGGCGTGGGACGGGCGCCAAAGAGAGGGCGGCGGTGGGATCGACATGGATGAGGTCTACTCGTCGAAGTTGGATAAGAAGATCGAAATCCGGCGCACGGTGGTATATTTCGCCTGGCTGATCGGCGGTGCACTCGGCATTTGGCTCTTGGGTATCGTGATCGCTCTACCGCTTTTGGTCTTTCTCTACGCCCTGGTCGAAGGAAAAGAGAAGTGGAGCACTTCTCTGATCATGACCGCCTGCGCTTATTTGCTCATCTGGGGTCTCTTCGAGTACACGCTGGAGACACGATGGCCGCCAGGAATTCTTTTCCCCTGACACAATTCGACTTACGTACCGGTCGCGGCAGTTTTCTGCTGCCCGTGTCTGCCTTCGGCGAACTCCTCAATCATCTTCCGGTTGAAAGCGGGGATGTCATCGGGCTTACGACTGGTGACGAGCCCGTTGTCGGCGATGACCTCCCGATCCACCCAATTCGCCCCGGCGTTGATCAAGTCAGTTTTGAGCGAGGGCCAAGACGTTACCGTGCGGCCGCGCGCCGCACCCGCTTCGATCACAGTCCATGGCGCGTGACAGATCGCCGCTACGGGCTTTCCAGCTTCAAAAAATTCCCGCACGAACTGCACGGCTTTCGGTATGATCCGCAATTGATCGGGGTTGGCGACGCCACCAGGCAAAAGCAGGGCATTGAATTCCCGTGAGTTGGCCTGCTCGAGCGGTACCTCCACGGAAAACTTGTCCCCCTTGTCGAAGTGGTTCCATCCTTGAACCTGACCCTGGGCGGGAGAGACGATCCGCGTCTGCGCACCGGCGCCTTCGAGCGCCTTTTTAGGCTCGGTGAGCTCCACTTGCTCGAAACCTTCAGCAACCAGAATTGCCACCTTTAAACCCTCTAACTTTTGTGCCATGAAAACTCCTCCTTCGTTTAAGTGCTTGACTG
>DASTOD010000704.1:0-2782 GCA_035762645.1 Binatia bacterium | reverse complement strand
TCATCTCCGCCTCGAGCACCAGAAAGGTGTGGTCGCCGAAGATGTTGAAGACCATGACCATAATAGTGTATTTACTGTGTTTGTCATAGCACCCCCCTGGCTGTTTCCTACCAAATAGCCCGGGCGGTCAGACGTAGAACTCAGACGCTTCCGGATTGCTTTCCGTCTCTCGTCACCACGACGATGCAGCCGCTCTGGAAGCCTGCGCAGTCACAATCCGAACAACGCAAGCTGATTCCCGAGGTTCGTTCTTCCTGTTCGTCCCTCGGGCGATATGGCACCTGAGACAAGGTCTCGGACGTTCCCTGATGATTTGTTGCGAGACTGGAGCGGGACGATTGGAACAACTGGAACGCCTTCAACACCCGCAGCAGCAATCTTGAACCGAACCTGGAACCGGCGTGAGCCCTGGAACAACTGGAACTGAGCGTAGCGGTGGAACGACTGGAACGCCAACCGTTGAACTCTTGAACCTTGAACCGCCGCAACGCTTTGAACGGAGCGAAGCAATTGAGAATAAATCCGCTCATGGTGAGCCCGTCGAACCATTGGAACGTCTGGAACGGGATCCGTTTTTGGTAAGCATCAGGGGTCACATATTCCGCGAGGGTTGAAACAGGGAATAAGAAAACTTCTCACAGGAACGTCTGTGCCTCTTGACACCTGCCTGCTAATGGGCGACCCGAGCAGCACTGCTTTTATGGGTTATGCGGCGAGCGCGAACCTCTTTTGCTCCAGATTCCCAATCAACGCCTGGGCGTCCGTTCTCGTTAATCGAACGAGCGGCGGTCGTACGGCCGTCCAAGCCGGGTCGTTGCGGAAGTGAGCCAAGATTTGCTTGAGCGCCGCGATCATCGGGTAGGCTTCGATGGTCTTGCGGAGCGTCGTGATCTCGGCTTGAAGTTGCTCCGCCTCCGGAGTTCGCCAGCGTTCATAGAGGTTACTCACTGCCGCTCCATTGACGTTGGCGGTCGCTGTAATGCAACCCATGCCTCCCGCGCGCAGCGCCGCCAGCAGAAAAACCTCTGAGCCGGGGAAGACATCAAAGCCCGGGAACCGCTTGAGAATGGCCTCCGTATTGTTCCAGTCCCCGGAGCTGTCTTTAATGCCGATCACCACTGACGGGTATTGCTTGATCAAGCGCTCTATCAAGTCGAGGCTGTAACCCACAACGGCGACCGGCGGAATGTGATAGAGGTATATGCGCAGACGCGGATCTCCCACGCGTTCGATGACTTCCGCGACTTGCGCGAAAAGTCCATCGTCGCTCACCGGCTTGTAGTAGAACGCCGGCAACATCAGCACGCCGCCGCAGCCGTTGCGCACGGCGTGAGCGGTCAGGCGCACCGTGTCGGTCAGCGCGCAACAGCCCGTGCCGGGCATGAGCAGCTCCGAACGAATGCCGCCTGCGATCAACGCATCGAGCAGATCCATGCGCTCCTCCGCCGAGAGCGAGTTCGCCTCGCTGGTGGTGCCAAAGACCGCTAGCCCAGCGATGCCTTGTTCGAGCAACCAGCGGCAATGCGTGACCAAGCGCTCAGGATCGGGCACCAGATCCTGCTTAAACGGAGTGAGCACGGGAGCAAGCACGCCGGCGAAAGGCTTCACAGTTTTCATCGGGGGTTCCTTTCGATGATAATGAAACGATTTTGGTAAACATCATATTGCTTTTGTCGTCCGAGTCCAAATCATGGCCAAGGCCCTGGGGCCAGCTCAGTGGTGGTGGAAACGACGGGGAACTGGATGTCTCTGTACGAGACCATTGATAGGTACACGCCCGATGTCATCCTGGCGCATCCGTTTACCCGAGCGATTGCCGAGGCACGGATCAAGACCGATGCCATTGGAAAGAGTTAAGGGGTCGGGAGTCTTTTCATGATCGCTTCGGACGACCGCGGGATTTCAGTGTCGACTCAAGCCCGAGCTGTTTCGCCAAACTCCTTGAACGGAGCGCAAGCGATTGAACGGCTGGAACGCTTTCAACACCCGCAGCAGCAATCTTGAACCGAACCTTGAACCGGCGTGAGCCCTGGAACGACTGGAACTGAGCGTAGCGGTGGAACGTCTGGAACGGCCGCGCTTATTGAATGTTGGCGGGCGGCATCATTTTTCCTTAGAGGCGGCTTTTCGGCTTAAAAACTGGTGTTCTAAGCGTTTAAACGAGGCCTTTTATGCTACCTTATTGTTTGAAAGCAAGCAGTTGGCCGGGTCCGACCCTGAAAATAGCCGGAATACCTTTTTCTCCTCCCTACCGAGGTCATCTTTCTCGTCTTTACCGTAAATGTCCAGGAAGAAGATCCAGAATACAATAATTCGTAACAGACTCAGGACAACGGGACGGATCCCCGAAAATCAATCCAACACCCAAACTCCATGCTCACGGATTGCGTCGTACATCGCATCAGGTGCGAGGTCGGCACCATTCGGCCATTGAACCGCCCCAAGGATGACTTGCACCTGGGCGAAGATCGCCGGGTCGCGTAGAGCCTCGAATACAGTGCCATCGATCGTTGGCGAGCTTAAAAATGATTGAAAATGAACTTCGCCGACGGTGCCGTCGACAAAAACGACGCGTAACCGTGCGTCAGGCAACACAGCTACCGACGTCAATCGCCAGGGGACCGTAGGCTTTATCCTCGGCTCTACTTCAGGGGTTCGATCGCTTTGGGTGTTTGCATTCGGCTGCATAGATTCCAGTTCTCCATGAGTTCATCGCGGTGATCGGCCGCCCACTCCAATACTAACCCCATCGCCCGGCGCGGCAAAGAGCCGCGAATGACGT
>DASTOD010000703.1:0-3444 GCA_035762645.1 Binatia bacterium | reverse complement strand
GCTCACGGTCAGCTTTGTCGATGCGAAGAAACTCGACGCCGACGCGATTCCGTACGACGTTCCGCACCACGGCCGCGTTCACGGTTACGGGAAGCGCGTCTTGCGGGAGCTGCAACTTCATTTGAACAATGGCGTCTTGCGCCAGCCGGGCATCGGCATGTAACGTACATCCGCTCATCGAGATGTCAATGGCGGTTCCCGCCGCTTCAATGTGACCGCCCGTCAGGGTCACCGAAAATTTCGCCGGCAACCGTTCGTAGTTTCGCTGGTCCTCGGCGACTCTGACATATCGGACCCCCCACTGGAGAAATCCAAAACGGTGTCCGCAAAGCTGGCAGCGAAATGGATAAACGTAAAAGGCGCTGAGGAGACGTTCCTTGAGACCGCATCGACTGACCCGCTTGACGTACGCTTTCCCGCACTGCGGGCAAATTGGATGCCTCATGGGACTGACCTGGGATCTCACCGAGCTGCGCTAAAACGCGCCGCCCCGCCAAAGCATGCGGCGATCACGTCGAGCCAATAGCCGAATACTTTGTAAAATGCTCTGAAAAACCATTCGCCGGCAACCACAGATTAAAGCTTGAGCCTCGGTTGAGCTCGCTTTGAACTTTGATCTTGCCGCCAAGAAGCTCGGTGAACACGCCCACAATATGGAGGCCGAGCCCCACGCCACCCCGGTGGCGAGTGGCGGAGCTGTCGCCCTGGCGAAATTTCTCGAAAATAACAGGGATCTCTTCTTTAGAAATGCCGATACCCGAGTCGGCGATCTCGAATTCCACCCCCTTCGAATCTGCCGAACACCGTGCCGAAATGCGAATTTCTCCTTCATCGGTAAACTTTATGGCGTTGTTGATGAGATTTTGCAGCACAATGGTCAGTTTCGTCTTGTCCGTGCGGATCGTCGGCAGATCGCTGTCGATGGACCAGTGAAGGGAAACCGGTTTCTCCAAAGGGAACTCGTAGTTCCTTCGAAGTTGTCGGACAAAATCAGAAACTTGAAATTCATCCCATTGAACGGGGAGTTCTCCCGCCTCCATGCGCGCGAGATCCAGAATGCTATTGACCATATAAGCGAGATGATCGGATTGCCGGATAATCTTGGACACGGCCCGCTCTTGCTCCGGCGTGAGGCTGCCGAAGACCTGGTTGTTGAGAGCTTGCGCATAGCCGCCGATGAGATTGAGCGGCGTGCGGAATTCGTGCGACAAGATATCGAGCGCTTCTTTCTTTCCCCGATGCCGTTGTTCCGCCTCTTCTTTGAGCGCTTTTTCGACTCGAACCAGCTGAGTGAAATAGCCATAAAACAGACCCACGACGAACAAAAATGGCAACCGCAAGAAAACGCTGGGATGGAGAATCGACGTGGACTGAATCAGGAGAAGCGCGTACGCGATGGGCGCGAGGACCGAAATAATGGCCAGGATCTTGGGATTGTCGAGGATGCAGCAGATGATAATAAGCAGGAAATAGGTCAGGTAGAAGTCGGCTTCCGTGTGACCGTTGACGACCAGCGAGAGCGTCAAGACAATCGTGTCGGCAAGGACCAGGGGCGTATAGAACGACTTCGACCCGAAGTGTTCCTCGTGGACAAAGTACAGAGCCACGTTGGAGCCGATGTAAAGAAGAATGAACAAGTTGAGGAGTTGCTCCGGAACCATGGGTCCGGAGGGATAAAGGAGCAAATAAGAGCAAATGATGACGACTGGCCAGCGGATCAAGATCACGCAAGTTTTGACCGGCATGCCAAATCTTGTCCTGATTTCCGACGACGCAAAGGGAAAAAGATCTATCGTCTTCGTTTTTTTCATTGGGACCTTGTGCCTTGGAGCCTTTGCGTCTTTGCACGTAGGGGCGACCGGCCGGTCGCCCCTACATTAATCGGGTGAACCACAAACCATCGCACACACACTAGGCTCACGTTTTACAGCCCGAAAAATCGTCTTGCATTGTCCGCCAACACCGCCCGCCTCTCCCGCGCGGTCAAAGCGTTCCGCTCGCCGACTTCGTCGATCTCATGCACCGCGGCGGGCAAATCGAGCCTCGTGGGGGTAATCCGACGCATAGGCGAAACACTGGACATCGACTCGACAACATGGCCGTCGCAATCCACTACTGAATAACTTTCGTAAGACATGCCACTCTCCTTGTCCCAGGCCTCGGCTGCGGAGCCGCCATATATTAGATCGGAGGCGCGGAGGTGGCAAGCCAAATGTGCAAAATGGCCTATGGCGTTTTGCTTATGGCGTATGGTTCCCCAGATGCCATAAGCCGATCAATGAAGAGTGCCGTCGCTGCCGGAACATAGGGACTCCGCCAGTGTCAAGTTGTGCCGCACCGCCGTCAGGTGGGGATGAATTTCCAGCGCCCGCCGAAAGCAAATCGCCGCTTCACGGTACTGGTTTAGGGCCATATGGCAAAGGCCCTGGCCGGAAGCGGCGCCGAAGTGGTTCGGATTACGCGCCAGAGTTTCCTGGCAATCAGCAACGGAACCGATGAAATCTTTCCTCAGATAGCGCACGGTCGCCCGCTTGTTCCAGCCCTCGGCGAAGTCGGGCGTGCTTTCGATGACTCGCGTGAACAGCGGTTCCGCTTCTTCGAGTCTTTGCCGTTGCATTGCCTCGACGCCAGCCCGAAAGAGCCGGTCCGCTTCGGCATGTCCCGAGCGGCACCACGTTCGCCAAAGGATCGCCTCTGCCGTCGCAGCAAGCGAGGGGTCATTGCCTTTGAGCGCCTCGAGCGCTTCTTGTTCGGTTATTGGGTACACGGATCAAGTAAATCAGCTCAATGTTCGAGGTTCAAAGTTCAATCACAATGTCGAACCGCTTACTTGAACATTGAACCTGGAACTTGAACAAAAGCTTATTTGTATTTCGCCATCCACCCCGCGGTCTTACGTGCAATTTCGTTCAAGACCTCATCATCCGAACGACCGGAACCTTTAAGCATATGAAAAGAATGGTCGCCGCCCTCGACGACGAAAAGCTCGGCGCGTTTGCCGAGGCGAGCGCATAACGGCTTCAAGCGTTTGAGATCGGCCAAGGCGTCCCGCGAGCCTTGAAGAAAAAGCATGGGGGCGGTGACGTTGAAGAGATGCTGGCCGCGCTCGTCCGACGGTTTGGCCGCGGCGTGCAGCGGAAATCCAAGAAAGATCAGCCCGCGTACACCCGCGAGCGGCTGTTGGGCCGCAGCGATCGACGTCATTCGCCCGCCCATCGACTTACCGCCGGCAAACACAGGAACATCGCCGGCATATTCATGACCAGTCGCGACAGCGGCATGCACCGTTGCGGTCAAGACTGTCGCCGGGTCCGGCCTTTTAATGCCTTTTTCCATGTAAGGAAACTGGTAACGCAATGTGGCAATGCTGGCAGCCGACAGTTTCTCCGCAAGGGCATCCATAAACCTGTGGCGCATCCCCGCGCCGGCGCCGTGGGCCACAAC
>DASTOD010000702.1:0-2280 GCA_035762645.1 Binatia bacterium | reverse complement strand
GAGCTTGGCTACATAGAAGGACAGAACATTGCCGTCGAGTACCGATATGCGGAGGGAAAGCTCGATCGGCTCCCTACGCTTGCGGCGGAGCTGGTGCGTCTCAAGGTTGATATTATCGTGGCATCAGGAGGAGACGGGCTGATCCGGGCAGCCAAGAATGCGACCAAGACGATTCCCATCGTTATGGTTGGCGCTGGTACCGATCCTATCGAGGCAGGCCATGTTGAAAGTCTTGCCCGACCAGGCGGCAACGTTACCGGCATTACAAACCTGAGCGTAAAACTAAGCGGCAAGCGGCTTGAGCTGCTCAAAGAAGCCGTTCCCAGAGTTAGCCGCGTCGCGGTTCTCTACAATCCGGCCAGTCTGGCGAGCGTGCCAGCCGTAAAAGAGGTTCAGACCTTGGCCCCTGCGTTGAAGTTGACGGTTCAACCTTGGGAGATACGAAGCACTGACGATTTCGATGGGGTGTTTGCTGCGATGGGCAAGCAGCGGCCCGATGGACTCTACGTGACCGGGAGCCCATTAATGAATGCTAACCGAAAACGGACAGTCGGCTTTGCGCTAAAAAGCCGGCTGCCGTCAGTGTATGCCCATAAAGAATCCGTAGATGCCGGTGGGCTCATGTACTATGGAACGGACTTCGCGGACAGCGACCGGCGCGTCGCCTATTACGTGGACAAGATTTTGAAAGGCGCAAAGCCTGCCGAACTTCCGGTCGAACAGCCCACGAAGTTTGAGCTGGTGATCAACCTCAAAACGGCCAAGCAGATCGGCCTCGCGATTCCCCCGCACGTGCTGGCGAGAGCGGATAAGGTGATTAAGTGACGAGGAGGCAACGGGCAATAGGCATTAGGCAACAGGTAGGGCAACGAGACTGGACCTGCTGAGGAGAGGGAAACAATCTTCACTTGAAGGAGCCCGATTTTGCGTGCTACAAGACAGGCAAAGAGAGATCGTAACGTGCAGCGGCGGGACCATATTCATCGACTCCATGCCAAAGGCGAGCGGCAGTATCAGCGGCTCAGGTCAAAGTTAGAACCCCGCTACAAGGGCCATATACTGGCTATCGAGGTGGAGTCAGGCGAGTACGTGCTTGGCAAAGATGAGCTTAAAGTAGCCCTTAAGGCGGTAAAGAAATTCCCCGGTAAGAAGTTCAGCTTTTTTCGCGTTGGTTACCCGGCCGTACATAAGCTCCGCCTTCAGATATGCTTAAAGGTCGGGTGAACCGGCATGGGGAGCCGGTTATCTCAATTCAACCAATCCTTCGCAACCGCCCCGCTACCTTAAAGGCTGTCATTGACACAGGGTTCAATGGCTACCTAAGCGTTCCCAGACGCTTACTGGTTCGGAGCAAATGGCTCGCCATCGGGACCGAAAAGTTTGAGATTGCTACAGGAGCTTTGGTGGAGCAAGAAATCTATCTCGGAGAGATTATCTTTGACCGTCGACGGGGTCCGGTCTACGCCGTTATGACTGAAGCTCAAGACATCCTCATCGGAACCAAGCTGCTGCGAGGAAAGACCCTCGTGGTGAATTTCCGGACCAGGCGGGTCACAGTCAGATAAAATGACCTGTTGTCGAGGAAAGGAAGAGGGAATGGGTGAGGGTTGATCGGGAGGTATCTATGAAAACCGCCGGCAAAAAAACAATCGTCATCTCTAATGGGACTCTAATAGATGGTACAGGGAATCCGCCGGTCCGCAACGAGGCGATTGTGATTCAAGGCAATCGCATCAAATGCACGGGGCGTCTCCCCGCCGACATAAAACTCGAAGATAGAGACAACGTGGAAGTTGTCGACGCCGCGGGACAGTGGATTATGCCGGGACTGATCGACGCTCACACTCACCTCTCCTACGGCAACCCGAAAGTACCCGGAGAAGCCAGGGGGAGAGGCACCACCAGACCCGAGTTCAACACCTTACGGGCGGCGAGAAATGCTCAGCAGGTGCTGCGCTCCGGCGTGACGAGCATCTCGGTACCGGGCGGAACGTGGTTCACCGACGTGGCGGTACGAGACGCGATAAAACTCGGCTTGATCGAAGGTCCGCGTGTGTACTGCGCCAGTCGCATGATCGTCACCTACGGCTCGATAGAAGACGAAGAACCTTCCTGGGTGGGAACCCCGCAGCACTCCATCGGCGTCCTCTGCAACGGCGCGGCGGAGATGGTCACCGAAGTGCGGCGACAGTGTAAGCACGGCGTTGACTTCATCAAGCTGGCCGATAGCCGCTCCGGCGATATCCAGACTTTGGCCAAGGAAGAGATCGCCGCGGTGGT
>DASTOD010000701.1:0-14860 GCA_035762645.1 Binatia bacterium | reverse complement strand
GTGTGTTTGACTCAACCAGACCTTTTTCTGAAATCCTTTGGCCGGGAAGGAGACCCCAGATGTGACGAACCGTCCTCTCCTCGAACGAGGATTCGGCGGCGCGCATCGCGAGCGGAACATGGCCTCGGACCAAGAAACATTCCCCCTCAGGTTCCATGGAGAAGTTTTCAACCTTCAAGCTTGCCAGAGCCTGACCGATTGCTCGCAACGGTCGCGCGTAGTTCATGATCCGGATAACCTCCGTTCGCCTTCCCATCCCCGCTCGGGATGAGGACGTGCCGTGACGCTGTTCCGAGCCGATGTAGGACAAACGGACTTGTACAGGGAACTACTTAAATTGTCAAGAAATCCGAAAATGCGTGCGGAAGGGGTAACATTCTTCGCGCTGCTCAGAATGCACCTGACGACGGACGGCACTTTGAGGCCATTGACGCACGGAGATTGAGAGATCGCTGGGACTCCGGGCGACGGATCAGATTTTGCGGAAGCTTCTGCCACCTGCCTGAAGCCCCTGAATGTGCAAGCCACCTTTGCTGGCGCCGGTATTCCCTTTGTCCAACAGCGTGTCGAGAGCCTCATCCGCCCGCAAGCCTTCGAGTTTGACCTTGAGGCGGAGATTGTTGGCGCTATCGGCGTTCATCAAAGCCTGCTGGAGGGTAATTTTTTCGTCTTTGTATAGCTTGAACAGCGCCTGATCGAATGTCTGGCCTCCTTCCTCCGCACTCTGCTCCATGGCTTCTTTGAGCATATCGATGTCGCCCTGCTTGATCAGATCCTTGATCCGGGGCGTGTCGAGCAGAACTTCGATCGCCGCTACCCGCTTTCCATCGACCGACGGAATCAAACGCTGGGCCACGATGGCGCGTAGGTTCAACGAAAGGTGCATGAGGATTTGCGAGTGGCGGTCCGATGGAAAAAAGTTGAGCATGCGTTCGAAAGATTGGTTGGCGTTGGTCGAATGGAGCGTGCCGAGACAGAGGTGGCCCGTATCCGCAAAGGTGATCGCCGCCTCCATAGATTCCCGATCACGAATCTCGCCGATCAGGATGACGTCGGGCGCCTGGCGCACGGCGCGCTTTAGGGCGTCGCCAAAAGAGTGGGTGTCAAAGCCGAGCTCGCGCTGGGTGACGATGCATTTTTTGTGCTTGTGGACGAATTCGATCGGATCTTCAACCGTGATGATATGGCCCGGACCGTAAGAGTTCCGATGGTCGATCATCGCCGCCAGAGTGGTCGATTTGCCGGAGCCCGTGGCGCCGACGATCAGGATCAAACCCGACTTCTTAATGGAGAGATCTTTGACGACCGGCGGAAGGCCCAACTCATCGACAGACCTGATGTCGAATTTGATTTTGCGAATAACCAGCGCTATGGAGCCGCGCTGGCGCAAAACATTGATGCGAAAGCGGCTGAGATCCGGTATCGAAAGCACGAGGATCAAGTCCATCTCATGTTTGCTATCGAACTCCTGCCACTGCGCTTCGGTCATCACCTTCTTGGCCAGAGTCTCCAGATCCGCCGCTTTAAATTTGAAGTCGCCGATGGGTTGCACCACGCCCTCGATGCGGTACATCGGAGGACTGGCGACCGTGAGATAAACGTCGGAGGCGTCTTTGTCCACCATGACCTGAAGGAGTTCTTTGATTTCCATGATTACACCTTTTTACAATTAACGTTTTACAGCGGACGTCGAACCCCCTCTAGGTCAGTCTCAGCCGGAGGGGAATCTCTCTCTTAGGAGCATCGGACCTGGGCTCTTCCCGTTGCTCGCGCTCTACGGCCTCTTCGGTTTTCAAACCGGCCACCTTGACCTTGAGGCGAAGGTTGTTGGCGCTGTCGGCGTTAGCCAACGCCTCCTCCAGGCTGATCTTCCCGGCCTGGTACAACAGAAACAACGCCTGATCAAAACTTTGACAACCCTCCTGTATCCCCTGCTCCATCGCTTCCTTCAACATATCGATCTCGCCTTTTTTTATCAGATCCTTTATTCTCGGGGTGTCCAACAGAACTTCCAAAGCGGCGAGGCGACCGCCGGAGACGCCCGGCACCAGTCGTTGAGAAACGATGGCCCGCAAGTTCAATGAAAGCTGCAAGAGTATTTGCGAGTGACGGACGGGAGGGAAAAAGTTCAGTATGCGTTCAAACGACTGGTTGGCATTCGTTGAATGGAGAGTTCCAAAACAGAGGTGACCGGTGTCCGCGAAGGTGATCGCCGCCTCCATGGTTTCCGAATTGCGAATTTCCCCGATGAGAATGACGTCGGGGGCCTGGCGCATGGCGTTGACCAAAGCGTCCTCGAAGGAATTGGTGTCGAGTCCCACCTCTCGCTGGCTGACAATCGATTTTTTATGGCGATGAACGAATTCTATCGGGTCTTCAATAGTGATAATGTGGCCCTCATCGATGCTGTTGCGCACGTCGATCATCGACGCCAGCGTGGTCGACTTGCCGGCGCCCGTGCCTCCGACGACCAGTATGAGGCCTCTTTTGAGCATCGCGATTGTTTTTAGCACGGGCGGCAATCCCAGCGAGTCAAGCGACGGAATGTCAACTTTGATTTTTCGGATGACCATTCCGATGGAGCCGCGCTGGCGGTAGACATTGACCCGGAAACGGCTAACATTGGGGAGCGCAAGAGCGAGGTTCATTTCTCTTTTTTCTTTGAATTCATCCCACTGTTCCTGGCTCATAAACGATTGGGCCAGCGCCTCGAGGTCCGGCGGCTTAAACGGCTCGCCGGCCCCTTCCTGGACTTTGCCGTCCACCCGGTACATCGGCGGTCGGGCGACGGTGAGGTAAAGGTCGGAGGAATCCTTTTCCACCATCACCTTAAAGTAGTCCTGGATGTCCACCGCCCCTCACCAAACGTTTCTACCTAGAGCGATCGCGCCGCCGAACCCGGATTTCCCGCGCCGAAAAGATTCGGGTTCGAGCTTCTCGATTGAGCTTCTTCCTTCGTCACCAGGCCGCGTGCCACCAGGTCTTGCAACGCCATGTCCATCGTCTGCATCCCGTCCTTTCGACTCACCTGCATGGTTCCGGGGATCTGATGGATTTTAGCCTCGCGAATCAGGTTCCGGACAGCCGTCGTGCCGATCAGGATTTCCAACGCCGCTACCCGGCCGCCGGTCTTCTTTTTCAGCAGGGTTTGCGTGATCACCGCCTCGATGGATTCGGAAAATTGAGCGCGAATCTGCGCTTGCTGCCCGGAGGGGAAGACGTCGATAACGCGGTCGACGGTCTTAGGGGCGCTCGAGGTGTGAAGGGTGCCAAAGACCAGGTGACCTGTTTCCGCCGCCGTGATCGCGAGCTGAATGGTTTCCAGATCGCGCATTTCGCCGACCAGAATCACGTCGGGATCTTCACGCAGCGCCGCCCTGAGGGCGTTGGCGAACGATTGCGTATGGGGACCCAACTCTCTCTGGTTGATGAGGCATTTCTTGGATTCGTGTACGAACTCGATGGGGTCTTCGACGGTAAGGATATGGCCTTCGTAGCCATTGTTGAGATAATCAATCATCGCCGCCAAAGTCGTGGACTTTCCGGATCCTGTAGGTCCCGTCACCAGCACCAACCCTTTCTCTTTTTCACAGAGTTGCTTCAGCACCGGCGGCATTCCCAATTCTTCGAGAGGGACGATTTTTGTGGGAATGGTCCGAAATACCGCCCCCTCTCCTTTTCGCTGTAGGAACACGTTCACGCGAAAACGCGCCACTTGACCCAGCTCGAATGAAAAGTCGCATTCGTGTGTCTCTTCGAATCGCTTCCGCTGCTGATCCGACATGACGTCATAGACCAGGTTATGAACGTCCTCTTTCGTCAGTGGTGCATGGTCCAATTTCTTCAAGTCACCGTGAACCCGCAGCATCGGCGGCTCGCCGGCGCTCAAATGGCAGTCGGAAGCCCCTTGCTCGACTCCGAAAGCCAATAGCTGTGTGATGTCCATTTCTGGCAACTCCTGTGCAAATTTCGCCGCGAATTTTGGTCCTCGGGGCCGAAATTAGTAAAGGTAAAGGTAAAACCTCTTTGTAAACGGGTTAGTACCTTAAACTCCGAGGTACGGGAGCAATTCCAGTACCAGTCGCGAACGAGCCTCGCGCCGGGAGTCGAACGCGTGGTCAAAATGATTGCTTATGTTCGAAAAAGCCGATACTTATCTTCGAGCCAATATGCTCTCGGGGAAAGTCGCATTCGTTACGGGGGGCGGGACCGGGATCGGCAAGGCGATCGCTCTGCAAATGGCCGAAAATGGCGCTCGTGTGGCGATTGCTTCCCGAAAACGTGCTCATCTCGACGGCGCCGCCGCCGAGTTTCGCGCGCGCGGTCTCGCCGTCCTGACCGTCCAGATGGATGTCAGAGATAAAGAAGAGGTTCGCCGCGCGGTCAATGACGTGGTGGCAAAGTGGGAAACGGTTCACATTCTGGTGAACAACGCGGGAACATCGGGGCTGAGCTTGATCGATGACCCCGGCGACGCCAAGTGGTACGAGATCCTCGACACCAATCTCAACGGCATGTACCTGGTCACGAAGGAAGTTTTGAAACATATGACAAATCATTCGGGCGGCCGGATTATCAACATCTCCTCCGTGCTCGGAAAATTTGGCGTTCCGGGATACACCGCCTACTGCACGAGCAAACATGGCATGGTCGGCTTTACGCGCGCCCTGGCATTGGAGGTCGCTCATCGCGGAATAACCGTGAATGCCATCTGTCCGGGTTGGGTGGACACGGAGATGGCCGCCAAGGGAATCGAAGAAAGCGCCGCATTTCAAGGCATCACTCCGCAGGAGTTCAAACAGCAGGCGGTGGCCGCCGTACCGATCAAACGGTTTCTGGAAGCCGGCGAGGTTGCCGGACTGGTATGTTATGTCGCCTCCGATCTCGCTGGAGGCATAACCGGCCAAGCCATCAACATCTGCGGCGGCCAAACAATGGTCTAACAGGCTGCCCAAGAAGACTTGTATGTTTAAACCGATCGCCCTGAACGTCGTCGAAGGGTGCGCTCCATCCCGTTGCTCCAATGTGATCGAAACTGGAGGGGTGGAGTAATGGAGTGATGGATTTAAACCCCATACTCCAATACTCCTGTACTCCAATACTCCATTTCCACCCGTTTGCCCGTGAGTCCGCAGACCATAACCGTCCGTAATCCGGCGACGCTCGAGACAATCGCCGAACTACCCGTTGCTTCCGCCGCCGATGTCGCGGCCGCCGTGGCGCGCGCTCGCGCCGCTCAAACCGGCTGGCAGGAACAAAGTTTCGCCGAGAGGGCAAAACTGCTGTATCGGCTCCGCGATCTGCTGATCGATGAGCAAGAACGGCTCGTCGAGATTTTGACGGCAGAGAGCGGCAAGCCCACGGGTGAAGTGTACGGCAACGAATTGTTTTATGTTTGTGATGCGATCGGTTACTGGGCGAGAAATGCCGCGAGACACCTTGGGTTCGAGCGTGTCCGTCCCCATCTCTTCATGTTCAAAACCAAGAAAGTGTTTTCCGGTTATTTTCCGCTCGGCGTCGTCGGGATCATCAGCCCGTGGAATTTTCCCCTGGTGCTCACGTTGGGCGACGCGCTACCCGCGCTGATGGCCGGCAATGCCGTGGTCATCAAACCCTCCGAGCTGACGCCGTTGACTGGACAATTTGCCGTCGAGCTCGCGCGCCAGGCAGGATTCCCCGACAATCTTGTGCAGATCGTTATCGGCGCGGCCGAGACGGGCGAGGCGTTGGTGGACAACGCGGATATGATTTCATTTACCGGCAGCGTGGAAGTTGGAAAACACGTGATGCGCCGCGCTGCGGCGAGATTGATTCCTGTTTCACTCGAGCTGGGCGGCAAAGATCCCATGATTGTGCTGAGGGATGCCGACTTGGAGCGCGCCGCGAACGCTTGCGTCTGGGGCTCGCTGGTGAATAGCGGCCAGGTTTGCACCTCGCTCGAGCGGGTGTACGTGGAAGAACCCGTTTATGAAGCTTTCGTCGACAAAGTCATGCAAAAAGTCCGCGCTCTGCGACAGGGCCCGAGCCATGAGGAAGTGGATCTCGGCTGCATGACGTCCGAGGCGCAATTCAAGAAAGTCTCGGCGCAAGTCGATGAGGCCATCGCTCACGGCGCCAAGGCGCTCACCGGCGCGCGCGCGAATCCCGCGTTCTCGGGGCGCTATTATGAACCCACCGTCCTCATCGACGTCCATCACGACATGGCCGTGGTTAGAGACGAGACCTTTGGTCCGGTGATCCCGATCATGAGAGTGCGCGATGTCGCGGAGGCCCTCCGGTGGGCGAATGACTCGCGTTATGGACTGGACGCCGCCGTCTTTTCGCGGAACAAGAAACTGGCGTGGCAGCTGGCCCAAAAGCTCCATACCGGCACGGTGTGCCTCAATGACGCTCTGGTCAACTATGTCATTCCGGACACCCCGATGGGCGGCGTCAAGGACAGCGGCTCCGGGCGCCGGCACGGGGCGGACGGCATCCGCAAGTACTGTTACCAAAAAACCATCGTCGCGGATCGCTTCGGACAGAAGAGCGAATTTCCCTGGTTTCCAGTAACCCGCATGAAAACCCAGTCGCTGCGCCGGCTGATCACACTCCTTTGGCGCTCCGGCTGGAAAAACAAATTTCGCCTACCGACGAGGCGGTGACCACTGTCTATGGATTACCGACACGTCGTCGTCTAGGTCAGTCATCCTCTCCTATTGAATGGTCGCGTTCGTTGTCTGTCCACGTGGCACGCAAAAAAGAACGTAGGGGCGGGTTTGAAACCCGGCCCCTACCGCAAAGACCGGCATAGGACACCGTCTCGTTAACGGTCTCTTGCACTCCAATAACGATTCGACTAAGTAAAGAAGGAATGTCGCCGTTCTGAATTCGCTTACAGGAGAGCTCTATGCCGAAAGACCTTCGCAGTTTCATCGTCGCGGAAGAAAAGAAAAGACCCGGGTCCATCATTCGCGAAAGGAACCGCATTGACGCCAACCAGTTCGAGACCGTGGCTTACTTAAAGCATCTCGATATCCGCAATGAAGCCAAAATGGTGCTCTTCGAAAATATTCCCGCTCTGAACGGCCAACCTTCCGAGTTCCCTCTTTTTTACAATCCCTGGGTGACCCGCCAGTTCATCGCCGACTCCCTCGATATGGGCGACCTCAAGTCCCCCATGGATGTCAGTTTCGAGGTTGCAAAACTCGAGTTGCAAAAAGGCGCCGTGGAAGTCATCGCGCCGGAAAAAGCCCCGGTCAAGGAGGTGGTCCTCAAGGGGGACAAGGCCGATCTGCGGAGCCTTCCTATGCCCATGCACCAGAAAGACGACGCCGGACCCTACTTCACGATGGCCTGCGCGATGAAGGGGTTGAAGGCCGACTTCTACGACATCACGTTCACCAAAAACAAATATTACGAGCCCCGCCGCATGAGTTTTTCAGCCCACAAGCATCATCATCTGGAGGCGATGACCTGTGAATACGAAAGCGTCAAGCAACGGGCGCCGGTGATCGTGATCCTGGGTCACCACCCGGCTTTCTATCTTTCCACTTGCTGCATGACTCCGTACGGGAATGACGACTATCTCACCGCCGCGGCGTTCTTGCGCGAGCCGCTGCGCTTGACACCGTCCACGACCTGGGGCGAAAAATTTCTGGTGCCGGCCGACGCCGAAGTCATCATCGAAGGCGAGATTCCGCCGGGCGTGCGCGACAAGCAAAATCCCTTCGGGGAAATCCTCGGCTATTACCAGGTGGAAATGGAAGTCCCCGTGATTGAGGTCACCGCCATCACGTACCGCAAGAACGGCGTCGTGGAGGACTTCTGGCCGGGCCACATGGACCACTGGAACCTCGGCAGCATCCCGAAGGAAGGAAGCGTTTACAACGTCATCAAGAAGAATGTTCCGGGAATCAAAGCGATTCATCTTCCGGCATCGGGCTGCGGCCGCTGTATCGGCTATATCTCGATCAAGAAGGAATTCGAAAACGAGCCCAACAAGGCGGGCATGCAGGCGTTCGTTGAAATGCCCAACCTAAAACTCGCGGTCATCGTCGACGATGATGTCGACGTCTTTAATGAACGGGAGGTCATGTGGGCGGTGGCAACCAGAGTACACTGGGACAAAGATATCGAAATCATACGGGAAGTGCAGAGCTTTCGAGGTTGGCTAGGCGATGCCGTGGCCATCATCGATGCCACCGTCCCGCTGACGGGCGGTTACCCCAAGCGCAACGAAATCCATCCCCAAGCTTTCGAGCGGGTTGCGAAATTTTTCAAGTAACCATGGCACAGAAGATAAAATTCATTTACAAGGCCACGTGAACCACCTGCCGCAAAGCAAGAAGTTTCTTGCAGACAAAGAAGGTTCCGCTCGAAGAGAGAGAATACGGGAAAAATCCGCTGACCGAGATGGAGCTGCGGGAGATCATCGGAGACGATTCGATCGAGAATTTTCTAAATACGCGAACGCCCCTGTACAGGGAAAAGAACATGAAGCAGAGATCTCCCTCGAAAGAAGAGGCCATCCGGCTGATGCTGAAGGACCCGAACTTGCTCAAACGGCCCGTTATCATCCGAGGGAAAAAGAAACAGACCGGCTTCGATGAGGCCAAAATCAAAGAGCTGATCTAAACCGTCCAGCCGTGTTCTCGGCGCGCGTCGGAATGGCGCAATGAGCTACGAACCTATCGCGGGCCTGCCTTTATTCGCTCGAGGCAAGGTCAGAGACATCTACAGCTTCGGCGACCAGTTACTGCTGGTCGCCACCGATCGAATTTCCGCCTTTGACGTTGTGCTGCCGACGGAGATTCCCGACAAAGGAAAAATTCTCACGGCGCTTTCCGCTTACTGGTTCCGCGTCATGGAGGATATCGTCCCGAACCACATGGTCAGCACCAATGTGGATGAGTTTCCGCCGGCCTGCCGGCCGCATAAAGAGCGGCTCGAAGGTCGAAGCATGCTCGTCAAAAAGAGCGCCCCCGCGCCCGTGGAGTGCATCGTTCGGGGCTATGTGGTCGGATCGGGTTGGAAAGAATACCGCGACAGCGGAAAGATTAGCGGCATCCCCTTGCCGGAAGGATTGGTCGAAGCCTCCCGCCTGGACCAACCGATCTTTACGCCTTCCACCAAGGCCCCGGTGGGCCAGCATGACGTCAACATCAGCTTCGACCGCGTGGTCCAGCGCGTCGGCCGCAAGATTGCCGAGCAGTTGCGCGATACCAGTGTCGCGATTTACCGCCGCGCGAGAGAGATGGCAGAGGCCAAGGGCATCATCATCGCCGACACCAAGCTGGAATTCGGCATCGAAGACGAAGAGATCCTTTTAATCGACGAGCTGCTCACGCCAGATTCGTCCCGGTTCTGGCCCGCGAAAGATTATAAGCCGGGCTCAACACCGGACAGCTATGACAAGCAGTACGTGCGCGACTATCTCTTAAATCTGCCGTGGGACATGAAGTCACCGGCGCCGGAACTGCCAGCGGAAGTCGTCCAAAAGACACGGGAGAAATACAGCGAGGCGCTGAGACTGCTGACTTTCGGAAAGCCCTGACCTATCCTCCGTATTCTCGCGGCTCACGATAGCACGTTCTCGACCTCCCAACTCCTCACCGCGAAAAAAAAGCGCCCCCGCGCAGCAAGAGGCGCTCTTCCGTCAGTAAGCTACACCCTTGGGATTATTCTTTGGGCGCCGCCCGAAGTGGCGCGCCTTCCGCTTGATGGCTTTTAGCCTCGGCAGACGCGACCTCATGGTAGATCTTTGCCCCTGTTTTTTTAAACTCTTCGGCTTTCTCTTGCATTCCCGCAACCAGCGCCTCCTCCGCGTCCATACCTTTCCTTGCCGCGTAATCACGAACGTCCTGAGTGATCTTCATCGAGCAAAAATGAGGACCGCACATCGAGCAAAAATGCGCCAGTTTTGCGCCTTGCGCTGGCAGGGTTTCGTCGTGAAAGGCTCGCGCGGTGTCAGGATCCAGGCTGAGGTTGAACTGGTCTTCCCAACGAAACTCGAAGCGGGCCTGGCTCAAAGCATCGTCACGCCTCTGAGCGCCCGGATGCCCTTTGGCCAAATCGGCTGCGTGAGCCGCGATTTTATAGGCAATCACGCCGTCTTTCACATCCTTTTTGTCGGGCAGGCCGAGGTGCTCCTTGGGAGTCACGTAGCAGAGCATCGCCGTTCCGTACCACCCGATCATCGCCGCGCCGATGGCGCTGGTGATATGGTCATATCCCGGGGCAATGTCGGTCGTTAACGGTCCCAAGGTGTAAAAGGGCGCTTCATGACAGAGGTCTATCTGCTTTGTCATATTTTCGTGAATCAGATGCATCGGCACGTGTCCCGGCCCTTCGATCATCACCTGCACATCGTGCTTCCAGGCAATCTCCGTGAGCTCGCCCAGAGTCTCCAGCTCGCCGAATTGAGCTTCATCGTTGGCGTCGGCGATGCATCCCGGCCGCAGACCGTCGCCGAGCGAGAAAGCTACGTCGTACGCTTTCATGATCTCGCAAATCTCTTCGAAACGAGTATACAGAAAATTTTCTTTGTGATGGGCGAGGCACCATTTCGCCAGGATCGAGCCGCCGCGCGAAACAATGCCCGTAACGCGCTTGGCCGTGAGCGGGACGTAACGGAGAAGAACACCCGCATGGATGGTAAAGTAGTCGACCCCTTGTTCGGCCTGCTCGATCAGCGTGTCGCGGTAGATTTCCCACGTGAGTTCTTCCGCCTTGCCGCCGACCTTTTCCAGAGCTTGATAGATGGGCACAGTTCCCACCGGCACCGGCGAGTTTCGGAGAATCCATTCCCGGGTTTCATGGATATCATCGCCCGTGGACAGATCCATGACGGTATCCGAACCCCACCGGGTCGCCCAGATCATCTTCTCCACTTCTTCTTCGATGGAGGAAGCCACGGCCGAGTTACCGATATTGGCATTGATCTTGACGAGAAAATTGCGGCCGATAATCATCGGCTCGGTTTCCGGATGATTGATGTTGCTGGGGATAATCGCTCGCCCGCGCGCCACTTCGTCACGGACAAACTCCGGCGTCACGAATTTGGGGATGGCCGCTCCGAAACTGTTGCCGGTGTGGGCCCGAGAGTTTCCATTGATGCCGTTCTCCAGCGCGGTTTGCCGCCCTAGATTTTCGCGAATGGCGATGTACTCCATCTCGGGAGTAATGATCCCCGTTTTGGCGTAGTGCATCTGCGTCACATTGCAGCCGGGCTGGGCGCGCAGGATCGCCCGCCGTGAAGCGTCGGGAAACCTTTCGGTATTGGAACCGTTTTTCTTTCCGTTAGATGGGCTGCCATAACTCGCCGAGGCGATCTCCTCGACATCACCTCGAGCGCGAATCCAGTCCAACCGCAACGGCCGCAGACCTTTTCGAATATCGGTTTCGCTGCTCGGATCGGTATAGGGTCCCGATGTGTCATAAAGCACAACCGGTGAATTCGGGTGTCCTGTGCCCAGGTGAGCGTCGCGGGTAGGGGTCACGACAACCGTTCTCATAGCCACTGTCACATCCGGTCTATAGTGACTCTGAACGTAAATCTTGTGGGACGCCGGCAAAGGCTGCCTGCTGATTGTGTTTTGATTCAAACCGTTTTCTGAACTGGAATTAGACATAGATCACTCCTTTGCGCCCAACGCGATTCTGATCCGCACGTAAGGAAACGCTTTAAACGCGCCGATAGGGTTTCACGTACTCTTCGTAAAGGCCTTCCTTGCCCTTTTCCGCGAGATCGCGTGAACGCTGCATCAAGACCTCTTTCGTTTCGACAAAATCCTTTCGGGTGAAGCCCAGATTTCCCGGATGCGTCCCCGTATCCATGCGAATCGCGTCGCAGGGACAAGCCTCGACGCAAAAGCCGCAGTAAATGCAACGGAGCGTGTCGATTTCGTAGCGTATGGGAAACTTTTCGACGGGATTGTCGGGATACTCCCCGGCTTCGATGTAGATGCATTCGGCCGGGCAAGCCGTCGCGCAAAGAAAACAGGCCGTGCACGCCACCGAACCGTCCGATTTGAGCGTGAGCCTGTGACGGCCCCGGAAAGTATCCGGATAAGGCGCTCTCTCATCCGGGTATTGCACTGTAAACGCCGCTTGGCGGCCGCGCGCCAGACCGAATTGATGCAGGATATGAATAAAAAGGTTGCGCCAAAAGCGATAACCCGTGACCATCAGGCCGCGAATCACCTCCGGGAAATAGAGTCGCTGCCAGAGGTTCATCTGTTCAATTCGTTTCATGCGCTTGTTCCGCGGCTAAGCGGCAGAATTGGAAAGCAAATTAACTCGGAAAATCAACGGTTTTTACTGTTTGCTCTCAAGACGAGTCTTAACTTACAGACAATCGATAGAAGATGTCAAGAAAGGGTTCGCCAAAGCGGGTCCTAGTCGGCATCATATTGAACGATCGAAAAGACCCCGTGCGGTTTGATCTTTTCCCTGCCCTTGAGAAACGCTAGCTCGATCACAAAGGCGCACTCCACGACCGTGCCGCCCAACATGGAAACCAGCTGCGCCGTTGCGGCAACGGTCCCGCCAGTGGCGATCAAATCATCGGCGATCACAACTCGGGCGTGCTGTGGAATCGCATCGGTATGGATCTCCAGCGTGTCCTTGCCATACTCGAGATCGTAAGTCGCCCGGTGCTTTTCGTAAGGCAGCTTACCAGGTTTGCGCACGATACAAAAACCAGCGCCCAGTTCATATGCCAGTGCCGCGCCAATGATAAAGCCCCGCGATTCGATTCCCAGCACCGTATCGATCCTTTGCGTCCGGTAGCGCTCAGCAAAAATATCAATCGTTTTGCGGAACAGTTGGCCGTTGCCGAGAAGCGGCGTGATATCCTTGAAAACGATGCCGGGTTTGGGAAAGTCGGCAATATCTCGAATAGCTCGGCGAATGGCCTCGAGGTCCGAATTCATGGCCTCTTCAGCTATCATAAATGCTTACCGGCGGCAACGATTCAAGCGCGCTTTGGACCGACCCCTACCCCCAGATTTGGCGGCTGGTTTCGACCACCAGCTCCAGCTTACGCTTCTGGTCGTCTTCACTGATGAGATTACCGACGACGTCCGATGAGAAACCGCATTGCGGGCTGATCGCCAATTGATCGAGTGGCACGTACTTGCCCGCCGCGTCGATCCGACGCTTCAGGTCTTCGACGTTTTCAAGCTGCGGCACCTTGGTACTCACTAGACCCAACACCACGAGTTTGCCTTTGGGCAGAAAACGGAGCGGTTCAAAACTTCCTGCGCGCGGGGTGTCGTATTCGAACAAAAACCGATCGTGCCGAAGCTCGTTCAATAGCCGTTCCGCTATGTCGTCATAAGTTCCCTCACGATGCCACATGCTGCGCTGATTGCCCCGGCAGAGGTGAATGCCGAAGGTCACATGCTCGAAACCTTCGAGCACCCGGTTATCGGCCATGAGCGAGCGGGAGAAATTTTGTTGCGGATCTTCACCGCGGGCGCGCATCGCTTCCAGAGAAGGCGGATCGACGTATGCCGTATAACCCGGGGCATCGATCTGAACATACGGACAACCGGCATCCACCAAGCCACGGATCATTTCACGCTCCAATTCGACCACATCCGCCACGAACGCGTCGACGTCCGGGTAAATCGCCTTCGAGTTTTGCCAATCGAATCTTTGCGAAATACGATCCGGGCCGATAAGAGTGACTTTCGCCGGCTTTCGCGCCACTCGGCTGACATAGCGATACTCTTCGAGGGGCGCATTGCGCACCAGACGCAACCGTTCCACTGCCGGTCGCCTTTGCGAGACAGCCGCGCCTTTAGTTTCGCCGCTGTTGGGAATTTCCCAGCGCTGGAGCGGCTTGCCGCCCTCAATTCTCCGCTCATAGAATTTGAGGCTTGCCTTGCCGGCATCAAAACCCCTAACCGATTCGCCGAAACTGTCCTGAAAATTAAGCCGCCGGTACTCTCCGTCGGTAACCACATCGAGTCCCAGCTGCTCCTGCAGCCCAATCGCCTGGGAAATCTCTTCGTCTTCTATTTTGCGTAGCGCATCGAGGTTGATGTTCCCGTCGTCGTATTTTAGGCGCGCATCCTTAAGACGGGCCGGGCGCAGCAAACTTCCGATGACATCGTTTCTGATTTTAGCCAGCTCTTTCATAAGCAATCCTCGAGTCTAGTTCTGCCTCCGATCTCTCGCCTTCTCCTGACGCTTCGTACTACTACACTTCAGACTTTGCGCGAGACGCGCAAAGTTTCGTGTCTACAAACTCTCTGATTCCTCCCGCCAAGTCGCCAAGACGCCAAGTTCGGAAAATATTTCTTACCTTTGCGTCCTTTGCGCCTTTGCGCGAGATATTCTGATTCTTTGGTTGCGGCGCAGCCCCGCTGTGCTCTTCGCGGCCTTCTCCTTTTTCTCTCCCCTCCCGGGAGAGGTTAGAGCGAGGGCAGCATTCATCACTTGGCGATCTGCAGCACGACCTTGCCGAATTGCCTCGCCTCCTCAAGATAACGCTGCGCCGAGGCGGCATCTTTCAGAGGAAAAACAGAGTCTACGATAGGCTTGATTTGCGACACGCTCATGAAGCTTAGCAACTGGCGAAACTCTTCCCGGCTCCCAAGCGTCGAACCATAGATTTTCAAGTGTTTCGAGACAATAGCCGTCAAGTCATCCTTCGGTCGACCGCCGGCAGTGGCGCCGCAGGTGACGAGCCGGCCGCCGCGCGCCAGAGACGCCAGACTTTTTTGCCATAACTCGCCGGCCACGGTATCGACGACGACGTCAACACCCCGTCCGCCGGTCAGCCGTTTCACTTCCTGGGCAAAATCCTGTTTCCGGTGATTGATGCCGTGGTCTGCGCCAAAACTGCGCGCCGATTCCAATTTCGCATCGC
>DASTOD010000700.1:0-4369 GCA_035762645.1 Binatia bacterium | reverse complement strand
ACGAAGTCTCCGATATTGTGCATCGATCCAGTTTCGCGCGCCTGCTTTTTCCTCGACCGAGAACGGCGTATCGCGCATGGTCAAGATATAAAACCAGGTACTCGTATCATCGATAGGAATCCAAAAACGAAACGCCCGGCTATCATTCTCGGCAAATTTGGCAGTGGCGGGCCCGGGAACGATGCTGAAGGCCGGCATGATAAAGGGGCTGATTCGGACGTAGCTCCGGTCCGGCCCTAACCGTCTTATCGATATCGCTCTCATGCCGTACTCCGTCTCTTCGGCCTCCAGCCGCGGGGCTCCGTCCCGATTGAGGCGTGAAAGATCCGCTAAATTGTTACAATGCAAAAAAGTCGTATGGGACGAGTCAAAATCTCCTTCTATACCCTGTAGATAATTGCAGCCCAGGTAAGACTTGACGACATGCATCTGATCATCGGCAAGCCCCGCCCATTCGTACGCCGGGAACAAAGGCATCTTCTCAGGCGGCCCCATATAGGTAAAAACGATCCCCGCGATCTCTTTACAAGGATAGGCCGTGTGATGAATTTTTTTCTTGAAGTCGCTATCGGCAGGCTCCGCGGGCGTGTCCAAAACATGGCCGTCCACGTCATATTTCCAGCCGTGGTAGATGCACCTTAGACCGCACTCCTCGTTGCGCCCGTAAAACAGCGAGGTGCCTCGGTGCGAACAGTGTTCGTCCAAGAGACCGACCCTCCCCTCGCTGTCGCGGAAGGCAACAAGATCCTCGCCTAAAAGCCTCACCCGCACGGGCGGACAATCCGGCAGTGGAATTTCCTCTGCCAATAACGCGGGAATCCAGTAACGGCGCATCAAGTTCCCCATCGGCGTGCCGGGACCCACGCGCGTCAGTAGCTCATTTTCCTCTCGAGAAAACACGACAGATTCTCCTTAAATCACGCCTGCCAAATTACGGCAACGCGATTATTTAACTTCCCCGAGAAACGGTCTTTTTAACATCCAGTTAACAATCTGCTCAATGGTTTCCGATTCCTTGCCATAAAATCCATGCGCGCTGAAGGGATCGCACGGCTCCGATTCTGCCGCCCGCCCACCAAATACCGAGATCAGTGGATACTTGTCTACCAGCCGAGCTGCGTCGGCGTAGGGCGTCACGCTGCATTGATCATTCACGTGATGGACGAACAGCAAAGGAACCTTGATCGTCGCAAAATCAAATCGGCTCAGGCCGGGTCCGGGCTCCCTCGATTTGCGCCCTGTCTGGCGGAACATCGTCGCTGTCAAAATCGCGCCCGAGATCTGCGGTCCGAAGCGAGCGGCCAATGCCGCGGCTGAAATGGTGCCCCGACTCGTGCCGACCAGGAATATTGGAATTTTCGCAAACCGCCTTTGAAGGTCCGCCACCACCGCGGCCAGGTCCGTGAAGTGCTGCTCGCTCATGCGAAATTCATCTGCCATGCCCCAGCCGCGTTGCTGGTCTGAAGGAGCGTCCACGATCGCCGCAATTATACCGCGCTTGATGAATTCTCCACGGCTCCGGACCAGGAAGTTATTATTACCGAACTTGATTTTTTCTTGCTCTTGCCGCAGCCGGATGAAGCCGCCACTACCGGAGAAGAGGACGGCAATCGCCTGCGGCGACGTTGGCAGGCTTGCGAGAAAGTACGATTGGACGATCTCTGGTCGCGCCGAAAGGGTGACGATCTCCTGAGCAAAAGTAATAGCCGCGAAGCTTAACGACGAGAAGATCGTCAACAGTTTAGCGATTCTGTTCCACCTGCTCCGCAACTGCGCCGGCCCACCCATGTATTCTTATCTCTTCACTAACCTGTAGACCCGATGCAGGCTAGTCAAAATCCCGGCTGCGCGTCAAGGGATGCATCAAGCATCTCCGCGCTTGTCCTCGAGACCGCATCGTAGGTAACTAATCTCTAATTGACTTTCCATTTTGCTGTGTCATATAAGCGCCTCCAGGTAGTAGACCGGTTCTTGGCTTTCAGGCACGCTTACACGGATCGCTAGCCGATCGAGGAGGGTCTAAAGATGCTTAAAGAATTTCGAGAGTTTGCGATGCGGGGAAATGTCATCGATCTGGCCATTGGCGTAATCATCGGTGCAGCGTTCGGCAAGATCGTGACTTCGTTTGTCGAGGATGTCCTTATGCCGCCGATCGGCCTGATTCTGGGCAGGGTCGATTTTGCCAATTTGTTTATCAACCTGTCAGGCAAGGACTATCCAAGCGTGGCGGCAGCAAAGGCGGCCGGCGCCGCTACCTTGAACTACGGTATCTTCTTCAACAACGTGATCAATTTTTTGATTATTGCGTTCTTCATTTTTCTGCTGATCCGGCAAATCAACATTCTCCAAAGGCAAGAGGAAGAGCCCGCGCCCGCACCGACGACCAGGGATTGCCCATATTGCCTCTCCAGCATTCCCATCAAGGCAACCCGCTGCGCGCACTGCACTGCGGAATTAAAGTAGTCCAAGGCGGAACCCCCAGCTACTTTTTGGAGCATGGATCGCATGAAGATCATTGTCGCACTCGCTGCCGGCGTCGTCCTTGTCGCCACCGGAATCGGCGCCCAGGAAGCGTCGAAACAAACCAAAGTTCAAATGGCCGCGCTTGCGCTACCGACCGGCGTCCGTGCCGACTGGCAGCAGTGGGATTCGTTTCTAACCTTCGTGACCAAACGATTGGGGCAAGATTTCGGCGCCGACCAGCGGGAACAATTGGGCGATGCGTTTCTTGACGCGCGCTATCAGCTGGTCCGAGCGCTGGCGTCAGGGATTTCGGACCCGGTGCCGCAGCTGTTTCTCGACACCTGGAACCGGCTGTCACCGATTCTAAAGCAAGCGCTGCCCGGAGTCTCGCAGCAGACTGCAAGCCAATACACGAGTTTCGCAACCGCCATGGACGCCGCGGCGTCGGTCGGCGACATCGCTCGTCGCCTGGGGTTTTTTCGAATCACGCCCGACACGTTGCGGGGCGCAGCGAATCTCCTCGGCCAGACAAACGTTGACCCGTTGGCCTATACCATAGATATGGATTCGGAATTGCGGTCTTTGCTTGGGTTTACGGGGGAGCTGCCGACACCGAGACCTTCGCCCGCACTGGAGCGGAGCCGTCTGCGAAACCCGCGCGTCCCGGATCGAATAAGAACCGCGTTTGGCCTTTCGGCCCTCGCCTATGCTGCGGAGCCTGATTTGACCCGATTAAACCAATGGGTGCCGGACGCGCCGGAGCTGGACGATTACCTCGGCGAAGTGCGGGAGCTTCTCGATGATGTGAGTGACCGAGTGATGACGAAAACTAAACTGCCTGCCGAACACCAATCTCTATACAGGCAGATTGTCTTCGCCGCCGCTTGGCAGGAGAGTTGCTGGCGACAGTTTATCAAGAAAGGAACAAAGCTCGCTCCGCTTGCTTCGGCGACCGGAGACGTCGGGCTTATGCAGGTCAACCGCAACACCTGGCGCGGGCTGTATGATGTCAAAGGCCTTAACGGAGATATCGGCTACAACGGGCACGCGGGCGCAGAGATCTTGCAGTACTATCTCGCGCGCTACGCCATCCGCAAAAAGGAACACCAACAACCGGGCGGCAACCTGGCGCGAGCGACTTACGCCGCGTACAACGGCGGCCCCAGCCATCTGGGGCGTTATCGCTCCACGAAGCCCGTCCCGGCCCTAAAGAAAGTCGACGATGCCTTTTGGGCGAAATTCCAGTCCGTAAGCTCGGGTCAAGAGTTGGCGGTCAAGAGTTGCTACGGCCGATAGGCTGCCCCCATGCGGTACTCGCGCGGACTGCGCGCAAGTTATCGCTTCTTGTAGTAGCTCATGGCTTCGGGCAGCCACGCTTTGATCTGCGCAATACGGGTCTGATCACTCGGGTGCGTGGAGAGGAATTCCGGTGAGTTTCCGCCCTGCTGAACTTTGGACATGCGCTCCCAGAAGCCCACGGCGGCGGCGGGATCGTAGCCCGCCTTGGCCATAAGAATGAGGCCGATACGGTCCGCCTCCGATTCTTGCGCACGACCCCAGGGAAGAATCACTCCGACCGTGGCGCCAACGCCGTACAGTTTGGCAAAATCCTCGCGCAATCCGGGGTTGACCATGCCGACCCCGGCGGCGAGAATGTCACCAATGGCCTGAGCGCCCACTGCTTGCGTCATACGCTCCGCGCCGTGACGGGCGAGCGCATGGGCCACCTCGTGGCCCATGATCACCGCGATGCCGTTATCGTCCTGCGCAACCGGCATGATGCCCTCCCAAAAAGCGACCTTTCCCCCCGGTAAGCAAAAGGCGTTGACGTCTTTTCCCTGGAGCACATTGAACTCCCATTGATAGTCAGGCCTTTGTGCCGCCGCAGCGATGCGCTGCCCGACTT
>DASTOD010000699.1:0-13219 GCA_035762645.1 Binatia bacterium | reverse complement strand
GATAACCTGGCCCCTTTTGAAAATCAGTCCGATCCCCTTACCGCCGGCGACTCCCAGATCGGCGGCGCGCGCTTCGCCCGGCCCATTGACCTCGCAGCCCATGACGGCGACGTGGATGTTCATGTTGCTGTAGGGCGTCATGCGTTCTTCTACAGCTTGGGCGAGCCTCACCAGATCTACGTCGGCCCGGCCGCAAGAAGGACAGGCGATGAAGGTCAGCCCGTGCTTTTTGAGACCGAGTGATTTGAGAATCTCGATGCCGACGCGCGCTTCCTCAACGGGATCGGCCGCCAGCGAGACACGGATCGTGTCGCCGATACCCTCGGCGAGCAGCGTGCCGAGACCGACTGCCGACTTGATGGTGCCCACGGTGGGAGTGCCGGCTTCGGTCACTCCAAGATGAAACGGATAGTCCACCTTATCGGCAAGCATTCGGTAGGCTTCGATCATCATAAGCGGATCCGACGCTTTGAGCGAGATCTTGATCTCGCGGTAGCCGAGGTCTTCCAAAATCCCGATGTGCCGGAGACCGCTCTCGACCATCCCTTGAGCCGTAGGACCGCCGTACTTTTGCAGCAAGTCTTTTTCCAGCGAGCCGGCGTTGACGCCGATGCGGATAGGAATTTTTCTTTGCGCCGCCAGCGTGACCACTTCTTCGATGCACCAGCGCGCCCCGATGTTGCCGGGGTTGAGTCGCAAACCCTCGACTCCCTCTTCCAACGCGATCAATGCCAGTTTGTAGTTGAAATGGATGTCGGCCACGAGCGGTATACGAATCTGGCTTCTTATCTTGCCGAGCTGCTCCGCCGCTTCGCGCACCGGGACGGCGACTCGAACAATATCACAGCCGGCTGCCTCCAAGGCCCAGATCTGATCGACGGTCGCTGCCACGTCGCGAGTATCCGTCTTGGTCATCGACTGCACGGTAATCGGCGCGTTGCCGCCGATTTTTACGTTGCCGAGCTGTATTTGCCTCGTTTTGCGACGCTGAATCATTAAGAACTCATCATAATGGACCCCTGAGAAGGGGTCAACCGACGGCGGCTCGCTAACGACCCGACCTTTTTTGTGCCGCGCGCGCGTGCGGAACGGTGCGCAGTTGCGGCGGTAAGCACGGCAGAACAGCGCGGGTGAGGGAGGCAAAATATCCAAACCAGCTCTGTCTCTTCCGGTCCCACGGGAGACCGTAGGCCTGACGCAAACTGGCCGGCAGCAGGCCCGTCGTAATGAAAGCGAAAAGCGGCCGGCCGGGGCGTAAAATCCAGGACCGTGGATGAAGAATTTCCCGCGCCAGTGCTCGCGCGGTAACGCTTACAACGATATTGGGACCATTGAGCATTCGCTCTATATACAAACGAAAATCGTCCAACGATGGCGGAACTTCAGCGGGCGGCACATCGAACAGCGTCGCCAACTTCTTGGTGTCCTCGTAATACTGAATCTTGTCCGCCGCCGACAACGGCGCAACAAAATGCTCGTAGGCCAAAAGCGCCGAGTCCACCAGCGTGGCGTGAACCCAGAGCAGGAGCTCCGGCTCGAGCGCCGAATAAGAAACCGCTGGCTTACCGTCTGGATCCGCAATTTTTCCTCGTACCGTTCCGTGAATTTCCTTGACGCGGCTGAGTGAGCCGCGCGCTTGCCCGACTTCGTCAAAGACAACCGACCACATGGCGTTCATGGTCTGCCGCAAACGGCGCAATGGATCCTTTTGGAAACGGCTATGCTCCGCTACACCCGCGGCAACCTTGGGATGAGCGATTTGCATGAGCAAGGCTCGCCCGCCGGCCAGCAGCAAGACCATTTCTCGATCCACCCGCCAAATTACGCTGTCCGGGGAAAAAAATTGCCCTGGCATGATATCGACCGCTCGATGAAGCCGAAGGGAATGTCAGCCGAAGCTAGCTTGGCTCGAGGTCAGCGACTTTACTCGGGAGAATTTCGGCCGCGCGGGCTAGGATCTTTGGCGGGTTTGGCCGGCCTATCGCTGTCTCTCGGGTTGGCGTCTTCTCTCTTTTTGCGATCGCCCTCCGGAATGATCAGCAACCGCCGGTACGAGCCTTGGCCGAGACTCTTGGTGGTCACCCACGGGTCGTCTTGCAGAGCCGCATGAATAATGCGCCGGTCGGCCGGGCTCAAGGCATCCACCGTCACCGTTTTCCGCTGGCGTTTGGCTTTTTCCCCCAGACGCAACGCCATGTCTTGAAGCGTCTTGCGCCGCCGCTCGCGATAGTTTTCAACGTCGATAATGATATGGGGGCCTTCGCCGCCTTGACGCTCGCCGGCGATGCGTGTGACGAGGTACTGCAGCGCTTCGAGCGTCTGACCCTTGCGGCCGATTAAAAGACCGCTACTCTCTGCACGGATCTCTAAAACGATTTCATCGCCCTTTTCCCCGGGTTGGACCTCAACCGACGCCTCGGCTCCCATCAACTCGAGGATCCTCGCCAGTACCGTCTGGGCCTTTTCAACGATCTTTGCCGTCTCGGCCTGGAGCCCTGCCGGCTCGCCCGCCATGGGCCGCGACGGCGTATGTTCTAAATCGGCGCCGATTCTTGTGAGCGAGGCCCGGATACGCGCCTTTTGGGCCCCGAAACCCAGTATGCCTCTCTTACCTTCGGACAAAATGTCTACGGTGATTTTGTCCCGCTCCACCGCAAGCATCTTGAGAGCGTTTTCGATCGCCTGATCGATGGTGTCACCTTCGGTTTCAATGTAATCCATAACTCAGACCTCAAGCAGAAGCTTCCGCATATCACTGCTGGCGGTTGATCCAGTACTGCTGCCCGATCGTGAGCACATTGTTGACCAGCCAATAGACGGTCAAGCCGGCGGGAAAAGAGACGAACATAAAAGTAAACACGACCGGCATCATTAACATCATTCTTCTTTGATTGGGGTCGCCCGCCGTGGGAGTCATCCACTGCTGCACGAACATGCTCGCTCCCATGAGCAGGGTGAGGACCGGGATCCCAAGATGCCAATTACCGATCGTAAAGGGAAGAGACTCCCAATCAGGCCTTGACAGGTCCTTGATCCATAAAAAAGGCGCGTGCCTGAGTTCGATGGGCGTGCTCAACGCATTGTAGAGACCGATAAACACGGGAAACTGTAGCAGCATCGGTAGACAGCCGCCTAGCGGATTCACTCCGTTGCGCCGGTAAAGTTCCATGATCTCCTTATTGAGTTTTTCCCTATCATTCTTGAATTTTTCCTTTAGCCTTTCCATTTGCGGCTGGAGTTTTTGCATCTGCTTCATCGATACAAAGCTCTTGTGCGTGAGCGGAGCCATAAGGATTTTGATAAAAACCGTGAGCAAAATGATGTCGATGCCGTAGCTGCCGGTGAAGCCATGTAGGAAGTGCAGGACATAAAGAAAAGGAATCGCGATAAAACCGAAATAGCCGAAATCAATGGATCGCTCCAAGCCGTTTCCGACCGCCTTCAGAATTTCGAGCTCTTTCGGCCCCGAGAACAGCGTATAGGCGTAGACTTCTTTGGCTGACCCCTGCGGAGCGAGCGCAGCGACGAGCGCCGCCCCCGCAGGGTGCAGCGTAACCTGCTCTTTGTCATTATCGGGAGGGAGCAGCGCGAAAAGAAAGTAGGTATAGCCGAAACCCGCCCAGGCGATGTCACCCGCAATCTCTTTGCTTTGGACCGCCTCGGTAAGAGGTTCACGATGAACTTTATTGTCCACCAGAGTGATGAGCCCTTCAAAGGGAGCATCAGGATTGGGCCGGGTGTGGTCGCTTTTTTCCGTAAGCAGGACCTCCGGGATAAGAGCGCGCCCCCCGGGAGCCTTGACGGAGATTTCGAAGCCGATGGGATAGCGAGATCCAGAGAACGTGAACGTTTTGGTGATCGCAGTACCGGACGGAGTCTGCCCTTTAAAAGTCAGAGTCCCTTGGGCGTCGCCGGTGAGGTTGAGGTCCTCTCCCTGGACGCCATAGACCACCCCGCTATCATCCTCCGCCGTTTGGGCCTGCCACCGAACCCCCAAAGGGTGCGGCACACCAGGCGCCGACGGCACGATCTCGAAGGGTGGGCTGTTTTCGTCTACTGAGCTGCGATAGTGTTTAAACGTGAAGCTTTTGAGCCGGCCGCCAAGGCTGGTGAACAAAGCAACGTAATGCTCGGTTTCGACCTTGATCTCCTTCGCCTTTTCTCCCGCTGGTATTTTTGGGGGGACGCTTGGCGTTGGCTTTGTAGCAGGCGCCGGCCGCACCGCCGGTGCCGGCTCCTCTGCTTTTTGCTTTTCGGTCGCGGGCGGCGGAGGCGGATCGCCATAGTATCGCGTGACCCACTCTTGGTAGATCACCAAAACCATCAGCGAGAGAATGACAGCCAAAAATGCGCGCTTATCCATGCGTGAAGATCAACTGACAGGATCGTAACCGCCGGGATGGCGTGGGTGGCAGCGGCTCAATCGACGAACCCCGAGGGAAAGTCCGGTGAAGATCCCGTATTTTCGAATGGCCTGGGCCATATATAACGAGCAGGATGGAAAAAATCGGCACGCGCAAGGCAAGAAAGGCGACAAAAAACCATGATAAAACCTGAGCGCAAGCGAAAACGCGGCGCGCAAAACCTCAGCCACGATTTTGGCGCCTCCTTTGAGTCGTCAGACTATTTACGATCTCGTCCTCGACCCGACTCAGCGACAGTTTTCTATCGCCCTTTCTGGCAATGACGAGGATATCCAAGCCCGGGGCAAACTCGTGCCGGTGACGGCGAAAAACTTCGCGCACGAGCCGTTTGAGCCGATTCCGCACCACGGCGTTGGCCACCTTGCCGCTAACAGTGATGCCGAGTCTGGATTCTGCGGTGCCACTGATTTTGGTGATAATGACGAAATTCGAAGAATGAACCTTCTTGCCGGTTCGAGACAGCTTCAGGAATTGAGGTCGTTTTCTGAGGCGGGCGGTTTTCGGAAATCTTTCCTTGCCCCCGGACGACATTCCTAACTCTTAGGTGCGCGGCCGTTTCGGCGGTACCGTCACGGTAAGTCTCTTTCGTCCCTTTGCTCGCCGCCGTTTCAAGACGTTTCGGCCACCGGGGCTCTCCATACGCGTAAGGAAACCGTGCGTCCTCTTCCTTCTTACGTTGCTCGGTTGATAGGTCCTCTTCATTTAAAGTGTCTCTCCTCGAACGATTCGAAAGTTTATTTGAATCATAGTGTCCGAGTATTGTCAATTTAGGTTAGCTCCGGTTTGAGAGAGCGTTGCATCAGATCGCGCACCGCTTCTGAAGGTTTCTTGCCGTGATACATCACCTGGTGCATTTGTTCTACGATCGGCATTTCCACTCCGAGCCGGCGCGACAATAAATGAACCGAGCGGGTGTTGCGGACGCCTTCGGCTATCATTTTCGTTGCCGCGGTTATTTCCTGAATGCTTTTCCCCTGGGCCATCTGCACTCCCACATGACGGTTGCGGCTCAGGTCTCCTGCGCAAGTCAGGATCAAATCTCCCAAACCCGGCAAGCCGGCCAAGGTCATTGGATCGGCTCCCATGCGGACGGCCAACCGGCTCATCTCCGCAAGACCGCGTGTAATCAATGCTGCGCGCGCGTTTTGGCCCAACCCCAGGCCGTCGCTGATGCCGGCAGCGATGGCAATAACGTTTTTGATCACCCCGCCCATCTGAACTCCAACCACGTCCGTTGAGGTGTACACTCTCAGACTCTGGGTGTTTAGGGTTTCCTGGACTTCGATAGCGATGTCGGGCGCATATGCGGCCACCGTTACGGCCGCCGGAAACCCCCGGGCGACTTCCAGAGCAAAGGTGGGACCCGACAAAAAGGCATGCCGTTTTTTGCTTTCCGCGCCGAAGATTTCGACCAGGACGTCGCCCATGGTTTTGAGAGTTCCCTCTTCCAGTCCTTTTGTGCCGCACAGCACTATCGCTTCCGAGGAGACGTGGGACGAGGCGCTCGCGATCACCTCACGCACAACGTGGGAAGGAACGACACAAATGATCTGCGATTTGTCGGCGACAGCTTCTTTCAGCGAGCGCGTCAGCCGTATGGCGGAAGGCAGCCTGATTCCGGGTAGATAGGTGCGGCTCTCTTTTTCATTTGTGAGCTCGCGAAAACTTTCCGGGCCATGACACCAGAGGGTGACCTCCTTGCCCTTATCGGCGAGCAACTTGGCTAGAGTGATACCCCAGCCGCCAGCCCCGACAACACCAATGGCAGTTAGCATAAGATTGGGCGGTCCTCGATCGGGACCGGACAAGTACCCCGGGAGCAGACTTCTACGATTTACTCTTCTTCTTCGTCTTTCTCCGCCAGGCGCGCCAGTGACACCACCCGTTCCCCCTCTTCGAGATCGATCAATCGCACGCCCTGCGTGTTGCGGCCGATGACGCGAATGTCCTTGACGCGGAGACGAATAATTTTCCCTATATTGGTGACGAGCATGAGTTGATCGTCTTCGGTAACCTGTTGGACTCCCATGACGAGACCGGTCTTGTCGGTGGTCTTCATGGTAATGATGCCCTTGCCGCCGCGGGACTGTAGCCGGTACTCCTCCATCTCGGTCCGCTTGCCGAACCCGTTTTCCGCTACTGTCAAGATGTCGGCGCCCAAACTGAGAATCTCCATGCTCACCACCGAGTCTCCGTTATCGAGCCGGATGCCGACGACGCCGTAGGCGCCCCGGCCGGTTGGCCGCACTTGTTCTTCCTTAAAACGGATCGACTGTCCCTCGGCCGTGGAGAGAATGATATCTTGTTGGCCATCCGTAAGACGGACCCCAATGACTTCGTCGCCGTCCTCAAGGGCGATGGCTCGTATGCCGCTCGCGCGGGGATTGGCATAGGACATGAGATCGGTTTTCTTGATCAATCCTTTTTTCGTGGCGAACACCACATAGCGCCCGATCTGAAATTCGCGCACCGTCAAGAAAGCCGAAATTTTTTCTCCCTCCTCGAGATTAAGCAGGTTGACGATCGGGCGCCCTCGCGCCGCTCTGCTTGCCTGAGGTAGTTCGTGGACTTTGATCCAGTACACTTTGCCGATCGTCGTAAAAAATAGAATCGAAGAGTGCGTTGAAGCGACAAAGAGATAGGAGACGAAATCCTCTTCCCTTGTCGTCGTGCCGATTTTGCCCTTGCCGCCGCGGTGCTGGGCCCGATAGAGGCTGGCGGGATTTCGCTTGATGTAGCCTTCATGCGAAATCGTGACCACCATATCCTCGTCGACGATGAGATCTTCGAGTGAGATCTCCTCAGTGCGGTCGACGATTTGGGTCCGCCGATGGTCACCGAATTTCTCTTTGATCTCCTTTAGCTCCTCGACAATGATCTTGTAAATCTCTTTTTCGTCGGCCAGGATGGCTCGCAGCCTCGCGATCAAGGCGACGGTCTCGCGGTGTTCCTCGAGAATCTTGTCGCGCTCGAGGCCGGTCAAACGCTGCAGGCGGAGATCCAAAATCGCCTGCGCCTGGATTTCGGTGAGACCGAAATTCGTTACCAACCCTTCTTTGGCGGCTTTCGGATCGCGGGCATTGCGGATCATCTGGATGACGGCATCGAGATGGTCCAACGCGATCCGCAGGCCTTCTAAAATGTGCAGGCGCTCTTCCGCTTTTCTCAGATCGTAAGCGGTGCGCCGGGTGACCACCTCTTTTCGGTGATCGACAAACGCCAGCAACGCCTCTTTCAAATTGAGAAGTTTCGGCCTGCCTTCGACGATCGCGAGCATATTGACGCCGAAGGATTCTTGAAGCCCCGTATGCTTATAAAGCTGATTCAGGATGACGTCGGGCACCGCATCCCGCTTTAGCTCGATAACAATGCGCATCCCCTCGCGGTCGGATTCATCGCGGAGATCCGCGATTCCTTCGAGCTTTTTTTCCTGTACCAGCTGGGCGATATGTTCGATGAGCCGTTTTTTGCTCACCATGAAGGGTATTTCGCTGATAATGATCTGCTCTCTGCCGGTCCGTTTGACGGTTTCCGTAAACGCCTTGCCGCGCATCTGGACGATACCGCGGCCTTCTGTATAGGCCTGGACGATGCTTTCGCGGCCCTGGATGAAACCAGCCGTCGGAAAATCCGGACCGGGAATAAATTTCATCAGCTCCTTGATGGAGAGGTTCGGTTTTTCGATCAGCGCGACGAGCCCGTCCACCACCTCGCCGAGGTTATGGGGAGGAATGTTCGTCGCCATGCCGACCGCGATCCCCGAAGCGCCATTAATCAACAGATTAGGAATGCGCGAAGGCAGGACCGCAGGCTCGGTCAGGGAGTCGTCGTAATTCGGGGTAAAGTCCACCGTCTCTTTTTCGATGTCGGCCAAGATTTCGCTGGCCAGCTGCGCCATGCGCACTTCGGTATAGCGCATGGCAGCCGGCGGATCGTCGTCGATAGAGCCGAAATTTCCCTGGCCATCCACCAGCGGATAACGCATGGAAAAGTCCTGTGCCATGCGCACTATCGTGTCGTAAACGGCCGCGTCTCCGTGCGGGTGATATTTGCCGATGACATCACCCACGACGCGTGCGGATTTCTTATACGGGCTGTTCCAAACATTCCCCATGTCGTACATCGCATAAAGGACCCTACGGTGCACGGGTTTGAGCCCGTCGCGCACGTCGGGCAGCGCTCGGCCGATGATGACGCTCATCGCGTAGTCCATGTAGGACTGGCGCATCTGGTCTTCAATATAGACAGGGAGTTTTTGAGATTTCAGAGTTGCTTCCATGAACAAGTCAGGCGCTCACGCCGTTCTCGCCCTCGAACCAGGGCGAGACGGCTTGAACGATGTGAACTGTGACTGTGGTTAGATATCCAGATTCTTGACTGTCAAAGCATGATCCTGGATGAACTTACGCCGCGGCTCCACCTCATCACCCATTAAAGTGGAAAAGATTTCGTCTGCCTCAACCGCGTCTTCGATTCGCACCTGCAATAAAACACGGGTCTCGGGATTCATCGTGGTTTCCCACAACTGTCCCGGGTTCATTTCGCCCAAACCTTTGTAACGCTGGATGTATTGCCCTTTTTTGCCCCCCTCCATGATGTAATTGAGAAGTTCGGTCAGGGAACGGAGACGGGCTTGGTGATCGCCGTTCTCCACCGCGTACGGCGGCAGGCCCATATGGGTCAGCTCTCTAAACAGCTTCCTAGTCTCCTTGTACTCGGGACTGGTGAGAAACTCACGATCGACAAGGGTCTGAAACCCGGTGCCGTTCGCTCGAGTCGTACAGACGAGCTTGAAACAATTGTGTTCGGCGTCTTCTTCAAGAGCACACGAGACCGGCGCTTGTTCGGGTGCCATCAGATTGACATAGGAAGTCAGACGCTCCTGCAAAGATCGCAGCGCCTTTTCATCCTTCAACACCTCTTCATCAAAGCCTTCTTCCAGCAATAAGGCCTCGATCACAGTGCGGTTTTTTCGCTTGCGGCTAATCAGGGCCATGAGTTTTTCCCAACGCGCCGTCTTCTTGATAAATCCTTGCAAAGCTTGCCCGGTAATTCCACTGCCATCGTTGTTGGCGCGCACCCGAATGTTCTCGGTTCCGATTTCGATCAGATAATCTTCTAGCGTGGCCTCATCCTTCAGGTAACGTTCCTGTTTGCCGCGTTTTACTTTGAACAACGGCGGTTGGGCGATAAAGAGATGGCCCTTTTCCACGAGATCCGGCATTTGCCGGTAGAAGAAAGTGAGCAGCAGAGTGCGAATATGAGAGCCATCGACATCGGCGTCGGTCATGATAATGATCGAATGGTAGCGCAGCTTCGCGGAGTCGTACTCCTCCTTGACTCCGGCCCCAAGCGCCGTGATGATGAGGCGGATTTCTTGCGACGAGAGCATCTTGTCGAAGCGGGCCTTTTCGACATTGAGGATTTTTCCCTTGAGCGGCAGGATCGCCTGATTGCGACGGTCGCGGCCCTGTTTGGCGGATCCGCCCGCGGAATCGCCTTCGACAATATAAATCTCGCTCAAAGCGGGGTCGCGCTCCTGGCAATCGGCCAGCTTGCCGGGGAGAGAACCGGAGTCCAAGGCGCCTTTGCGCCTGGCCAAATCCTTAGCCTTGCGCGTGGCTTCGCGCACACGCGCCGCTTCGACTCCTTTGGCGACGATTTTTTTCGCGTCGCTCGGGTGTTCGCTGAGGTAGCTCGCAAACTTCTCGTTGATCAAAGCCTCGACGATGCCTTTGACTTCACTGTTGCCCAACTTGGTTTTGGTCTGGCCTTCAAATTGCGGCTCGGGAACTTTTATGCTGATGACGGCGGTCAGCCCTTCCCGAACGTCCTCGCCCTGGAGGTTCTCTTCGTCTTTTTTTAAATGCCCGCTGTCAATGGCGTAGCTGTTGATGGTGCGAGTCAAGGCGGATTTAAAACCGATCAGATGAGTGCCGCCTTCCATGGTATTGATGTTATTAGCGAAGGAAAAAATACTCTCAGAATAGCCATCGTTCCACTGCATGGCGATTTCGACCACGACTCCGTCTTTTTCGCCTTCAAAATGGACAACCTGCGGATGGATCGCGGTCTTGGCGCGGTTCAAGTGTTCGACAAAAGAGATGAGGCCGCCCTCATAGAAAAACTCATGTTTCTTCTGACTGCGCTCGTCCTCGATCGTAATCCTCACACCCCGATTCAAAAAGGCGAGCTCGCGAAGTCGCTGGGACAGGGTATCGAAGCTAAACTCAGTTGTCTCAAAAACCTCGCCATCAGGCTTAAACGTCACCCGGGTGCCGCGCTCTCTCGATTTTCCAACTTCCTTGAGTGGTCCGCGCGGGACTCCCCGTGTATAGGCTTGTTGATAAACCTTGCCGTCCCGCTTGATCTCTACTTCTAACGATTCGGCCAAGGCGTTCACAACCGAGAGGCCTACCCCATGAAGTCCGCCGGAAACTTTATATGACGCCTTATCAAACTTGCCGCCCGCATGGAGTTTGGTCAAAACGACTTCCGCAGCGGACTTTTGTTCCGTGGTATGCATGTCCACCGGAATGCCGCGGCCGTTGTCGATCACGGTAACGCTACTGTCGATGTGAATGGTGACTTCAATTTGATTGCAATGACCTGCCAGAGCTTCGTCGATCGAGTTATCGACAATTTCATAGACGAGGTGGTGCAGCCCTCTCTCGGCGGTGTCGCCGATATACATTCCGGGCCGCTTTCTGACCGCTTCGAGCCCTTCAAGAACCTTGATGTTGTCGGCTTTGTAATCAGATTCCTGTGGGGATTTTGGTTCAGCCATTTTTGATAAACTTCACGTCAAATTTTGCTTGTAAAGTAAAGGGGTTAGGGCAATTTCTGAATCCAGAGAATTGTACCGGAAGCGGGCCCAAAAGTAAAGCGGAAAATGGTAATTAAAACGTTGATTCTGCAAGCGAAAATGAGACGCCCGAAGCCACACGGAAGGGCCGCTGACTAATCGGCCTTTTCGGTTTATTTTGTTGACAGCTTTCGATCTGTGGGCCAAAACCAAACCAATGAAGCGGGCGTTAGCCGCACTGCAGTTTCTTACGCTCTTGGGCCGCTTCAACGGGCCCCCAGTTACGCCTCGCGAGATCGGGCGAGCCGCGGCCTACTTTCCGCTTGTAGGAATAGGTCTGGGTGTCGGCTTATCGGTTTTCAATCGCGTTTTGGAGGCTTATCTGGCATCCGAAATTCTCAGCATTGCACTTGTGACGACGTTAGCCATAGCTACTGGGGCGATCCATCTCGAGGGTCTGCAAAGAACATTCGACCGAGTCCCAATAGGAGCCAGGTTTGGCATTAAAAGCGACTCTGGAGGAAATCTCGGTTTGATCGCCGTAGTCCTGGTTGTGTTATTTAAGGTCAACTCCCTCGAGGCGATCGGAGAAGCGCGAAACTTGAGCCTGGTCCTGGCGCCGACCTTAGCCCGGTGGGGGCTCGTCATATTTCTGTACGGCTCAACCTCGGCAGTCGAAGAACCGGCCAAAACCATTGCTGCTCAACTGAAAGCATGGCAGTTGATCTTGGCCACGGTGATTGCCCTGGGGCTGACTGCTTTCATGGCCGGACGAACCGGACTTTGGATCGCGCTCTGGGTTTCGCTTTTCGCCCTGTTGAGCCGCACGGTCGTTCAAAGGCACCGAGCCGGACCCACCTACCACCATCTAGGGGCGCTTGTTGAAACGAACGAAGCCTTGAGTCTGGTCGCATTCACCATTCTGTAACGTCGTATCCGTTCACTTTTACGATGGATCTATTCAAGGCTCTCTCTCCGGTCATTCCCGTTTTTTTTCTTGTCGCCGTCGGGTTCATCTTTGCCAATTGGAAAAAGATAAGCCTCGCTTCAGTAACCGAAATCATCGTCTATCTGTGCGCTCCCTCTTTGGTTTTTACGGCCTTGGCGACCAAGCCCCTTCAGGCGGCGGACATCTCTTTGTTGTTCCTGGGCGCTCTTGGGATTTTGGCCGGCACGGGGCTGCTTGTCTGGATCTACGGCTTAGTCTTTCGGCTAACGTCCCGCGGCTTCGTGCTTCCGGTGCTGTTTATGAACGCGGGGAATATGGGCCTCCCGCTGGCCCTTTTTGCGTTTGGTCAGCCAGGCCTGCAACGGGCAACGCTGCTGTTCGTCATTTTTTCAGTTTTTCAATATTCTTTGGGAATTTACATCTTGGGGGGCAGGGGAAATTGGCGGGAGATTTTCCGCCTGCCGCTGATCTACGCCACTTGCCTCGGATTGGCGTTCAATCTGGGGCAGATCCAAATAGCTCAGCTCATCTTCGAGCCTCTTTCCATGCTCGGCTATTCGACGATTCCCCTCATGCTGGTCAGCCTTGGGTATCGGCTTCACGATATTAAGTCGCTGCGCTTGGGCCACGCGCTGGGCGGGGCGTCCTTGAGGGTCATCGGCGGTTTTTTCGCCGCCCATATCACAGTGGTGGTCCTCGGAGCCGAAGGCGTCAATCGGCAACTGATTTTACTTTACGGCTCGCTTCCGTCGGCAGTCGTTAACTTCGTGCTGACAGAGAAGTACGGCCAAGACCCCGAGCTGGCGGCATCTATCGTCGTTCTCAGCACGCTTTTTTCTCTCGTAACCATTCCTATCGTGTTCTGGATTCTACTTTGATGCACCGAACTCACCGCCGAGGCGCTGAGCGCACAGCGTCAAAACTTTTGATCAAGAAAATGCTCCCATTTATGTGAGCTGTTGCGTCTCCGCGGTGAAGTAAGGCTTGTTGATTTGGTTGCGGCTCCGCCGCGCTAGGCTAGGCTACGTGTGCTTGACAATA
>DASTOD010000698.1:0-4722 GCA_035762645.1 Binatia bacterium | reverse complement strand
GCAAGTCCGGAGTTGAAAGCTAAAGTCCTGGAGAAATTTGGCGCAAGTCTGAGAAAAAGCTGAGAGGAATAGACTGCATGACTGGGGAAAAGCTGATGTTGCCTTTGCGACGAGCAATTGCGACGCTCGTCGGTCTGGTACTCTTTTCACCGATTGTTGTCCACGCCCAACAGAAATCGCTCGAGAAGGCGCGGCTCACGGTGCCGGCCAGATCACTGACGTTCCTCCCGTATTATTTTGGCAAGTCGAAGGGCCTGTTCGAGAAGGAGGGCCTCGATCTCGAGATCATCGTGATGCGCCCACCGATCGGCGTGGCCGCCCTGCAGGCGGGAGAAGTCGACTATTCCGCGGCGGGTGGCGTGTCGATCCGAGCGGCGATGAAAGGCCTCCCGCTCCGAACGGTCATGTTCATTCAGACCCGGCTGAGCTTCAGCCTCGTCGGCCAGCCGGGAATGGCGCCGGCGAAAATTAGAAACGTCGCGGTGAGCGGCATTGGGTCGCTGGCGCACTATGCCGCCCAAGCGGTGATGAAAAGACTGGGCAACGAGAAAGTCGCTTACATTTCGACCAACACTACGGCCAACAGTTATTCCGTCTTGTTGGGGAAAGCTGCGGACGCCGTGATTCTGAGCCCGCCATACACTTCCATGGCAACTCTGGCGGGCTACGTGGATTTGGGCAACACCTTCGATGTGCGCGATCTCCAGGGAGGCTTGGTGACCAGAGTCTCTCACATTCAGGATCACCGCAGGCAGGTCAAAGCTGTGATTCGGGGCACGCTTCGGAGCACGGATATCCTCATAAAAAACGAGGCGGAGGTTGTCCCTTATCTGCAAAAAGATTTTGGATTGGAACTGAAGATAGCCGCGGACACTTACAGAATTTTGAGAGAAGTCGTCAATCCCGACGGCGATATCGAAGAACCGGTCCTGAAATCGATCGTGGATAAAATCAGACAAGAATCGGGCATCGCGGCAGAAATCCCCCTCGATCGGATGGTGGACCTTTCTATTCTGCGTGAAGTGAAGGGAGAGATGAGAAAGAGATAAGAGAGCAGAGAAGGAGAGGCGGAGACCAGGGGACAAGGAGACCGGGAAAGGAGGCGAGGAGAGGTTGCATTCAAAGGGGCAGGGAGTAAAATTCGGCCACATTTATTCATCCAATGGAGGTCCTGCAAATGAAATCACTATTGGCGGTCATCACCTTGGTTTTTAGTTTCGCGCTCATTCAAGATCGGGGCTTCGGGGACATGCCCGAACCCAAAGCAAGAGGTGAAAATCCAGACGTTGCCGCCGGACGGAAAGCGATTGAGGCGAAGGATTATAAAACCGCAATGGCGCGTTTAACCAAAGCGGTCCAGGAAGATCCGAACGACGCCGACGCCCACAACATGCTGGGGTACAGCTACCGAAAGCTCGGCAGTTTCGACAAATCCATGGAGTACTACCAGAAAGCGCTCAAGCTCGATCCCAATCACCGCAGCGCGCACGAATACCTCGGCGAGCTCTATCTCGATATGAACCAGCTCGCTAACGCCGAAAAGCAACTCCAGGCGTTGAAGAAAGCCTGCCCGTTCTTCGGCAAATGTGGGGAGTACGAAGACCTGAAAGAGGCCATAGAGAAGCACAAATCAAAGAAGTAGCAGCCGGCTTATAGCCTATAGCGTATGGTCCCATCCTATACCATAACCCATCAGCTATGCGCGCATGAGGCGCGCCTCGCCTCTGAGACTTTTTGAGCAGCCCGCAAACAGAGTTCTTCAGCAAACTCGCAGGCGAGCGTGCAGAACGAGAGTTTGGGTTCGAAAGGACTCAAGACGCGAAACCCGAGGCACGAGACCGAAAGCTAAGGAATCAGGCATGCCGGAACACGTAAAAGCGACCATTGGCTTTGTCAGCGGCGGCGCCAGCAGCATGCCCCATTACAACAGTTTTCTGCCTCTTGTCCCGAGCGAGATACAGATCGATTTCCGAGGGCTGGAGCTTTACGGCGCCTCGCTGTATGAAATCGCGGATAAGAAAGAAACGATCGTGCGCCGGATCCAGGAGTTGGTAGTCGATCGGAAGTGGGACGGCGTCATCGTCACCGCCGCGCCGACGGAAGTTCTCAATCCAGGTCTCTACGAGGCCCTTCGGGCGGCGCTGCAGGTGCCGTTCACGACGGCATTGCATGCCTGCGTTGCGGCGCTTCGACTGTACGACGCAACGCGAGTTCTTTTACTTACGCCGTTCGACACGCGGTTGAACGATTTGATTTGCCAGCACCTGGGCAAACTCGGGATGTCTGCCGTGGCGCCGCATTCTTTTTCCGAATTGGGTGTGCCGAAGCGCATGGCGCCGGACGAAGTGTTTGAACTGACGAAGAGCGCCGTCAGTCTCGTCGCCTCCGAGCCTGTCGACGCGATTTATTTTCAGGGCGCCGTCCTTGATCCCATCAAGGCTTTGGAGAAAATCGAGACACAGATTGGACTCACGGCTATTGCCAGTAACCCGGCCATGCTCTGGTATGTGCTGTCCAGGCTTGGATTGTCTTATCCCGTGAGCGGTTATGGCAGGCTGCTGAGAGAGTGGCCTGAATTGGTTTCAGCCTAAGGTCGGTGACCGTTCAAGACGTTCAAATTGTTCAAACAGTTCAAGCCGTTCTCAAAACAGGCAATTACAGACACGGGACAATTCCATGGCCGAGGTGTTATTCAACGAGCTTCAAGTCGATGGCTATTTCCTGGAGTTTGATTCGCCAAGGGCCGGCAACTTCATGCCGCTCCGTTATCTGCCTCGACGGAAGCGGCTGAACCTTGGCCTGGTGACAACGAAGACGGGCGAGCTGGAGCGCGCCGATGATATCAAGCGCCGCACCGACGAAGCGCGCAAATACGTGGCGCTCGATCAGCTTGGCATTAGCCCGCAGTGTGGCTTCTCCAGCACGGTGTTGGGCAACAAACTCACCGTCGAAGATCAAGTCACGAAATTGAAATTAGTTGTTAAGGTGGCGCGTGAGGTGTGGGGTTTTTGATAAACGGAGATTCAGACGGAGGTTTGCATGCGATGAAAATGGTGTCGATGATGATGATCATGTTTTTCCTTGCGACCCTTGCGGGTTGTCAGGCGCTTACCGGCGCAACTTTAGGTGAGAACATTGATGACACCAATCTGACTGCCACAGTGAAAACGCAACTCGCACGAGAGAAGCTATCATCCTTGACCCGGATTGAGGTGGATACCGTTAGGGGCGTAGTATCGTTAAACGGAGTCGTTGAGTCGGCCGAGCAAAAAGCGCGGGCGGAGCAGATTGCGCGCAAAGTCAGCGGCGTCAAGGATGTGGTCAACAATCTTCAGGTGCAACAGCGTTAACGACTCAAAGACTCCACAGTCCCCAGCTCACTTGTAAACCGCATCGATAAAGCCGCTCCGAAAGTAAGAATCGCCACATCCTTGTTGGGCTCCAGGCCGAACTGCTTCAATGCTATGCGGACGACCTGGTCGGAGACGGCCAGAAGGCGGTAATCTTTCGAGACGGGCTACGCCCGCTCGTCTTTTTGGTTGTGATTTGATCGGCGGCGGCATCATTCCCACGTTCATAGGAATCATGGGCGACATCGGTTCGTTTGGGGCCGGTTTCATCGCAACGGGAGCATTGATTTTTTCGGCAGGCGTCCTGGCGACGCTGCTGAAATTGCCTCCGAGCACCGAAACGGAGGACGTAAACATAAGATGACGATTGTCATGACGGGTCCGTTTGATTATAAATTTGTCCTATGATGACTCTGGACCAGTTCGCGACGAAGATTAGACGCAGTCAAGCGATTGTTGTCTTCACGGGCGCGGGTATCAGCACGGAGTCCGGCATTCCGGATTTCAGAAGTCCAGGCGGCATCTGGACACGCTACCGGCCGGTGAGTTTTCAGGAATACGTGAGCAGCGAGGCCGCCCGTATTGAAGCGTGGAAAAGGAGATTGGAGACCCATGAGGCGCACAAGAATGCCAAACCCAACGCCGGCCACTACTTTATTCAGTCGCTTCACGCGAAAGACAAACTGATCGGGCTCATCACGCAAAACGTCGATGGGCTGCACAGCCAATCGGGGCTTCCCGATGAGAAGATCGTCGAGCTGCACGGAAGCCATCGGAAAATTATTTGCCTGAGCTGCGACAAGAGCTTTGATCCCGATGAGATCATCAACAGCCTCGTGGGCGATTTCTCGTCTCCGCGGTGCGATGCATGCGGCGGAATTCTCAAATCGGCGACTATTTCCTTCGGCCAGGCGATGCCGCAGGAGGCAATGCGCCGGGCCCAAGTATGGACCGATCAAGGGCAAATCTTCATCGTGATGGGCTCCTCCCTGCAGGTCCAACCGGCGGCTTCGTTTCCGGTAATCGCGAAAAGGAATGGAGCGTTGCTGGCTATCATCAACCGCGAACCAACGCCGCTCGACGAATACGCAGATTTTAACTACGAAGGAGCCATCGGCGAGTTTTGCCAGAAGTTCAGCCCCTTGATCGCCGATGGGTAAACGATGGGAACAAAGACAAGGAGACAAGGAGACAAGGAGACAAGAAGAAGGGCCCTAGCCGAGGAAATGGATAACCGTCGCCAAGAACTCGTCGGGGGCATCGAAGTGAACCCAATGGCCGGCGCCTGCGATCGTTTCTATCTCGGCTTGCGGAAAGATTTCGCGAATTAACGAGCTATCGCTGTTTTGAATGTAGTTCGATCGGCCGCCGC
>DASTOD010000697.1:0-20615 GCA_035762645.1 Binatia bacterium | reverse complement strand
GGAGGACGAAGTTTCGCGGTGTTTTTTTACGTAAGCTCACGCGCGCCGGTACAGAAATTCCGATTACCCCGACGACGCAAGTTGATCGCGGCGACGTACTGAGTTTGGTGGGTGCCAAAAGCGACGTTGACCGCGCCGTAAAAGTGCTCGGCTACGCCGATTGGCCGACCAGCGCGACGGACATGATTTTCGTCGGTACCGGCATTTTTATCGGGGGGCTCGTCGGGCTTCTTACGGTGACTATTGCAGGGTTGCCGATTACTCTCACGGCCAGCGGCGGCGCGCTCATCATGGGACTGGTATTTGGCTGGCTGCGGTCCGTCTTCCCGGTATTCGGCCGCATTCCCGAAGCCGCGATGTGGGTTTTCGACACCGTTGGACTGAGCGTTTTCATCGGCGTCGTCGGACTGAGCGCGGGCCCGAGTTTTATCGCCGGTCTGCAAAAGTCGGGCATAAGCCTGGTTTTCGTAGGTTTAGTGGCAGCAGTGCTGCCGCACATTGTAGCCATCCTCTTCGGTCGTTACGTCCTCAGGATGAATCCGGTAATTCTTCTGGGTGCTTGCTCCGGGGCCGGCACGATGACTGCCGCGCTGCGCGCCATCCAGGACAAAGCGGAGAGCAAGCTGCCCGCGTTGGGCTACACGGTCCCTTACGCGGTCGGCAACATTGTGCTCACCGCCTGGGGACCGGTCATCGTGGCATTGATGTCGGTTGGAAAATGAACGTTCAGTCCGGCGCGAGTAAAAACGCCATGATAAAACGCAATGTCGGGGGGCGAACGCTTGTTTCTCCGTTACCCTTGCAAGGCCCAGAGACGATCCTTGTGCGGCTCTTGATAACAGTATTGCTGTCGGGGCTGGTGCTGCTCGCAGCCGCGATCTCCCGAGTCCGGGCGCAGGAGGCGATCTCACAGGAGGAACCGACGCCTTCTTCAGTCGATGAAATTATCACGCCGATCGAGCGGGCGTTCGTCGAAAGGATTCATCGGCCGGGATTTTTTCCGTGGCTTAAGGAGCAGTTGAAAGATACACCACCATTTTTTCGCGATACGAAACTCGATCTGAATCTGCGTAGCTTTTACTTCCGACGCGACAAATTTGACGACAGCGTCAGCTCGGCCTGGGCGATGGGCGGCGCGCTCTCATATAAGTCCGGCTGGCTGCTCGATTGGCTCGTGGTCGGCACTACGTTCTATTGGTCCGAGAATCTCTATGGCCCGAGGGATAAGGACGGCACGCTGCTTCTCAAGCCGGGCCAGCATGGTTACACCGTGTTTGGCCAGCTCTACGGGCGAATCAAACTCTTCGACGAACACATCCTCAACCTCTACCGCTATGAATACAACACGCCGTTTATCGGCAAGAACGACACCCGCATGACGCCTAACACGTTCGAAGGTTATACGCTGCAAGGAGCCTTCGGCGGCAAAGACGGAGCGCCAGGGTTCAGGTACGGCGCCGGCTATATCACCAAAATCAAAGAGCGAAACTCGGACGACTTCGTGTGGATGTCACGCGACGCCGGCGCGGACGTGAAGCGTGGAGTTGGAGTGGTGGGCGGCACGTTCACCTACGGCAAATTTTCCCTTGGCGCTATCAACTACTATTCGGACGACATCATCAACATTTTCTACACCGAGTCCAAGTACAGCTTTCCCATCACCAAAGAACTCGGCGCGCTTTTGGCATTCCAATTTACCGACCAGCGCAGCGTGGGGCAGGAGCTTTTGAAGCACCGTTCGTTCGCGACCAATCAGGTTGGAGTGAAGGTTGACGTGAGTTATGGAGGCGCGGTCTTCACGCTCGGTCACACGAACACCTTACGTCGGGATGATATGCAGAGCCCCTGGGCCACTTACCCGGGTTACACCGGCGTTCAGGTACAGGAGTTCAATCGGGCGGAGGAACAGGCCGTGATCACCAAGTTGTCTTACGACTTTTCGCGACTCGGTCTCGAAGGTGTGTCCAGCTACGTCCTGTTAGTGCATGGGTGGGGAAGAATCAATCCTTCGACAAAGGCCGGCGTGCCCGATGAAAATGAATTTAATCTTGATCTTCAGTGGCGGCCAAAATGGAGTTTCCTCAACGGATTCTCGGCGCGATACCGCTACAGCAGGGTGTATCAGTATCAAGGGCCCAAAGAGAATCAAGACGATTTTCGGGTGATTATTAACTACGATTTCCCCCTGCTGTAACGATCTATGTGGAGCCAAGATGTCATTTACATTGATCGACGCATCCGGACCGATGTGAGCGCCACGGTTGCCGGGCAGCGTAAGCAGGTTTGATCCAATTGCCCCGGGTCGACGCGAGTTCAAAAATGTTAAACGTCGTCGTTATTGGCGCCGGACCGGCGGGTGTAGTCGCTGCGCTGCGCGCCGCGGACCTGGGCGCCACGACAGCGCTCATAACCCGTGACGAGTTTGGCGGCATGGCGGCCAATGACGGGCCAGTTCCGGTGCGCACACTGGCCCATGCCGCCCGGCTGATCCGAGAAGCCCGCCAGCTCGGTCTGTACGGCATCGCTGTCAGCGAGCCGGTGCTGGACTATTCCCGGTTGCTCGCGCGCGTGCGGGAGGTCGTCGGCGATGTACGCGCGCATTCTGCTTTTCGCGAGCAGATCGATTCCCTGGGAGTGGCCGTCCACGAGCAGGCCGGCGCAGCGCGCTTCGCCGATCTGCATACTGTCGAAACCGAGAGCGGGCTGCGGCTTCAAGCGGAAAAGATCATCATTTGCACGGGGGGCGTGAGCCGTCGACTCTCAGTGCCCGGCTTCGAGTTGACCGCCACCCACAGCGACGCCTGGGCCCTGACCTCTGTCCCGCCGTCGATGTTGGTCATCGGCGCGGGCGCGACGGGAGCGCAGGTCGCCTCGGTCTTCAACGCCTTCGGTTCACGGATCCAACTCTTCCAGGCTGGGCCGCGCATTCTCCCCACCGAGGACGAGGACGTATCGGCCGCGGTCGCGGCCGCCTTCCGTGAGTCGGGAATAACGGTGCGAGAGGACTTCGGCAAGATTGAATCTTTCGAGAAGACGCCGAGGGGCGTGCGGATGACTTTCGCGAAAGACGGCTTACTGGACAGCGCCGAGGCGGCGCTCGCGGTGGTAGCGGTGGGCTGGGTTGCCAATACCGCCGGCCTGAACCTCGGGGCGGCAGGCGTCGAGACTGATCATCGGGGCTTCGTGCGGGTCGACGCTTACCTGCGGACCTCTGCGCCCCATATCTTCGCCGCCGGGGACGTAGCCGGGCGCCTGTTGCTAGTCCCCGAGGCGATACATGACGGCTTCGTGGCGGCGACCAATGCCGTGCGAGGCCCGACGATGACGCTTGGAAACCGGGTGAGTCCGGTCGGCAGCTTCACCGACCCAGAATATGCCCAGGTGGGCGTGACCGAAGCGAAGGCCCGTGAAAAATACGATATCGCGACAGCGATCGTGCGCTTTGACGCGACTACACGCACGATCATCGACGGGCGAACAACCGGCTTCTGCAAGCTGATCGTCGACGGCGCGAGCTACAAAATCCTAGGCTGCCACGTCGTCGGAGAGCGGGCCGTCGAGATCACTCAACTGGCGGCGACTGCTATTGCCGCCGGAACGCGGGTGGATGAGCTGGCTCAGGTTCCACTCTCGTTTCCAACCTACGCCGGGATCCTCGGTCGCGTTGCGGCAAGCGCGACCCGCCAGCTCAATCTGAAAGCGAGTTGGCAGCCGTACCAGGCCGAGAGCGTTCGGGGTTAGAGGCGCAGGGATTGACTCTTATGGAACTTATGCAGAAAGCAACCCCGGTCGCGATGCTCGTCTTTGTGCTCTCCAGCATGGTGGCCATGGGTTTGGGGCTCACGGTCGGTCAAATCATCGCCCCGCTACGCAACGCCCGGCTGGTGGTGCTGTCGCTGCTCGTGAATTTTGTTTTGATGCCGCTTGGCGCCCTTGCGCTTGCCGCCCTGCTGCGGCTCGACGAACCGCTGGGCGTGGGTCTGCTGCTGTTGGGCGCGGCGGGGGGCGCACCGTTCCTACCGAAATTGGCTCAGATCGCAAAGGGCAACTTAGCGTTTGGCGTGGGCTTGATGGTGCTGCTGATGGTTGTCACGGTCGGCTATCTGCCGCTTGTCCTTCCGTCATTGCTGCCAGGAGTTACCGTCAATCCCGCTGAGATTGCCCGTTCCCTGTTTCTACTCATGTTGCTTCCTCTGGCCGGCGCGCTTGCTGTCAAAGCGTATTTCGCGGATGTCGCCGCGCGTACGAAGCCTCTGCTCGATCGGTTGTCCAACCTGGGCCTGATTGTGCTGGTGTTGTTGATCACCGCGGGGAACGTCAACAACGTACTGGCCATATTCGGGACGCGCGGCATCCTGGCCGGTCTCCTCTTTATCGCGATTGGCTTTGTCATCGGGTGGTTGCTCGGCGGACCGGACACGAACACTCGGCGCGTCCTGGCCCTGGGCACTGCGCAACGCAACATTGCCGCCGCGCTGGTGGTGGGCAGCCAAAGTTTCAGCGACCCGAAAGTGGTCGTCATGGTGGTCGTCGTAGCGATTGTCAGCTTGCTGATTCTCATGCCGCTGTCAAGGATGCTGGCCCAGCGTTACTAGGATCTCAGGTATGCGGACAGGTATGTACGCTCTTTAAATAATCACCAAAAAAGAAAGGAGACAAAAATGTCAGACACACCCAAACAAAACGACTGGTCGAAACCAGCGGCGATGGCGATCCCAAAAGGGGGGTACTTCCAAGATAAAGTGGAGCAGGGCAGATACGGCCCGATCTTTCCCAAGACTCCCGCGTGTCATGGTTTTACGATCATCGCGAAGGTCAAGCCTGGCCGGGTGGATGCGGTCCGCGAATATGGCAAGACCATCGAGAATGCAGTGGCGGGCGATCCGCACTGCCTTGCAGTGCTCAGGCTCCACTACCTGCGCTGGGTGCTCTTCGACATCAAGGGGGATACCTACTTCATGTATCAGGGCATCTTCGACACGGACTTCGACAAATACACCGAAGATGCCGTAGCTCTCTTCTCGAAGACCGGCATTACCACGGTCTTCGTAAACCTCGAAGGATTCCCTGAGGACTGGAAAACGAACGCGCCGGCATTCATTAAGTTCGTTCGGGAACACCAATGCCCGAGCTTTCTCGAATACGGGGAATACCCGTATGTGAGCGCCGAGGAGATCAAGAAGGCCCTCAAGGTCAAGGCGGCCTTCTCGGATATGCTCGACCAGATGCAATGATAGGAACCTACGAAGTCAACCGCACGACAGTCGACGAAGTGAGGGATGACAAAGATGAGCACCAAAGATCCGATGGCGGCGGTGCAACAGTACATCGATGGCTTCAACAAAGGTGACGCGAAGCTGATGGCGGCGACTTTCGCTGTCCCGGGGTCGATTCTTGACGGCATGGCGCCGCACGTTTGGCAGGGGCCAACAGCCACTCAGGATTGGTATAGAGACGTGTTGGTTGAAGGTGAGCAACATGGTGCATCAGACTATCTGGTCACTGTCGGCGAGCCGTTGCATAACAACGTCACCGGCGATAGCGCGTATGTGGTTGTTCCCGCGACCTTTGAGTACAAAGTCCCCGGCAAGCAGATTACGCAAACCGGCGCGGTCTTCACGGTGGCGCTCCGCAAGCTCGCCGAAGGGTGGCGCATCGCAGCCTGGGCCTGGGCGAAAGGCAAGCAATAGCGACATGCGCTGTGGGGAGATGGTCGTTCAGTGAGACGAGGCCGAGGCTCTTGTGGACGAGCACACCATCATGTTCGACCGACTGCCGTGACATTAGGAGATAAATGTTATGCTCGAGTTCGATGACATTCAGTACATTCTCTTGACCCGTGCGCCTGCGATTACCGGACGATACGAATTTCTGTCCTTTCGGAACTCTCGTGGCGGACGGGCCTGGCTAACTGCCATCCTTGAAACGGTGCATTCGGTTCAGCAGGCCCGCGCTTCGATCGCAAAGGACAACCGATGGGTGTCGGTGGCTTTCACCTGGAACGGTCTGCGGGCGCTGGGTCTGGATGAGACCTCGCTGGGCAGCTTTCCGGAGGAGTTCAAGCAGGGCATGGTGGCCCGGGCGGAGATTCTCGGCGACACCGGGGCCCATCACCCAGATAACTGGGTGGGGGATCTGGCCAGCTCGGAGCTTCACGCCCTCGTCATCCTATTCGCCCGCAACGCCGCGGAGCACCAGCGGTGCCAGATTGAACACCAAAAACTCGTCGCCCGGTGCGCGGGAGTGGAAGTACTCTCGTCGTTGGATTTGGAAGCGACGCCTCCTTTCGATTACGCTCACGACCACTTCGGTTACCGCGATCGTCTGTCGCAGCCGGTCATCGAAGGATCGGGTGACGAGCCCACGCCTGGATCCGGCGCACCGCTGAAGGCGGGGGAGTTCATCCTCGGCTATCCAGACGAAGACGGGCCTCCGGCCAATCTACCGCGCCCCGAGATTCTCGCCCGCAACGGCAGCTACATGGCCTATCGTCGCCTGCAGGAGCATGTTGGCGCGTTTCGCGACTTTCTGCGCGAGCACGGCAAGACGCCCGAGGGGCAGGAACTCATAGCCGCGAAGCTCATGGGCCGGTGGCGCAGCGGCGCGCCGCTCGTACTATCGCCTGACAAGGATGATCCCACGCTCGGCGCCGATCCGCAGCGGAACAACAACTTCAACTACAAGCAAATGGACCCGCACGGTTATGCGGTGCCGCTCGGCTCGCACATCCGCCGAATGAATCCCCGCGACACGGCGGCGAATATGAACCGGCGCCGCATGATTCGCCGCGGCGGCACTTACGGGCCGCATCTGCCGGAAGACGCCCCGGAGGACGGCATCGAGCGCGGCATCGCCGCATTCGTGATCTGCGCGAGCCTCATCCGCCAGTTCGAGTTCGCGCAGAACGTCTGGGCGAACGATAAAAACTTTCACGAGCTAGGCAACGAGCGCGATCCTGTCTGCGGCAACCAAGACGGTTCGCTGGAGTTCAAAATCCCGAAGCGCCCGATTCGAAAAAAAATTACCGGCCTTCCGGCGTTCACCACCGTCCGGGGCGGCGCTTACTTTTTTCTGCCGGGACTCAAGGCGCTTCGATACCTTGCATCACTCGGTGATGCCCTATGAGTAGATGCTAATTACCTTCAAAGACACAAGCCAAAGTAGGAGATCCAATCATGAGCACTGTCGTTCAATCCTCACGCACTTACAACCAAAACCACATCCCCCGCAAATACACGCCGGGCAAACGCCGCTTGAGTATCTACTGGACGTGGAGCTACCCCTGGGAGGCCGGCCGCGATCCGGCGGCGATGGAAAACCGCTTTTCGACCATCACCGAAGTCCGCAACGTGCTCTGGCCGCACTACGAAACGCCGGAATACAGCCCGGCGCAATTCCTCCAGGGAATCGCTGGCACGCTGGAACTGTTCCACCGCTCCACGCTCAGCTTCCAGCAAATCGCTGGCGAAGCCACCGGCCACCCGGTTGCAGTGTTCCAGCGGATTGACCAGGCGGGATTCAGGCTGCCCATTGACGAACGGATTCTGGCCGATACCGACACGCTCATGGTCTTCGGCCTCGACCATCTGCTTTCGGAGCAGGTGGCCGCGCCGGAAGAAGTCGCGGCCATCCGTGAGTGGCTCAAGCGCGAAGTCACCTGCCTGCTGCTCGCGCCGCACCACGATGTCGGCTTCACCAGCGACTTAAAACAGCGCCAGATGGAATACCTGCACCACGGCGACCCACTTGTCCCGCGCCAGCAGCGCTTTGGCCAATACACCCGCTCGCTGATGAAGGCGCTCGATGTCCCGGTCATAAATCAATACGGACTCCGTCCGGCGGTCTTGAAAGGCACGAAGGAGATTGCACCGCTCACGGCCTTCCGTGACCTCGACAGGCTGGGCCTGCTCAAAAACGTCACCACGTTCAACTTCCACCCTCACCTGCCGCACTACGAGTTGACCACCGGAGACACCAAGTCAGTGCATGTGTTGGGACGACAGCTCATCGACCCCGATCGTCCGCATCCCTTCACCGAGGCGGGCAACACGGAATTCAATGCTCTCCTTTGGATGCCACCGCGAGACCAGCGCGCCGGCAACATCCTGCTAGTGGACTCCACCAACTTCACCACGCTCTTCGGCGGCACGGACAGTCTGGAGAATTTCTGGAGGAATCTCGCCATGATGTAGTGAGATTCCGCGGGCGGTCGGGCGAAAGGATATGAATGTGCCGGGTCGTCGACCGTGGACCGCTTAGCAGTCTTAACAGTCTATATAATATAAAGGAGGCAAAATGGCATTTGCAGTCATCGACGCGACCGGACCCATCATCAGTGCCAAGATCAGGGGGGAGCTTACCAAGTCCGAGGTCAGCCAGATGCAAGCCGTGGCTCTCGAGGCGATCCGTCGTTGCGGCAAGATCAGCGCGCTGTTCATTCTCGATAATTTTCGCGGCTGGAAGCGAGAGGGAGACTGGGGCGATATCACTTTCTTGACAGAGCACGATAAGGACATTGCGAAGATCGCAGTGGTGGGAGACGAAGAGTGGCGAGATTTTGTCTACGCGTTTCTCGCCAAAGGATTTCGCCAGGCCGCGGTCGAATTTTTCCTTCCTGCCGATCTGGCGAAAGCGCGCGGCTGGCTCGAAGCCGACAAATCGTGATGCCAAAGCTAAACCGCAGAGCGCGAAACCGGCTCCTACTGTGGATCCGGGTAAGTTTTTGCTTGATGATTATCTCGTGTTCGGTACGGCCGAACATTCCTACCGTGGTAGACCATCCGGTCGAAGCTCTAGTTCGAAGTGAAGCGGCCCGCATCGTATCAGTCAGCGAAGATTTTGAGCATTTTTCGAAGTATCAGTTTTTTCTCTCCGAGTTTCCGCGCAAAGATATTCTCGGCATGAGCGTTGGCAATAAGCGGATCTACATCAGTTACCAGCTCGCGTCACTGGCGTTAACTGATTCCGGTCACCGATGGCTGCTCAGGCAGACCATCGCGCACGAGATCGCGCACGAGACAGCGGGTCATGCCAAGGGCGAAGGAGGAATGTGGTTAAACGCCGGGTTGCTCGCAATCGGCGCCTCGGGTCGCGACGTCGGCTTACCATGGTACGTGAGATTCTATAACTACTCGACGGAAAAAGAACTCGAGGCGGATCTGAAAGGGTTAGACTACTGGAATAAACTCGACTGGGATTGCCACATTTGGGTACGCATTTTGGAAGAGTTCCAAAAGCAAAACTATACCGGCGATATCTTCCACCCCACCGAGAGACGATTGCAGCAAGCCAAAAGCATCTGCGGGCTTCAGGGCGACGAAAAACCGTCCGTGCACGATGCACAAAACATCGAATCCCGAACGAAAGAAGATCTGTCTTCTTTTAATTTACACCCTCAGTTAACGGAGCCGGGTGTCGCGGCTTTGGATTGATTTGTTTCTAGAGTTTGTTTCGGTTCGGGCTGGGCAAGCGAGGCTTGATGACCTTACCGCCGATGAGCTCTTCCACCAAAATCGTTGTTGGGCTTGCGTCCGGTGTCTTCGTCGGACTTCTTTTCGGTGAGCATGCGGGTGTGCTCAAGGTGGTGGCGGATGGCTTCGTCAAGTTGCTACAGATGATGGTGCTTCCATATATTACCATCTCGATCATCACGAGTCTGGGAACATTAGGTTGCGATCAAGTGAAAACCCTCGGGCTCCGAGCCGGCGCCGTTCTCCTTGGCCTTTGGTGTTTCGCGCTGATTTTTACATTCCTCATTCCTCTGGCATTTCCCCGACATCGAAACGGCCACGTTCTTCAGCACTACGCTTGTCGAGCGGCGTCCGCCTTTTAACTTTGTCGACCTATTTATTCCGTCCAATCCGTTTCACTCGTTGGCCAACAACATCGTGCCAGCCGTGGTCCTTTTTTCCGTTTTTCTTGGTGTCGCGTTGGTTGGTGTGGAGCACAAGCAGGCGCTGCTCGACGTCTTCGCCGTTGCCAAGGAAGCATTGTCGCGCGCCACGAAATTTGTCGTCGGTCTGACGCCCTACGGCATCTTCGCCTTGCCGCTAACACGGCGGGAACGTTGAACATCGAGCAGGTCGCCCGGATCCAGTTGTACTTGATCACGTATGTGGCCGTCGCTTTGCTGGTCGCGCTTTGGGTATTGCCCGGACTCGTCTCAGCGCTCACGCCGTTTGGCTATCGGGAGGTGCTTGGGCCGGCGCGCGACGCGCTCATCACCGCCTTCATGACAGCCGATTTATTCATCGTCCTGCCGATTCTTATCCAGGCATGCAAGGAGTTGCTCGATCGGTACCGGCTGGTCGACGAAACCACGAGAACGTTGCCCGACGTGATCGTGCCCACGTCATTCAATTTTCCTCACACCGGCAAGCTCTTGTCAATCAGCTTCATCCTGTTCGCTGGATGGTTCGCCGACGCGGCGGTGCCAGTGACCGAATATCCGCGAGTTGCTGTGACGGGTCTACTGACGTTCTTCGGCAGCCTGAATGCGGCGGTGCCATTTCTACTGGACTTGTTCCGCATCCCGGCCGATACTTTCCAGTTGTTCCTCGCAACCGGCGTCATCAACTCACGCTTCGGATCCCTCCTGGCGGCGGTTCACACGGTGGCGGTGGCGCTGCTTGGCAGCGCTGCCATCGTTGGCGCGCTGCGCTTCAGTCCGGCGCGCATCGCTCGTTACCTCGTGATCACACTGGTCCTGTCAGCGGCGACGATTGGCGGGTTGCGCATGCTGTTCAATACCGCGCTAAAGCCGGCGTTTGCAGGTGAGGAGTTGGTCTATAGCATGCGACCCCTAATGAAACATCAGGAGGCACGCCTCATCAAACAGGTCGAGCTTGGTGATGCTGTCGAGAAGCCGGCCGGATCGGTCGTCGATTCAATCAAGAAACGCCGCGTGCTGCGCGTAGGCATATTCGCCGATCGGCTTCCCTTCGTGTTTTTGAACCGGGAGCGCCAGCTTGTCGGCTTCGACGTTGAGATGGCGCAGCTCCTCGGCCGCGACCTCGGTGTAAAGGTCGAATTCGTCGAGATGGAAGATCTAACCGCGTTACCGCGCTTGCTGGCGACCGGCCGCCTTCACCTTGCCATGACAGGTATCGTGGTAACGCCCGAGCGCGCCGGCGAGATGCTCTTCTGCGAGCCCTACCTCGACGAGACGCTTGCCTTCGTGGTGAAGGATCAGCTGCGCGAAGAGTTTTCCAGCTGGGCGACCATTCGGGACCTCGGCGCCTTTCCTGTGGTGGTTCCGGATGTGCCGTACTATGTCGAACGTGTAAAAACGCGCGCGCCGGCACTGAAGCTCCAGGTGGCGGACACGATCAAGCAGATCGAGGACGGATTGAAAAAGGGAACGTTCGACGCCGTAGTGCTTGCCGCCGAGCGCGGTTCGGTGCTGACTTTGCTCTACCCGAAATACACGGTTGTCGTGCCTGAGCCGGGAGCCATTAGGATTCCTTTGGCCTATCCCGTGGCTGGGCGCGATCAGGACTTTGCGTCCTTCGTTAACACGTGGATCGAGCTGAAGCGGAGAGACGGCACCATCGAGGCGCTCTACGGCCACTGGATACTCGGGAAGCAAGCGGTCAAGCGCCAGCCACGTTGGTCGATCATGCGCGACGTGCTGCACTGGGTGGAGTGAGATACCGCTGCCCGAACCGCCATTGGACTAAGGTCCAATATACCGGATCGCACCTTTTGTATATTTAGGAATCATAGTCTGCGTGTTGGTGGCTGTGCCTGTTCTAAATGAGGACACTAGCAGGTTGCTGAAGAAAGTCTGATTGCAGGCTGCTCAAAAAGCCCTCAGAGGCGAGGCGCCGCGAAAAATCGACGAGCGGAGGCGTACGCCGACGGCAGTTTCGAGTTTAGTGTTTCGTGTTTCGAGTTTAACACGAGACCCGAAACTCGAGACCCGTAACGAGAACAGTGCATATGAGGCTTTTTCAGCAGCCTGCTAGAGCCAGCTTCGCTGGACAGGGATACGACGCTGGAAGCCGGCAAATAATTGTGCCATCAGCGTGTTCAAAGTTTGGGGGACAACGTGAATCTTAAAAGCACTAGCTGGATGCGTGCGCGAGCGACCCTTCCACTGGAGCCCCAGCCTTGGCCTGGCGCTCTTGCTCAGGATTTTGCCTCACAGGGGCTACGGGCTTGCCCGTGGGGCTCCACGGGGATCGTGGCGACTCTCATTCCTTGCCTTATTGTTGCGGCTGCCGTTGCCTGCTCAAAAAAAGAGGCTCCACCGCCGCCGCCACCCGAAGTCCAGGTAGCAGAAGTCGTTCAGAAAGATGTGCCGATATACATCGAGCTGGTCGGGGCGACGCTGGGCTCGCAGGATGTAGAAATCCGAGCGCGGGTGGAGGGGTACCTCGATTCCATGAATTTCACCGAGGGCTCGTTCGTCAAAAAAGGCCAGCTCCTGTATAGAATTGACCCCCAGCAGTTTCAAGAAGCATTGGCTCAAGCTCAGGGCAACCTGGCGACCGCTCGAGCGAGATTGGAAAAAACCAACAATGATGTCGCACGATACACACCCCTGGCCGCGCAGCAGGCGATCAGCCAACAAGAACTTGACAATGCGCTGTCCGCCCAAGAGGCGGCTAAGGCCCAGGTGGCCGCTTACGACGCAGTAGTTGCCAAGGCCAAACTCGATCTCGCCTATACAACCATTACAGCGCCGGTCGATGGACTCATCGGCACCACGCAAAAAAAGGCCGGCAGCCTGGTCGGGCGCGGTGAAAACACACTGCTCAATACCATCTCACAGATCAACCCGATCCTCTTCCGCTGCGCGATCGCCGAAGCAGAATATCTGCGGCTCGCCAGGCTCGGCGAGCGGAATCGCGCCGCCATCGAAAAACAGTTCGGTGTAGAGCTTATCCTAGCCGATGGAACCGTCTTTAACCACAAAGGCCGCCTCGACGCGGTCGAGCGCGCGGTGGACCCAACCACGGGCACTCTGACCGGGCAGTTTACCTTTCCCAATCCTGAGCGGATTCTCCGTCCCAACCAGTATGGGCGCGCGCGATTCGTCACCGAGGTCAAGGAAGACGCCTTGCTGGTTCCCCAGCGCGCGGTGCAGGAGATTCAAGGTCTCTACAGCGTCATGGTTGTAAAACCGGATGCCACGGTGGAGCAGCGCATGGTGCAAGCCGATGAACGGGTCGGCAACTTATGGCTCATCAAATCAGGTGTAAAACCGGGAGACAAGGTGATCGTGGAGGGAATTCAAAAAGTCCGGCCCGGGATACAGGTCAACGTGACGACGGCAAAGCCCGAGGCGGAAACTTCCCCTGTTGCAAACGCGCCGTCGGGCGGGAGCAAGGCCAAGGGAGCGGAGGCAAAATAAGCCATGGCAAACTTTTTTATCCGGCGCCCTATTGTCGCGTTCGTCATCTCGATCATCATCGTCATTATGGGACTTTTCACGTTGAAGGGTCTCAGCGTCGAGCAGTATCCGTTTCTTGCACCCCCCATCGTCCGGGTCTCGGCGACCTACCCGGGCGCGTCCGCGGAAGCCGTCGAACAATCGGTTGCGACACCCATCGAGCAAGAGGTCAACGGCGTTGACAACACCATCTTCATGAAGTCGGCGAACACCAGCGACGGCCGCATGCAGCTCGACGTCAACTTCGAGGTCGGGACAAACCAAGACACGTCCAACGTGCTCACTCAAAACCGCGTCGGCATCGCTCAAGCGCGGTTGCCCCAGGAGGTCACCGCGCAGGGAGTCACGGTCAAAAAGCAAAGTCCCAGCATTTTGATGGTTATTTCACTCTACTCACCCAACGCGAGCTATGACGCGAACTTTCTCACGAACTACATAACAATTAACTTGAAGGATCAAATCCTGCGCATCCGCGGTGTCGCTCAGGTCGACCTGTTTGGCGGCTCCGACTACAGCATGCGGGTCTGGCTGCGGCCGGACAGGCTCGCGAGACTCGCTCTCACGCCCTCGGATGTTATCTCGGCAATTAGAGAGCAAAATTTGCAAGCTCCCGCCGGTCAAGTCGGCATGGCGCCCTCGCCGAAGGACCAAGAGTTCACCTATACGGTGAGAGCCCCTGGCCGGCTCGTCAACCCCGAGGAGTTTGAGAACATCATTCTCCGTCAGACCGAGACCGGCGCGCAGATCCGCATCAAGGACATTGGCCGCGCCGAGTTGGGGGCCGAGAATTACAAATCCTTCGGCAGGCTAGACGGCCAATCCGCCGGGATCATGGCCGTGTATCTGCTGCCGGGTGCAAACCAGCTTGAGGCGGCCCATGCGATCTACGAGGCGATGAAGAGTGCCAAGACGCTCTTTCCGCCGGACCTGGACTACAAGATTGTCTATGACACAACGCCGGCGGTCGAAGCCTCCATCGAGGGAATCGTTCATACTTTTTTCGAGGCGGTCGTCCTGGTCACGCTCGTCGTCTTCATCTTCCTGCAAAATCTGCGCGCGACCATTATCCCGCTTCTCACGGTGCCCGTTTCGCTGATCGGCACGTTCATCTTCTTCCCGGCTCTCGGGTTTTCGCTGAACACTCTTTCGATGTTCGGCCTCGTGCTCGCCATCGGTATCGTTGTCGACGATGCCATCGTAGTGGTGGAAGCGGTGATGCACCACATCGAGCATGGCATGAGCCCGAGGGACGCGACGATTCAGGCCATGAAGGAAGTCTCGGCCCCGGTCATCGGTATCGCGCTTATCCTCTCGGCCGTATTTATTCCCGTGGCCTTCCTCGGCGGCCTCACTGGCCGCATGTATCAGCAGTTCGCCCTCACCATCGCTATCTCCGTGCTGCTCTCGGCTTTCAATGCTTTGTCGCTCTCACCCGCGCTCTGCGCCATGTTCCTCAAGGCGCCAAAACCGAGGACCGGTCTGCTGGGAAAATTCTTCGGCGGATTTAACAGGGGTTTCGACCGGGTGACGAAAGGTTATGTCAGTGGAAGCCGCCTCTTGGTGCGCCGCGCGTGGTTCACCATAGTGATCGTTGCTGTCGTGGCGGTCGGGGCCGGACTCTTCGGTGGCGCGTTGCCCGCGGGTTTTGTGCCCGAAGAGGACCAGGGGGTATTTTCCATCAATGTTCAGCTTCCCCCCGGATCGTCCCTCGAGCTCACCAGCAGAGTCCTAGCCAAAATCGAGGCGATCCTCGCCAAGACCGAGGGAATTGACTCCTACAACGCGATCGGCGGTTATGGAATCCTGACCAGTTCCTTTCAGCCGAACTTTGGCTCCTTCTTTGTGCGGCTCAAGCCGTGGGAGGAACGCCACGGCGAAGCACTGCATGTCCGTGGTGTCATGGCCACCCTTCAGGCCGAACTTAGCCGAATCCCCGAGGCCGTCGCCTTTCCGTTCAACCTGCCGACGATTTCCGGATTTGGCGCCGCGAGCGGCTTCAACTTCATGCTCCAAGACCGCAGCGGTACGTTGACTGTCCAACAACTGGGCGAGCAGGCGCAGCGCTTCATGGAGGCGGCGCGCAAGCGCCCGGAGTTGGCCAACCTCTTCACCTCCTTCAACCCGAACTATCCCCAAGTCAAGGTGGAGCTTGATCGCGAGAAGGCGCGCAAACTCGGGGTACCGGTCAACGAGGTGTTTCAGGCCATGTCCGCAGTCCTCGGTGGCTCGTACGTCAACGACTTCAACCGCTTCGGCCGCCTCTTTCGCGTCTACGTTCAGTCCGAGGCCGACTATCGCCGCAAGCCCAAGGATATCGGCGATATCTACGTGCGCAGCCAGACCACAAACGCGATGATTCCGCTTTCCACGCTGGTGACCATCACGTCTGAGAGTGGGACCGAGGTTACTTTTCGCTTCAACCTGTTCCGCACCGTCGAGATCACAGGCATCTCCGGGCCCGGCTACAGCTCCGGACAATCACTCGCCGCCCTCGAAGATGTTTTCAAACAGACCATGCCGAAGGAGATGGGCTTTGCTTACTCGGGAATGTCTTATCAAGAGAAGGTGGCGCCGGCCGCAGGCCCAACGTTTGTTCTCGCCATCGTGTTCGTATTCCTGCTCTTGGCCGCGCTCTACGAGAGTTGGCGCTTGCCCTGGGCGGTTCTGCTGGGCTCCCCGCTGGTTGCCCTGGGCTCGTTCTTTGGGGTCTGGCTGATGGGCTACGATAACAACGTTTACGTTGCCATCGGCAACGTGATGCTGATCGGCTTGGCGGCGAAGAACGCGATCCTGATCGTGGAGGTTGCAAAAGCGAAACATGAGGAAGGCAAGTCTATCGAAGAATCGTCCTTGGAAGCGGCGCAGCTGCGCTTTCGGCCGATCCTCATGACGGCGTTCGCCTTCATCTTAGGCGTCGTGCCGTTGATGATCGCGAGCGGCGCGGGCTCCGGTGCGCAGAACGTCATGGGTACGGCCGTCTTTTGGGGCATGCTGGTCGCTACCGCTCTCGGGGTGTTTCTCATTCCGGGGAACTTCGCGTTCGTCGAGGGCTTGGGGGCAAAGAAGAAGAGAGTTCCGAGCGCAGTTCCGGCCATGCCATCGCATGAAGGGGCGCACTGAGATGACCGGACTTCAGGTTTCGGGTTTCAGGTTTCGGGTTTCGCGAACTGCTTTCGTACCACGATCCTCGAAAATTCTTCCGGCTTGCGCAAATTTTCCGGTGGCAATTCCCACTGCTTGGACCTTGACCCGAACTCTTTTGCTCACCACGAAGACCACAAAGGTTGCGAAAATTTTCTTCTTAAACTTCGTGCTCTTCGCGTCCTTCGTGGTGCAAACAGTCTTCGCTTATCGGCTGCGGCTCTGCTGCGCTGGGGCGATCGTGGTTCTTTTTCTTGCGGGATGCACCGTCGGCCCCGACTATCTCCGGCCGAAGATTCTGACTCCAGATAACCACCGTGGAGTTCCGGGGACGCCCGCGGCGGAGTCTCTTGCCGATCTTCCGTGGTGGGAGCTTTTCAAGGACCCGGTGCTCCAGGAATTGACCCGCCAGGCCTTAAGCAACAACTACGACTTGCGCACCGCTGCGGCCCGAGTGGAGGAGGCCCGTGCCCGGATCGGTGTTGTGCGATCTTTTCTTTATCCCCAAGTCAACTTTAATGGTGGCGGCAGCGCAGAACGGGTTTCGCGGGCCAGCGATCCCCCGGAGGCAATTGGAGCCAACCGTAATTTCCAAAACTGGCTATTCGGATTCGCCATGACTTGGGAGATCGACGTATTCGGCCGGATTCGGCGTGAAGCGGAAGCGGCTAGCGCCAGGTATGTCGCCACTGAGATGGACCGGCGCGGTGTGTATATCACGCTGGTTGCCGATGTCGCGCAGTTTTACTTTATTCTGAGAGAGCTGGATCTGGAGCTCGAAATCACCCGGCGCACACTTCAGCTCAACGACGAGACCATTCAGTTTTACCAAAGGCGGCTTGCCGGCGGCGTCTCCAATCGGCTCGAATTGGATCAGGCGGTCGCCAATCGCTCGCGCACCGCCGCCGTGATTCCCGATTTGGAACGTCGGATCGCCATTCAAGAAAATCTCATCAACTTTCTTCTGGCGCGCAATCCTGGACCGGTTCCACGCGGCACGGTTCTAATCGACCAATATCATCCGCCCACGATTCCGGCGGGCTTGCCTTCGGCGTTGCTGGAGCGCCGTCCCGACGTGCAGAGCGCCGAACAGTTGCTGGTTGCGGCTAACGCCGACGTCGGGGCCGCCAAGGCGCTCTTCTTTCCTACTTTCTCGCTAGACTCGGCGCTCGGCGGTCTCAGTCACGATATCGCCAACATCGCCGATAAGCGCGCGGCGATCTGGTCGGTTTCCGGCGGTTTCTTGCAACCGATTTTTCAGGGCTGGCGACTGTTCTGGAACTATGAGGCGAGCAAGGCGCGCTTTGACCAGTCGCTCGCGCAATACGAGAAGGCGGCGCAAAACGGTTTCCGGGAGGTGGCGGACGCGCTGGTAACGATTGAAAAACTCAGGGACCTGCGCGTCGAGCAGGAAGCGCAGGTTACGGCGCTGCGGGATGCTTCCAGCCTCTCGCGTCTGCGCTATGACACCGGACTGGCCAACTATCTTGAAGTGTTGATCGCTGACCAGGACCTTTTTGATGCCGAATTGGAACTGGCGCGCACACGCGGAGCTCAGCTCAACGCCGTCGTCCAGCTTTACCGCGCCCTGGGCGGTGGCTGGCAGCCATAATATGCGTTCAAATCGTTCAAGTCGTTCAAGCAGTTCCAATCGTTCTAGAGTTACGACGCTGAAGTAGCCGTCTTATGACTATCAACTGGCTGCTTGTCTTCATTCCTCTTACTATCGTGCTTGAGCATATCACGCCGGAGAAAGCCCTCTGGATCTTCCTCTCATCGGGCTTGGCGATCATGCCCCTCGCGGCCTGGATGGGGAAAGCCACCGAGCAACTTTCTGAACGGACAGGTGAAGGCATCGGGGGTTTGCTGAACGCCACGTTCGGCAATGCCGCCGAGCTTATCATCGCACTCGCGGCGCTGCGCGGCGGTTTGCATGAGGTTGTCAAAGCCTCGCTCGCGGGTTCCATTGTGGGAAACATTTTGCTTGTCCTTGGCGCATCGATGCTCGCCGGTGGAACCAGCCGTTCGGAGCAACATTACAACGCCGCCGGGGCGCGCTCGCAAGCCACCATGCTTACTCTCGCCGCAATCGCTTTGATCCTCCCCGCGGCTTATCGCGCCGCGGCCGGAGAAATGGGCGCGGCGGCGCTTGGCGATATCAGCGTTTGGATGTCCCTGATACTGCTCGCCGTCTATGCCGCAAATCTGATTTTTTCACTGGTCACTCACCGAGAATTGTTTGCCGGATCGGCGCACGAGGGCGGACATGAGAGCGGGCATGCCTCCTGGAGTGTTGGCCGGGCGATGTTGGTTCTGGGGTTGGCAACCGCCGCCATCGCCTGGATGAGCGAGATTTTGGTCGGTGCGCTCGAGCCCGCAACCACCACTCTCGGGCTAAACGATGTCTTCGTCGGCGTGTTCGTAGTGGCGATTTTGGGCAACGCCGCCGAACACAGCACCGCCGTGGTTGCCGCAATGAAAGACCGCATGGATCTTTCGCTCTCAATCGCGATTGGTTCCAGCGTGCAAGTAGCGCTGTTTGTCGCACCGCTACTGGTGTTGATCAGTTACGCGATTGGTCCGCGGCCGATGGATCTCGCCTTCTCGGGCGGCCTCGTGCTGACCATTATCCTGGCGGTGTGGATCACCGGACAGGTGGCGGGCGACGGCCGGTCCGATTGGCTGCGCGGCGTACAGCTCCTCGCCGTCTATCTGATCCTTGCTTTAGTTTTTCTATTCGGCCCGCAGCCCGCGACCCGATGAACGAAGCCGTTGCGAATAGCGGCAGTCAGGGTGCGCTCCGAAGCGCATATTTCCGCCACCGTTACGCGATTTTGTTCTACACGCTTCTGCTTACCATGGTGGCTGCTCCGCTGTTCGCTGCCTTTTCGTTTACTGGCTCTCTGATTGAGCTATTTCTAGCCGCCAACTTGCTGATGGCGGTGATCCCAATCAGCATCGGCAAAGCTCGCCACATTCTCCTGACCATTGTAGCCGCGCTATGGTTGGCACGGCCGGTAACAGCCTGGTTCGATCATCCCGCGCTCTCGGCCATGACGCTCGGGCTATGGACACTGATTGCGCTATTCGCAGCGGCCGGTGCTTTGCGCTTCGCCATGGGCGCCGAGTCGGTTGATGCCGAGCATCTTTATGCGGCCCTCAGCGCCTACCTGCTCGCGGGAATTTTCTTCGGTAGTCTCTATTGGGTTCTCGAGCAAATCAGACCGGGCACCTTCGGCGTCGCCGGCGATTTCTCACGGATGAGCGCGATCTACTTTAGCTTCGTCACGCTGGCAACACTTGGCTACGGGGATATCGTGCCGCGCACCGATGTGGCGCGAGGCCTTGCCATCGTCGAAGGAGTCGGAGGGCAGCTTTTCTTGGCGGTGATGGTTGCCCGTTTGGTCAGTCTCTATGCCCGCGGCAAGGAAGCCGTCTGATTTAACAAATCCCCAGCTCCTCACCTTTTCCGCGTGAACCGTATGGTGTGAGGGCTAGTTTTCAGGAAGGTTACATCCACTGGTTGGACAGAAAGGAGACATTCAAATGACAGCCGCGCGATCCGCTTCAATCTTTCCCGCCGAGGATACGATACCGGAGAAGTGGCGCACCGCCTCACCCATGGACCAAAGTCAGTATCTCTGCAATGGGGAAATCACAGAATGGACCGGCCCGCAGCAAGATGTGTTGTCGCCTATATGTGAAGCAATCCATGATAGCGTTCAGCAGAAGCTCATCGGTAGTTACCCCTTGCTTGGAGAGCAGCAATCTTTGGAAGCTCTTGATGCAGCGTGCAGGGCTTACGATGACGGACGAGGGACGTGGCCCACAATGTCTGTCGAGGAACGGATCAGGCATGTAGAAGCTTTTGCTTACCGAATGAAAGAGAAGCGCGATGATGTCGTCAGACTCCTGATGTGGGAGATAGCGAAGCCGCTTCCCGATGCCGAAAAGGAGTTCGACCGGACGGTCGATTACATAAGGGACACTATAGATGCGCTGAAAGATCTCGATCGCGCATCGTCACGTTTTGTTGTTGAACAGGGGGTGATCGGCCAGATTCGCCGCGCTCCGCTTG
>DASTOD010000696.1:0-7883 GCA_035762645.1 Binatia bacterium | reverse complement strand
AGCGACCTGTCTTCACTGGCCGGGAGCTGAGGGACTTGATTGCCTATGTCAAGTCTGTATCCCGCGCACGCGGCGATCAGCCGGTACAAGTGCTTGCGGGTCCAGCCCAGGAAGGGGAAAAACTTTTTGCTGCTCGAGGGTGTGTTGATTGCCACGGTATTAAGGGTACCGGCGGTCCGGTGGGACCTGCGCTGGCGGGGCGAAAGCTCTACCCCAGCCTGTTTGAGTTCGCCGCGGCCATGTGGAACAAGGGGCCTATCATGACGCGGGAAATGAAAAGGCGGAATGTGCCGGTTCCACCGCTTCAAGCGAACGAGCTGGCGGACATTGTTGGTTACTTGTATTCCGTGGAATACTTTGCGGGACCTGGTGATCCGCGGCGGGGACAAGAGCTCGTCAACGCCAAGGGATGCTTACGCTGCCATTCCATCCGGGGAAAGGGAGGTAGGGTGGGCCCCGATTTCGCGAAGATTCGCGGCCTGGATCAGCCGGCCAACGTGGTTTCGGCAATGTGGAACCACGGCGCTGCGATGGAGCAAAAAATACGCGAAGCAACCTTGGCCTGGCCTACTCTGAAGGCCGATGAGATGGCGCACATCGTTGGTTTCCTCGAGGCGCTCGGGAGAAGCCGTCGATGAGCATGGTCGGCCGTCCGACGATTTTCTGCTGTCTACTCTTAATTTCTTGTGCTTGGCCGATATGGGTTGCTGCGCAACAGCAAACGGAAAGCTGCGTGGTCTGTCATCAAGCGTTCGGCGATCAGCCTCTTGGACGGCCGGCCAAAATTTACAGTGAAGATGTCCATGCGGCGAAAGGTTTCGGCTGTGTTTCGTGCCACGGTGGTGATGGCACAATTATGAGCATGGATTCGATGGACCCCAAGAAAGGCTACATTGGCAAACCAGCGCCCGCTCAAATCATCGAAGTTTGTGGCCGCTGCCATTCGGACGCGCGCTTCATGAGACAGTACAACCCCGCGCTCCGCGTGGACCAGGTTGTCGAATACTCCGCTTCGGTTCATGGCAGGCGTTTAAAAGAGCTGAAAGATTCCAAGGTGGCGAACTGCGCTAGCTGTCACACGCCACATTCGATAAGGCCACCGGGTGATGCCCGATCTTCGGTCCATCCCTTGCGCGTTGCTGAAACTTGCGGCTCCTGTCACGCCAACGCGGAGTACATGGCGCCGTATAAAATTCCTACGGACCAACTCGCGAAGTACAAGCAGAGCGTTCATTGGAAAATGATGACGAGCAGAGGAGACCTCTCAGCGCCGACCTGCAACGACTGTCATGGCAACCATGGCGCAGCGCCGCCGGGAGTTTCGTGGGTGGGAAATGTCTGCGGCCAATGTCATCCCGTCAACACCGAGCTTTTTAACAAGAGCCGGCATGGACAGGTCTTTGTCCAGATGGGAATCCCCGGCTGCGCCGCCTGTCACAGCAACCACGAGATCCTCGAGACGAATGATGCGATGCTCGGCGTCGGCGATCAAGCCGTCTGCGCCGGGTGTCACACGGCCGGAGACAACGGCGGAAAGACCGCGGCCGCCATGCGGGAATCTATCGAACGGCTCAGAGGAGATTATGAGAAGGCGCACGGGATCCTGTCGAATGCCGAACATGCGGGTATGGAGGTGTCGCAGGCACTCTTTGAGTTGAACGGGGCCAAGACCGCGCTGATTAAGGCCCGTGCATCGATCCACGGTTTCGATCTGGATGGGGTTAGAAAGGAAATCCAGCCGGGTCTCGAGATCAGTCAAAAGGCCCGCGAGCGAGGCTTAAAGGCCCTTGACGAACTTGAGTTTCGACGTAAAGGGTTGGCAGTTTCTGCTTTAATCATATTTGCGCTCGTCGTGGGCTTGATCCTGAAGATCAGGCAGATTGAGAAAAAATCGTAAGACCGCTACCCGGCTAAAGGAAACCAACAGAGATGGCAAAGGATGTGGAATTCCCAGCTCGCGACGAGTCACGGCGAAAGTTTCTCAACTGGTTTCTGGGGACTACGACGGGTGCGTTTATATTTTCAGTTCTGTACCCGGTGAGCCGCTATCTTATTCCACCGAAAGTGGAAGAATCGACGGCGCGGACCGTGACTTTGCCCGTCAAACCACAGGAAGTAAAGCCGAATAGCGGTCAAATCTTTCGCTTCGGTAGCCAGCCGGCAATCTTGATCAACACCCCGGCTGGCGAGCTCAAGGCTTTTTCCGCGGTCTGCACCCATCTGGCCTGCATCGTTCAGTATCGCTCGGACATCAATCACATATGGTGCGCTTGCCACAACGGGCACTTCGACTTAAACGGAAAAAATATCGAGGGGCCTCCCCCCAAGCCGCTGGAAGAGTACGCGGTGAATGTCAGGGGCGATCAGGTGGTGGTCAGTAAGAGGGGCTAGCGATGGAAACCCGCGATCCGAAACACGGCAAACTCTGGCTGTGGCTCGATGAACGGATCGGGCTCAAGGAAATAGAGAAACTCGCCAGGAAGAAAGAAGTTCCGGTGCACCGGCACACCGCCTGGTACTATTTCGGCGGCATGACCCTTTTCCTTTTCATGATCCAGGTTGCCACGGGCATTCTCCTTTTACTCTACTATCGTCCGAGCGCCGGTGAGGCCTACGAGTCGATCCAGTTTCTTATGACCGAGGTGCAGTTCGGTTGGCTGGTGCGCTCCATACACGCTTGGTCGGCCAACCTGATGATCTTTGCCATGTTCATCCATCTCTTTAGCGCGTTTTTTATGAAAGCTTACCGATCGCCGCGTGAGTTGACATGGATTTCCGGCGGCGGACTGCTGGGATTGGCGCTCGCGTTTGGCTTTACTGGATACCTCTTGCCTTGGAATGAGCTTGCTTTTTTTGCCACCCGCGTGGGCACGGAAATTCCCGGTGTCGTGCCCGTGGCGGGACCGTTTCTGCGCAGACTGCTGAGAGGAGGAGAGGATGTGACGGGAGCGACGCTCACGCGCTTTTACGGCATCCATGTGGCCATCCTGCCGGCGATCGTCACAATCGTTCTAGGGCTTCATTTGTTTCTCGTTCAGAAACACGGCATGAGCCGGCCGCCGAGCGCAGAGGCCGGCGACAGCGCGAAGCGGTCGATGCCCTTTTTCCCGAACTTTTTGTTGCGAGATCTCGTGGGTTGGCTTTGCGCTCTCGGCGTGCTCGCGGCTCTCGCAGCCTACTATCCGACAGAGCTGGGAAAAAAAGCTGATGCCTTTCAGCCCGCCCCCATCGGCATCAAACCAGAGTGGTATTTCATGGCGATGTTTCAAACGCTCAAGCTCCTGCCGGGTCATATTCTTGGAATAGAGGGGGAGCTTCTCGGCGTCCTTGGCTTTGGGGTCATTGGGCTGTTGTTAGTTGTTGTACCCTTTATTGACAAGCGGACCGCACCGGGTCCATTGCGGCGCTTTTCCACCGTTTTTGGAATCATACTGATTTTCTATCTGGTCCTGCTGACTTATCTCGGATATACGATGAGTCCGACAAAGTAATCTGGTCGCGGCATGTTCTCGACGGGTTGTTCGTCTAACATTATGGGTAAAAATACCCGAGACCGAATTGGCCTTGGCTCGCCTCAGGGCTGCTTTCCAAAACTCCACATCGGAGTTGTGGAGCAGGGGCGTCTTACAGAGGAAGAAAACCCCTCGTGACCCGCTCGCGCTTTGTTGTAATAGCTCTTCTCGTTCTGGTGGGTCTGGGCGTGGCTTTGGCCGGATATCGAACTTACGACTATATAGAACACGACCCAAGTTTTTGCGCCTCTTGCCATCTCATGCAGACCGCGTGGAATACCTGGAAGCAGGGGCCGCACAACAAGGTCACCTGTCACGTCTGCCACCAGCAGAATATTCAGGATCGGGTTCGCATCGTGTGGCACTGGGCGGTTTCGGATCTCAAAAGTGTTCCGCCGCATACCCAGCTGAATAGACGAGTGTGCGAGAATTGCCATCTGAACGACCAGACCCATTGGCTCCAAATCAGCAAGACCGCGGGCCACGAGCTCCATGTTAAAAGGGCCAACCTGGAATGCCTCTCCTGTCATTTGCCTTCTTTACACGCGGTTAAACCCACAACCAAAGAATGCGTCGCTTGTCACAGCAGGGCGACCGCGAATATCGGCGGCATGAAGGCGTTTCACTGTACGACTTGCCATGCGTTTACCGCCAAGGCGGCGGCGCTAAAGCCCGAGAGCCAGACCTGTGCGGCTTGCCACGCGGCCATGTCGCTCAAAGGCGAAACCTTTCCGGCGCAAGGGCCGATGCAGTATGCGTGTAGCGCCTGCCACAAGCCCCACACCCGGCCGCTGTTGAGTTTTTCCGATTGCCTGGAATGCCATCCTAAGATCGCCGAGGATCGGCGCCATTTTGAACAAAAGGCTTTGACGAAATGCGTAACCTGTCATAAACCACATGATTGGAAGACTGTTACAACGATGACGAAAAGCTGAAAGAAGGGAGAACAAATTATGACAAAAGAGATCATTGGCATTATGCTTGGATTGGGGATGCTTTGGAGTGGGGCCGCCCAAGCCCTTGCGGCGGAGGCCGCCGCTGGAAAGGCCGCCTATGAAAAGTCCTGTGCCGGTTGCCATGGCGCCGATGGCAAAGGCAACCCGGCCATGGCTAAAGTCTTGGGAGAAAAGGGCCTGAATATCGTTGGCAAGGAGACCAAGGAGAAATCCGACGCTCAGCTCCTGAAAATTATCGCTGAAGGATCGGGGAAGATGCCGGCTTCCAAACTCACTAAAGACGAGCAGAAACAGACCTTGGGCTACGTCCGGTCTTTAGCGAAGTAATTCCGAAACAAACCCAATCCCGACCCATCTTTTTAGACTCGGCTGGCGCGCTTCCTGCGCGCCAGCTTGACTATCTCGAACCAAACCAAACTAAGCGCTCCGGCTGCCAGGCAGAGAGCCAGCTCCGCGGGCGGCGGCGCGGCAAAGCGAAAGACATCGCGTAAATAGGGAATGTAGAGAACCATCGCGAGAAAGGTCAAAGCGCCGCCGACGACCCACCACAGGGCCCGGTTAGGAGAGCGAAGAGTAGCGACGATGTTTTGCGACCAAGAGCGGTTTGCGAATATCACGGCCAACATACCGATAACGAGAGTTACAAAGGTCATCGCCCGAGCGTCGTTTTCGGGGTGTTCGAGGTAGAGCGCAATACCAAAGATGAATAGAACCGTGAGCAACACGACCACGCCTTGAAGTAAACTGAAAAGAATCTTCCCGATTCCAAAGAGAGGCTCTTTTGGATCGCGCGGCGGTCTTGCCATGATGCCGCTCTCCTCGGGCTCGGCTTCAAAGGCGATCGAACAGGCCGGATCGATGATCAGCTCTAGAAACACGATATGGACCGGAGAGAGGACGAGCGGCCAGTGGAGAATCAAAGGCACAAGCGCCAATCCCGCGATCGGCACGTGGATCGCAAATATAAATGACATCGCCTTTTGAAGGTTGTCAAAGATCCGCCGACCTGAACGAATGGCTTCGACAATCGTGGCGAAGTCGTCGTCGAGAAGCACCAGGGACGCCGCTTCGCGCGCGACGTCGGTGCCGCGCCCTCCCATGGCGATGCCGATATGCGCCGCTTTGAGCGCGGGAGCGTCGTTCACGCCGTCCCCCGTCATCGCCACAATCTCGCCGTTAGACTTGAAGGCTTCCACAATATTGAGTTTCTGCTCGGGCAGCACCCTGGCGAAGATATCGGCTTTCGGGATATGCCGGCGCAGCTCGGCCAGACTCATCCGCTGCACTTCGGTGCCGGTGATCAGTTCGGCGCCCGCCTTTAACTCTAACTTGCGGGCGATGGCCTGTGCGGTTGAGGGATAGTCTCCCGTAATCATCACAACTTTAATGCCCGCACCGTAACATTCTCTCAGCGCGGCTGGGACTGATGGGCGAATAGGGTCGGCAAGACCGATGAGTCCGAGAAACTCGAAATCGAAATCATGCTGACTTGCGGGCCAGCGGTCGCTCCCAAAGCTGGCTTTCGCGACGGCGATAACGCGCAAACCGCCGGCCGCCATGACATCAACGCGCTCGGCAAGCTGCTCGAGTTGCTCGGTATTAAAATGGCAGAGGTCGGCGATGGCTTCAGGAGCGCCCTTGCTGGCGATGACGTAATTTTCGCTGTCGGGTGGCTTCCAGACGTGGGAAAGGGCCAAGAGTTCCGGTGCGAGCGAATACTCGTGCACTAACGTCCATCGAGCGCCGTTTGTTACCGGTTCGAGATAGCGATCGCCTAGCTCTTTAAGGGCCTTCTCCATGGGATCGAAGGGTTCCGTTTCACTGGCCAGAACCGAAAAGCGCACGAGCTCACGGTGTTTTTGCGGCAAGGTCCGTACGTTACGGGAGTCAATTTCGCAGAATTCCCCGGCAGCGAAAAGCTGGCTGACTGACATACGGTTGAGCGTTAATGTGCCGGTCTTGTCCACGCACAGGACGGTTGCGGAGCCGAGTGCCTCGATCGCCGGCATCCGCCGGGTAAGAACCCGTCTGCGAGACATGCGCCAGGCTCCTAGGGCAAGAAAGACCGTCAGGACCACCGGTATTTCTTCGGGGAGGAGCGACATCGCGAGGGCCGTGCCCGCCAAGAATCCTTCCATCCAGTTTCCCCGGGTCAGGCCATAGAGAATAACCACCACAACACACAGCGACAGCCCTATGGCCGCGAAAATACGGATCATCGCAGCGGATCTCTTCTGCAGAAAGGTTTCGTCCGGCTCCAGCGCCTCCAGCGCTTTACCGATCTTGCCCAATTCCGTCCGTATGCCTGTCGCTAAAACTCGGGCAACCCCACGGCCTTGCACTAACATCGTTCCGGAATAGACAAACGGCAAATCGTCGCCGCCGGGGCGCGTGATTTCTTGGGCGCCGCCCCACGCTTGCTTGCGTACCGGTACGGATTCCCCTGTGAGTAGGGACTCATCCACGAGCAAGTCGTTGCATGACAGGACGACAGCGTCGGCGGGAACGCGATCGCCTTCGGTAAGAATCAAAATGTCGTCGCGAACGACGTCCCGGCCCGCGATTCGTTTCTGTTCGCCATCGCGGATGACGAGGGCGCGCGGGCTTGAAAGGTCCCGCAGCGCCTCCAGCGCTCTTTCGGTCTTTTTTTCCTGAAAGATGGTGATGCCCATGATCACGACGAGCGACACCGACAGAATCAAGGCTTCGCGCAGATCACCCAGCGTGAGGTAGATGGCGACGCTCACGATAAGCAGGAGAAACATCGGTTCTTGCCCGACGCCTAGCGCGATGGCGAGGGTGGAACGCTGCCTGGAGGTAGGAAGCTCGTTGTAACCTTCCCGCCCCAGTTTGGTTTGGGCTTCTTGTGAGGAAAGGCCGGTAACAGAAACAGACTCGAACTGGTGATCCATCGCTATCCGCTAAAAGTCGCGGGACGGGTCGGTACTAGACTAGCCCGGTTGAGGTTCATGACCGGCTCAGCCGATCGGATTGTTTTTGCACGAAGGCCGATACCACGTCCGCTAGATCGGGATGGCTGATCTCTTCGAGATCGTAGCGCACTCGGCAGTGGGGTCTCGGTAGCGAAATGAGGCGAGCCAGGTCCACCGGAGTCGCTACGATAATGACGTCGCATACTGCGGCTTTAATCGTAGCCGCCAAATCCTGGAGCTGCGATTGAGAGTAACCCATGGCGGGCAGCGCCCGACCCACCCACGGATAACGGGCAAAGGTTTCCCGCAAACTTCCTTGTGCGGAAATTTTCGGATCTACGATTTCTGAAGCGCCGTACCGTTGAGCCGCGATCATGCCGGAACCATATCCCATTTCACCATGGGTGAGCGTTGGCCCGTCTTCGATGATTAGAACCTTTTTACCTCGGATGAGTTCCGGATGATCGGCGCTGACGGCGGAA
>DASTOD010000695.1:0-3842 GCA_035762645.1 Binatia bacterium | reverse complement strand
TTCTGATTTTGCTTTCATGACAGCCTAACCAGTAAATTCTTGTTCCTTTTCTTCACCGCAGACACCCGAGTTCGCACTCTCCGACCCCGAGACTATGTACAACAGAGGCGCCCTTGTTATAGAAACAAACGACACCGACATGGTGTAAGCAGGGAGAACAAATCATTATGAGAAAAAATTTGCAATCCGTTTGTCTTTCTCTATTTCAAATGATGGCCATCGTTGGATTGCTAATGGAACTGTCGCTGCCAGCCGACGCGCAAGAGCGGCGGACTAAAGCCAGAATCTCCAACGCGGGTTTTACGATCACGGCCCTGCCGCTCTTGGCGGCAAAGGAATGGGGCATTTTTACCGCCAACGGATTGGATATGGAGGTCATTTTGATGGCCTCGTCGATCGTGCCCGCGGCTCTGGTCCAGGGGGACATTGACTATCAGGCGGGGGTGGGCCCGGCATCGGTCAACGCCACCTTGACCGGAGTACCTTCGAGAGCCATCTGGTTTTCATCCGACCGAATCTCTTACTGGCTCATGGCGCGGCCGCAATTCAAAACCCTCGAGAGCTTGAAAGGAAAAAAGGTGGCGGTCAGCGGCTTGGGCGGCACGATCCACGTGGCCCTGTCCATGGCTCTCGAAAAAATGGGCGCGAACTCAAAAGACTATGCTTTGGTATCGATCCCCGGGCAACAGATCCAACTCCTCTATTCGCTGGAATCGGGATTTGTCGATGGCGCGATGTTGTCACCGCCGGTAACGTTTGGCGCGCAGAAGAAAGGCTTCAACAAACTTTTGGATGTCGGATCGATGGTCGAGATGCCGGGCGGCGGCTTGACCACTCTGTTGAAAACGATTCAGGAGCGGCCGGCAGAGACCAAGCGGGTGATTCGCTCGCTCCAATCCGCCAAGGACGAGATCCGAAAATCGAAGGAGAAAACCGTCGAGCTTATCGTGCGGCTTCTCAAAATGAACAAGGAAGCCGCGGGCGAAACCTACGATCAGTTTCTGACCACATTAAATCCGACTGGGATTCCCAGTCGGATGGGCATGGAAACTCTGGTCAAGGCAATCCAGTCTCAGGGCCGCCATGTCGATCGCAAGGTATCTTTCACTGAAATTGCCGACGATCGGCTGGCGACCGAAGTGGCGAAAGAAATGGGCTACAAGCTTCCGTAGCCGTTGGCGCGGCGATGAAAAAGCTCGCCGCTGTCTCGAGTCTCGGGTCTCGAGTCCCGGGTTGAACGCGAAACGCGAGACTCTAAACTTGGAACCGGCGTACTCCGTCGCCGCCCGTCAGACGTTGACCCGGTCCATGTCCTTTGTGCGCGGGCCGGCGGCGGCTCCAGGCGGCAGGATGGCATCCAACCTGGCAAGGTCATCCTTCGTCAGCTTGATGTCCATCGCTTTGAGGTTCTCCTCGAGATGACGCCGGCTCTTGCTGCTCGGGATCGGAATGATGTCGCTCCCTTGCGCCATGAGCCAAGCCAAAGCCAGCTGTGCAGGCGTTGCCGATTTTTCTTTGGCCAACTGTTCCAGCCGGGCGAGGAGCTGGAGGTTGTGCTCGATATTGCCCGGCCTAAAGCGCGGGTGATTGCGCCGGCTGTCGTTGTCCGGAATTTCCTTTGAATCGTGAAACATACCGGCGAGAAAGCCGCGCCCCAACGGAGAGTAGGCCATGAAGCCCATGCCGAACTCGCGACAGGCCGCGATGTTGCTGGACTCCGGGTCTCGCGACCAGAGCGAGTATTCCATCTGCAGCGAAACAATGGGATGCACCTTTTGCGCGCGGCGGATGGATGTCGCGCTGGCTTCCGACAACCCGATATAGCGAACCTTGCCTTGCTCGACGAGCCGCGCCATGCCGCCGACCGATTCCTCGATGGGAATTTTTGGATCCACGCGCGACATGCAAAACATATCGAGAACGTCGACTTTCAGCCGCCCCAGGCTCTCTTCACAAGTCTTGATCAAATATTCCGGGTTGCTGCCGCCGCGATCGCCGCTTGCCTCCGGCGTGCGCGGGCTGCCCGATTTGGAGTGAATGATGATCCGCTCTCGCCTGCCTTTGAGCGCCCTGGCGATCAGCTCGTGATTGTGGCCGTTGCCGTAGCTCGCCGAGGTGTCGAGAAAATTGATGCCCAAATCGAACGCCCGGTGTAGTGTGGCGATGGATTCGGCGTCATCGGCCGGCCCATAGGATCCCGACATGCTCATGCAGCCCAAGCCCATGGGCGGAACTTTGAATTCCGTGGTGCCGAATTTTCGATACTCCATGCATTTCCCTCCTTAGCGTTTGCGGACACCCCCACCTCTTTCCTCCCCCGCGTTGCGCGGGGGAGGATGAAGGAGGGGGAAACTCAAAACCGCGTAAGCCGTAGACGGATCCTTTTTCATCAGCCTGATTCGGCCTCCTCACGATAGAGTCCCAGCGCCTCGGTCGCGGGACGATCTGTGATCGAAAAAAGAATCGCGTCCTGGTCCGTCGAATTCTCATGAGAGTGCCATTGCCAAGACGGGACAACAAAGATATCGCCCTGATCCCAGGCCAGATTGTTCGCCGACACTTTCGTGACTCCACGGCCGCGAAACCCGTGGTACACCGTCGTGCTCGTGTGACGATGAGAACGCGTCTTCTCGTTCGGCCGGAGAAGCTGGATCATGCATGAAAACGTCTGCAGCGTGGGCCCACCCGTAAACGGGTTCGAATACTGAAGCAAAATGCCATCGAAGGGATCGCCTTCGCTTTGCTTGAGCGCAACAAGATTGGCATAAGTCTCCGCCCAAGGATATCGATAAGGCGGCGCGACAAAACTGCTCTTGATCCATGCTGGGCGGGCGTGACTGAAAACCTTTGAGGAGTAGTCATCGGGCTTTTCGATGGGCTGCTGGTCCTTCTTAAAATTCTCTTGAATCATGGCTCCCAGATGAGTCACCAACCGCACATCCAAGCCGTCGAGCCATACGATCGGACCGTCAGAGCCGTTGAAATGATCGTGCCAAGTCCAGTTGGGCGTCGTGATCAGATCCCCTTCCCCCATTGGGAATCGCTCGCCTTCTACAACGGTGTAGGCCTTCTGCGACCCTTTTAGGACGAAACGAATGGCGGCGGCGGTGTGCCGGTGCGCGGCGGCGATCTCGCCGGGGTTAACGAGCTGGACCGAGAAGTGGATCGTGTTCGTCATCCCTGCGGGCAGTCCTGGATTTCTGAGCTGAATCGTCCGCCTGCCCGCCTCTCCGGTTGTAATCAACTTGCCCGACCAGTTGAGTCCCTCGTAAATCTCCTGCCACTTCCACAGGTATGGTTTTACGACTTGCGACCAGGGTTGATGGTCCCAGTGTCCTTTCAGGTTGCGCTCTGCCAGCCATTTATTGAGTTCTTGAAGGTCCATATCGTCCTCCCAAATGAGATGGTTAGCCGGTTCCGCTGTTCAATACAAATGGCTGTTCATCGATGGGGAAAACCGTAACACCTGGGGATCCACTTAGGCGAACACGAGGTTCCCCTGCTTATCCCGAATCAGTCCTTTCCCATCGATCGAAGAGGCCATGTTCCCCGGACCTATTTTTAACTCGCTTACTTTGACGTGACCGTGGAAGGTGTCCACCTCGAGCATTCCCCTGTCCTCGCGGACAAATCCTTTTGGATCTTTGCCGTTGACTACATCCTCCATCGCCTTGTGCCAGATTTTCCGCATCAGCAAGACGCCGCGGTCAGAGGTGCCAAGATGCTCGGCGCGACGATCGGGGATCTCTCCTTGAGATTCCTGCAACACCAAGTCTTCGAGGGCAGGCACACCTTCCCATCCCGAGTACTTTCGTTTGTCGTACGATTTTTTCTCGACCGTC
>DASTOD010000694.1:0-3605 GCA_035762645.1 Binatia bacterium | reverse complement strand
AGGATCGTTTGAACCAAAATATTTAATACCTAAATGATTGTCAAGATAAGCCCTAGAAAACACTGTGCTCCGATGCGATCCAGGGCATAAAAGCCACTCCTTTGAGCCACCGCCTGAGCTATTGACAAGCGAGCACCCCTTTGTTACACGTGTCGCCAGGCTGGCAGATCGGCAGGATTAACAACCTTCAGGGAGGATAAATCTATGGCTGAACAGGCCGCTCAAGAGGAAGTCCTACTCGACGTACGAGTCGCCGAGGCATCGGCTCTCTACAAGTTTTATCTCAACCAGGAAAAGAAGATCCTGGGAACGGCTTCGGTGGTCGTCTTTCTTACTATTTGGGAATTGATCGGCAATACGTTCCAGCTTATCAATCCCATGTTCATGAGCGCGCCTTCCCTGGTATTTAAGGCAGCGGTTCAGCTGTTCGCTTCGGGTGAGATTTGGAACGATCTACGTGTGAGCGGGATCGAGTTCGCCTGGGGCTATCTCCTCTCCGTCGTCGTCGCCATTCCATTCGGGATCATGGTCGGCTGGTACAAGAAGGCGGCTTACCTCTGTGATCCTTTCATTAACGCGATGAATGCCACGCCGCGTGTTGCCTTGCTACCCTTGGTTATTATCTGGCTGGGTATCGGCATCCTCTCCAAAGTCGGTATCATTTTCCTCGGCGCCGTTTTCCCGATACTGATCAACACCCGCGACGGGGTCAAAACCACGCCTTACAATCTTTTGACGGCGGCGCGAAGCTTCGGCGCCTCAGAGTGGCAGATCTTCAAGAGCGTCGTCTTGCCGTCGACCGTGCCCTTTATCCTTACGGGCTTGCGGCTCGGCGTCGGCCGCGCGCTAATCGGCGTCATGGTTGGCGAGCTGTACGCCGCAACCGCCGGGATCGGTTTCATGATCACTGTGGCCGGTGCGACATTTCAAACCGACAAGGTGTTTGTCGGGGTTCTCATCTTCGCGTTGACCGGCATGATTTCCATGGAGCTGCTGACCAAGCTCGAGAGCCGTTTCGACAAGTGGCGGCCAAAGGTTGGCGCTGCTGGTTAATTCGATTGAAGCGGCGGTACTGGACTAGGGTGGCTTCCGCGGAACGCGGGAGTCACCCTATTTTTTTGGCGCCGTCGACCGGCTGCAGTAACAACCCCTAGGTGAGGCTTTCGCCGCAATCTCGATTTATTGCCAATAGCGATCTCGACCGCCAACTCTCTAGAGCAAGATTCCATGCGCGGATTATCCGGTTTAGTCTTGTTCGCTGTATTCGTCGTGATCATTTCTTCCCGCCAGGCGATCGGGCTCTATACCGATTGGCTCTGGTTTCAGGAAGTCGGATACACCCAAGTCTTTACCCGCAGCCTGTTTTACAAATTGCTTTTCGGCCTGCTCGGGGGCGGATTTTTCTTTGCGCTGATTTACGTGAATATAAAGATCGCCGCTCAGGCCCGTAAGGGTGTTCATTATCTGCGCCAAGATAACGTGATCGAATTGCCCCCGATCGAACTGGTCGATCCTCTGCTCCAGCGGTTGCTACTTCCCGGCGCTTTGCTCCTCGGCCTATTTGCCGCGCCGCTGGCCGCCAACAACTGGGAGTCGTTTCTGCTGTTTCTGAACCCCGTCTCGTTCGGCCTGCCGGAGCCGTTGCATCAGCGCGACATCAGCTTCTTTGTCTTTCAGCTTCCTGCCTATGAGACCCTGCTCAACTGGTTAACGACCGGCTTGGGAATTACTCTTTTGGCCACCGCCTTCGCGTACCTGCTTTACCGCGGGGTTCAGTACGGCCCGCGCGGGCTTGTTCTTTCCGAAAAGGCGCGAATACATCTGTTGGTCCTCATCGCCGCTTTGCTCGTTGCCAAGGCTGGGGGCTACACCTTGGACTCTTTTGGCTTGGTGTATTCTTCCCGGGGCGCGGCCTTCGGCGCCAGTTATACCGACGTCTACGCGGTCTTGCCTGCCCTGCGCCTTTTGACGATCGTCTCATGCATCGCTGCGGCGCTGTGCGTCGTGCAAATGAAACGTCCAGGGTTTGGCTACCTCATCACCGGTATCGGCGCATTGGTCGCGGTCCACATCGCTGGACTTAGCCTCTATCCCTCCTTGGTCCAGCGGTTTCAAGTCGTTCCCAACGAGGTGGAATCGGAACGACAGTTCATCGAACGCAACATCCATCTGACCCGATTGGCTTACGGCCTGGACAAAATCGAGAGTAAAGACTTTCCCGCCGAGGAACAGTTGACCAGCGCCGACCTGAAGCGCAACGAGACGACCATCAAAAACATTCGACTCTGGGAACACAGACCCCTGTTGGCCACCTACGCGCAACTCCAGGAAATCCGCACCTACTACAAATTTGTCGACGTGGACAACGACCGCTACCACATCGATGGCACCTACCGTCAAGTCATGCTCTCCGCGCGCGAACTCTCCCACCAACATCTTCCCAGCCGTATTTGGATCAATGAACACCTTACCTACACCCACGGCTACGGTGTGGTTTTCGGCCCGGTGAACCAAGTGACGCGGGAAGGTTTGCCTGAATTCTTTATAAAAGACATCCCTCCGGTTTCCAGCGATTCGATCAAAATCACCCGGCCGGAAATTTATTATGGCGAACTCGCGAACGACTATGTGTTCGTGAAGACGGATGCGCGGGAGCTGGATTATCCTTCCGGGGATCAGAATATCTATACCAGCTATGAAGGCCGGGGAGGCGTCCCGATCGCATCGTTCTGGCGCAAACTCCTCTTCTCCGCACACTATGCCACTCTGCGAATCACCTTGTCTCGAGACATCACCAACGAAAGCCGGATTCTCTATTACCGTCAGATCCAGGAACGGGTGAAGAAAATTGCGCCGTTCGTAAGATTTGACCGCGACGCCTACTTGGTCATCGCTCAAGATGGCCGGCTCATCTGGATCATCGACGGCTATACGACATCGGATCGTTTCCCCTATTCAGAACCCATGCAGCGTCGCGGAATAAATTATATCCGCAACTCCGTCAAGACCGTGGTTGACGCCTACCATGGCACCGTAGACTTGTACGTGAGCGATCCGAAGGATCCCATTATTCTGGCCTACGGAAAAATTTTCCCGCAGTTATTCAAGCCCCTCGAGAAGATGCCCGAGGATCTCCGCGCGCACGTCCGCTATCCGCAGGACCTTTTCGTGATCCAGGCTCAGATGTACTCTACCTATCACATGCAGGATCCCCAGGTCTTCTACAACAAGGAAGATCTTTTGAGTATTCCGCGCCGTACGGTCGACGGGCGAGAGGGGCCGATGGAACCGTATTACACCATCATGCGACTGCCGGGTGAAACCAAAGAAGAATTTGTCCTGCTTTTGCCCTTTACGCCCAACAGAAGGGACAATATGCGGTCCTGGCTCGCGGCGCGGAGCGACCCACCCCACTATGGAAAGCTCATCGCACTGGACTTTCCTAAAGCCAAATTGGTTTATGGTCCGAAGCAGATCGACGCGCGCATCGAACAGGATGCCTTTATCTCGCAGCAGTTGAGTCTCTGGGGGCAAAGAGGATCGCAAGTCATTCGCGGCAGCCTGCTCGCCATCCCCATCGAACAATCGTTGCTCTACGTTCAACC
>DASTOD010000693.1:0-3045 GCA_035762645.1 Binatia bacterium | reverse complement strand
CTTAATGACTTTATCCGCCCGCTTTCCATTTTAGATTTTCGATTTTGGATTTTAGATTGCCGAGTCATCGGATCACTCGATCTGCTCTAGCCAAGACGTTCGGCGGAATCGTCAGACCGATCTGCTTCGCTGTTTTGAGATTGATCACCAGCTCGAACTTCGTTGGTTGTTCTACCGGCAGATCGCCTGGCTTAGCGCCTTTGAGAATCTTATCTACGTACGTGGCAGCGCGGCGGTAATGATCGATTAGGTCCACCCCGTAGGACATAAGGCCCCCGGCCTCTACAGATTCTTTCCTGATGTACACAGACGGCATTCGGCTGTTTAGCGCAAAGTCCGCGATCAATTTCCCGTTCGCATTCAACAGCGGACCGCCGGGTACATAGAGTCCATCCGGACGCTCCTTTCTCAGCGCGGTGAAGACTTTCTCGAAAGCGTCTGCGCCTCGTACTTCCCACGACTTAGAAGTCAAACCCAACGCACGCCCTGTACTCTGGACGTCTTTGGCCTCCTGTACGGTGCCGCGAGTTGCCGGATCATAGATGGCGTCGACACGGGCTAGTTTGGGAACGGCTTCTTTGAACAGCTCCAACCGTTTGCCGGTTAGCTCCACGGCCATATTTGTTAGCCCCGTAAGGTTGCCGCCGGGACGGGCAAGGCTTTCGACTAGGCCTACCTCGACGGGGTTCGGGCCAACGCTCACCATAACGACAGGAATTATTTCGGTTGCATTCTTGGCGGCACGAGCCCCCACCTCATTGACCGCAACTATGATGTCAACTTTGCTCCGCACCAGCTCGGCAGCTAGCTCGGGAAACCGCTCAGCTTTTCCCGCCGCATACCGGTACTCGACGACGATGCTTTTGCCTTCCACGTAACCAAGATCGCGGAGTCCTCGTTGGAAAGCTTCAACGGTATTGTCGGGCTTGGCACCGCTGTGCATATAACCGATCCGCGCAATTTTCCCCGGCTGCTGCGCCTCGGCGAGGTGGACTGAGGCGAGAGCTAAAGTGACGAGCACGACGGCGATGGCTTTGTACCACATGCCCGCTCTTTTACTGCTGCGGTTGGCGGTTGTCCAGCGCAACTGATAGCCGCGAAGATTGATTGATGGAGAATACAGTTCAATCCTGGGCGTTATTTGATCACCCTATCGGCCCTCGCCAGCACGTCCGGCGGAATGGTTAAACCGATCTGTTTGGCAGTTTTCAGATTGATGATGAACTCAAACTTTGTCGGCTGCTCAACGGGCAAGTCTGCAGGCTTGGCACCTTTAAGAATTTTGTCTACGTAGGTGGCGGCGCGCCGAAACAAGTCCGGGAAGTTGGTGCCATAGCTCATGAGCCCCCCGGCTTCCACCCATTCCACCGCGTTGTATATCGCCGGGAGCCGGCTCCCTGCCGCGAGGTCTGCAATCTTTGCCCGATGAGGATTGAAGATGAAGGCTCCCAGAACGAGGACTGCCTCCGCACGTTCCTTGCTTGCAGCTCGGAACGCAGTCTCAATATCCTTGGGGTCTAGTATGTCCAGGTATTGAAGCTTTACCCCGAACGCCCCTGCAGCGAGTTCGGTCTCTCTTAGCGCTTGTGCGTTGCCCGGGTTGGTCGAAGTCCCGAGGACGGCCACGCGGGAGAGCCTGGGAACGATCTCCTTTAGAAGCTCCAGTTGTTTTCCGCTTAACTCCGGGGAAAGGGATGACAATCCAGTAATGTTCCCTCCGGGTCGCGCTAGGCTGGCGACGACCCCGTTTCCAACCGGATCATTATCAAACCCCATGACAATGGGAATCGTAGATGTTGCCTCCTTAGCGGGACGGTTTATTATCGGACCCGTCGTGACGATGACGTCTACCTTGAGACGCACTATTTCGGCCGCAAGCTCAGGCAACCGATCTAATTTTCCCTCGGCCGACCGGAATTCAATGACAAAGTTTTTCCCTTCGACATATCCAAGCTCGCGCAGCCCCCGCCGAAAGGCCTCGATGCGCGCCGCGTTGGCGGAAGGTGAACTGCCAATTAAGATTCCGATCCGCGCCATCTTAGCCGGCTGCTGCGCCTCGGCAAGTGAGCTAAGCGCAAAGAGCAAAGCGCATAAACCGGAGATCAGGAGTCTGAGGTCAGAGATCGGCTTCAACACAGAGCAGCAAACGTCACCGAGAAAACGGCCGGTGCGCCGAAACTGGTAGCTAGTTCCGGATCTTTCCTTGCCGACATCTGACATCTGACCTCTGATCTCTGTCACTTGATCACCCGATCCGCTCGCGCCAGCACGCTCGGCGGAATCGTGAGGCCGATCTGTTTCGCGGTTTTAAGATTGATCACCAGCTCGAACTTTGTCGGCTGCTCGACTGGTAACTCGGCCGGCTTCGCGCCTTTGAGGATCTTGTCTACAAAGTTAGCCGCTCGCCGCCAGAGGTAACGAAGGTCAGCTCCGTAGCTGATCAAGCAACCATCTTGGACAAACTCCTGTCCGTCGCAGATCGATAGCAAGCGATTCTTTAATGAAAGCTCTGCAAGCTGTTTTCGATTGAATAATGTAAGGCTACTGCGAAGAATTATTATCGCATTCGATTTGTCTTGAGTCACAGCATTGAAAGCATTTTGGAACTGATCGGGCTCCTGTATCCCTAAAGGTAGAATATTCATGCCGAACTGGCGTGCTTCAGCCTTCGTTTGCTTTAATTCCTCGTCGTCGTCGCTCAGGCCTGTTGGAGACTGCCAAATAACAGCCACCCTTGAGGCCCGAGGAACAAGCTCTTTGAGCAGCTCCATTCGTTTCCCGCTCAAATCTGTGGAAATCTCCGTCGAGCCGGTAATATTTCCACCGGGTTTGGCTAGGCTGGCTATAAGGCCCGACTTCACAAGATCACCAGCGGCACCAACGACAATGGGTATCGTTTGGGTCGCTTCGTGAACCGCGCGGGTCACGCCGACCCCTGCTACGACAAATATGTCCACGTTTAATTTCACCAGCTCAGCAGCGAGCACCGGCCAGCGTTCAGACTTCCCCTCGGCGTATCGGTACTCGATCATGATGTTTTTGCCG
>DASTOD010000692.1:0-6681 GCA_035762645.1 Binatia bacterium | reverse complement strand
CCCGGCGCTAGGACGGCGATCTACGCGTGGATGTACCTGGCGACCATGCGACCATGGATTGAAAGTTTGATGGTGAATCACATCACGGAAAGAAAAAATAATTCCGCCATTGTGAAAGGCGGCGGGTTTACCCAGCGATTTGCCCATAAAAAAGTGGCCGACTTGGGCGGCACGATAGAGACGCTCGATGCCAACACCAGAGTCCACATGGTCGCCGACGAAGACCATTCGGACATGTTCGAGCCCATTTTCGAAAAATACGTGGCGGACGAGGAGACGGCTCAGGCGGTGATTCGCGCGGCTCAGGACAGTCTCGCCGTCGATCGAGCCTACCGCAGCGCGCTGGCAACGGCGATGCTGCAACTTCCCGGCTCTCAAGCGGCGTAGGATTGAACGGTTTCGAGTCTCGAGTCTCGGGTTTCGAGTTGAAAATCCTTTGCGATCTTACCGTTCCTTCGACTTCTCAGGACAGGCTTGCGCGAGTGATCGTGCTCGCCAATATTCTTAGCGTGTAAAGCATGTGCCCGGTTTGTTTTGTAAATCTTGTTACCGGTTTGTCCCCCCTCTGTATCTCCCCCGGCACGGGGGAGAATGAAAGAGGGGGCACGCGATGTCGATACGGAATATCTTGCCGCGGCAGATAGTGAAGGAAATTTCGTCTCTTCTATTCAGAGCAATTTCATGAGCTTCGGATCCGGCATCGTCGAACCCGAGACCGCCATTATACTGCAGAATCGAATCGCAAAGCACCACTTCGGGCGGTTTCGCTTGTTGGCTTAGGCCAAAAAAGCCATGATTAAACTGAACATCCACGAAGCCAAGGCCCATCTGTCCCGCTATCTTGCAAAACTGGCACAGGGAGAGACGATCCTTCTATGCAAGCGGAACATCCCGATTGCGGAGATTCGTCCTCTCCGGCCGCGCCGAAAAAACAAGCGCCCCGTCGGTCTCGCCAAAGGCAAGTTCAAGATTCCAGCTGACTTTTTTGAACCCCTGCCTCAAGACGTGCTTGACTCCTTCTACGGCCAACGCCGGTGAGGCCTTTTATGGGACAGCCGCATTACTCCATCACTCCAGTCTTCGCCTACCCGTCCGATGTGAATCAATTTTGCTCTGTGGGCGTATCATACTAACTACACCTTCCCGTTTTTTTCGGCCCCCGCTTAACCCGGACTCCAGAATTTCACCGTCATTACAAGGGCTTGTGCAGACGCCACGCACTTGCCGAGGTTGGCACTACCCTTGCCTTGTGACCCTTTAGAAATTCCTTGACAGCTTATAACGGCGGTGAAATAAGCAGTATGCTTCCCGCCTGTGCCAGCCGGACATAGTTTGCCAGCAACCTGCATTTACACTTCCACAGCCCGACTGGTTCTCTTCTAGGCGCGCTTTTTTGGAGGAGCCTATGAAGGCAAAAATCCTTGTCTACACGCTCCCAGTTCTCATTCTGGCTACTATTCATCTCGCGAGTGCGCAGCAGCAAGGGAAAGCTCCACGGATTGGATTTCTCGCGCCGACAAGCGGCCCCGGAGCCTTTTACGAATTATTCAGGCAAGGACTCCGTGAGCTTGGATACGTGGACGGAAAGAACGTTCTCATCGAGTACCGTTCTGCGGAAGACAGATCCCAACTGGTCAAGCTCGCAAGTGAGTTAGCGCAACTCAAAGTTGATGTCATCGTGACACCGGGTCTTACGATTGCAGCTGCCATGAAGGCTACGGCGACAGTGCCTATCATTTTCTCATTCAGCGGCGATCCGGTGGAGGCCGGGTTTGTTAGCAGCCTTGCACGACCAGGAGGAAACTTGACGGGGATAACCTGGCTTGCATTTGAACTGGTGGGTAAACGCCTGGAGCTTCTAAAGGAGGCCGTGCCGGGGGTTTCCCGTGTCGGCGTCCTGGCAAATCCGGCACATCCAGGTGAACAACGCGAATTGAAGGAGACGCAAACCACCGCACGCGCCTTGGGGACCACTCTTCAGTACTACCAAGTAAAAGCCGCGAACGACTTCAACGCAGCTTTTGATGCAGTAATGAACGACAACGCCAACGCGATCGTGGTGTTTCCAGATGCTTTAACTTTCGGACGTCGTACCCAAATTGCTGAGTTCGCTATGAAGCGCCGGCTTCCAAGCGTGTTCGCATGGAAGGAGTATGTCGAGGTCGGGGGTCTCATGTCCTATGGACCAGAGCGCGAGGAGACCCTAAGACGACTTGCTGTATACGTAGACAAAATCTTGAAAGGCAGAAAGCCAGCCGATCTGCCTGTCGAGCAGCCGAGTAAGTTCGAGTTCGTCATCAATCTAAAGACGGCGAAGCAGATCGGCGTCACGATTCCGCCGAACGTGCTGGCGAGAGCGGATAAAGTGATTCGATAACAGTTGGCAGTCAGCAGTGATCAGTTGGCAGAAAATACGAGAGAGAAACGAATGAGTAAAACAATTCTTGTCTGGCTACTGGCAACTTTCTTTCTGGCAACTGTCTCAATCGCCGAGGCGCAGCAGCCAAAGAAGGCACCTCGGATCGGTCTCCTGTCGGTCGGGGCCGATCCTGCAAAGCCGGTGGTTTGGTTACCTTTCTTGGAAAAGATGCGTGAGTTCGGTTACGTCGAAGGCCAGAACATCGCCTTTGAGCGTCGCTTTGGCAAGGGTAGAAGGGAGAGCCTTCCTGAGCTAGTCGCAGGTCTCGTCAGTGCCAAGGTTGACATCGTTGTTGCCACAGGGACATCCGAAAACAAAGCGGCCAAGCAGGCGCTCCCGACGACTCCGATTGTCATGATGCGGGTCGGTGATCCGATTGGCGACGGACTCATCAACAGCCTTGCTCGGCCCGGAGGAAATGTCACCGGTGTAACAACGCTAAGCGAGGAGCTGAGTGGGAAGCGACTGGAATTACTCAAGGAGGCGATTCCTCGGATCGCCCGCGTAGCGTTGCTGCTGAATCCTGACAGTCCCCGCAGGGCACGGCTACTGCAAGAAACAGAAGACGCCGTCAAGGAGTTCTCTCTGCAGCTCCGCGTCCATGATGTGCGCGAGCCCGAGGGGTTGTCCAAAGCATTTTCAGCGATGACTAGTGAGCGAGCTAACGCGCTCATCGTGCCGATTGACGCGATGTTCTTTAATCAGCGAACTCGAATCGTGAGCCTCGCCGCAGAGAGTCGCCTTCCAGCGGTCTATGACGAAGGGGAGTTTGTCGATGCTGGGGGTCTTATGGCGTACGGACCGAGCCTGTCAGACCTCTCCAGCCGAGCCGCCATATTCGTAGACAAAATTCTGAAAGGCAGGAAGCCAGCTGACCTGCCGGTGGAGCAGCCGACGAAGTTTGAGCTGGTGATCAATCTCAAGACGGCGAAGCAAATTGATTTGAAGATTCCACCGAGCGTACTCGCGAGAGCGGACAGATTGATTCGGTGAAAAATCGCGAAGCGAATGGGCAAAGAGCAAAGGATAACAAACCGGAGAAAACGTATGAGAAAGTACGTCATCCGTATTCCGCTTGGCGCTATGCTCTTTGCGCTTAGCGTTTCCGCAGAGGCCCAGGAGGCGGCAAGAGTCTGGCGGATCGGTGTCCTCGTTTCAAGTTCAGCATCCTTGAACGCGTCGCGCGACGAAGCCCTGCGGCAAGGTTTGCGTGAGATGGGGTATGTGGAGGGTAAGAATATTGTCACGGAATATCGCTATGCCGAAGGAAAACTTGATCGTCTCTCAGAGCTCGCTCCCGATTTGGTTCGTTCAAAGCCCGATGTCATCGTCGCCGGCGGCACCAGAGTCGCTGTTGCAGCCAAGCAAGCAACTAGCACAATCCCGATTATCGTAGCAGGCGCCGGCGATCTGGTTGCGGCCGGGCTCGTTCACAACCTCAACCAGCCCGGAGGCAATGTCACCGGGGTATCGAGACTATCCCCAGAAATTCTCGGAACGCGCGTAGAACTGCTGAAGGAAACACTTCCGAAGGCTACTCGGATAGCAACTCTCGTGAATCCGGAAAATCCAGGAAACGCAGCAAGCTTGAGAGAGATTGAGCTCGATTCTCTTGCGCAGGGAATGAGGCTTCAATTGGTCACGGCTCGCAATCCCGATGACTTGCCAAGCGCTTTCAGAGCTGCGACCAAGGAAAGCGCAAATGCTCTCCTTATACTAGTGGATGCCTTCTTCAGTAGTTACCGGTCACGAGTTGTTGAATTGGCCGCCAAGCACCGCCTACCGGCGCTCTATGACAGAGCCGACTTTGTCGAGGTGGGTGGACTGATGAGCTATGGCATGAACTTGGCCGACTTATCGCGGCGTGCCGCCTGGTACATTGATAAGGTATTGAAGGGCGCCAATCCCGCCAACCTCCCTCTAACGGAACCGATGAATTTTGAGCTGGTAATTAATCTCAAGACAGCGAAGCAGATCGGCCTCACGATCCCACCACAAGTGCTGGCGAGAGCGGACAAAGTGATTAAGTAGGCAATAGGCATGAGGCAATAGGCAACAGTTGTAGAGAGATTACATGAGTCAAAAAATCTTGTGCTTTGCGCTTTGCGCTATGCTCTTGGCGCTTTGCGTATCCGCCTCGGCCCAGCAAGCCGGGAAGGTGTATCGGATAGGATTTGCGTCGTTGGGCGAGGCCAAAGTTTACCGGAGTCGGGTAGCCGCGTTCCGGCAAGGGCTGCGGGAGCTGGGATACGTCGAGGGGAAAAACATCGTCATCGAGGAGCGGTATGCGGCAGGCAAAGAGGACCGGCAGCGTGAACAGGCGGCGGAGCTGGTCCGTCTCAAGGTTGACGTCATTGTCGTACACGGCGAGCCAATACCCGCCGACCGGGCCGCGAAGGAGGCGGGCAGGACGATCCCCATCGTCATGGCGGTGTCCGCGGATCCCGTCGAAGTCGGTTGGGTCGCCAGCCTAGCCCGGCCGGGTGGGAACGTCACTGGGCTATCGGATTTTCACACCGCCCTGATCGGCAAGCGCCTCGAGCTCCTCAAGGAGGCTGTCCCTTCGGCGTCGCGCATCGGCTTTCTTTGGCATCCGACAACCCGCCCCGGCTCGCTTCAATGGCAGAACCTCCAGGCGGCGGCTCCCGGGCTGGGCGTGACGCTTCTTTCCTTCGACGTCACGGAATCAGGCGGTATCGACCACGCCCTCGCCGCGATACGAAAGGAGCGTCCCAGAGGCCTTGTCATCCAGGGGCATCCGTTGACCTCCCCTCATGTCAGGCGCATTGCCGAGTTCGCGATCGAGAACCGTCTGCCGACGATATTCACGCTCGAGCCAGACGTCGTCGCGGGCGGCCTGATGTCCTACGGCGCGGATCACCACGCCATGTACCACCGCGCGGCGACTTTCGTGGACAAAATCCTGAAGGGCGCCAATCCCGCCGACCTGCCCGTCGAACAACCGACAAAGTTTGAATTCGTGATCAACTTGAAAACCGCAAAGCAGATCGGATTAACGATTCCGCCGAGCGTGCTGGCGCGGGCGGACCGAGTGATCAGATGAAAGAACGTATGAGGCGTGGTCCGGTCTCGAAACTCAGAAGACAGAAACGGACAAAGATGAGCCTTGCAAAATTAGAGTTTGTAGAGCGGAATCCGGAGGGTCCGGGCCGCATCGAGAAGGCGGCCGTCGTAGACCGCGACAGAAATGCGCTGCCCCTGCTTTCGGAGAAACTCCATAGACGCCAAATGGAGGGCATCCAGCGTGCGGACTGGCTTGGGGAAAGGCTCCAAGGCTCTCGCAAGCACCGGCGGCGAGAGCTCGACGAACGCGACGCGGCTCAACAGGGAACGCACCTCATCTGCATGCGAGGCCGTCAGTTTAAGTGCATGAATCCGGGTCCAAATTTCATACTCAAGGAGACGGCTGGAGATCAGCTCCTCCCGCCAAAGCCGATCGGGTGGCACGCGGTCTTCTACCAGAAGGTGAGCCAGCGCAACCGAAGTGTCGAGATAGATCAACGCTCGCCCCGGTCTTGGCCCAATTCACGCTGTAAGTTGCGGAAGGACATAACGGGTTTGCGCGGCGGAGGCCCGGACGGAGGAAGAGCGGGCGGCGTTATCCAACCTTGGCGCACGGCCTCGGCTAGTAAAGCGTCCGATAGCACAGGGGCGCGATGTTTTTCGGGAGGGATGATCTCGGCGACCACACGATCCCGATCGGTGATCAGCACCGTCTCGCCGTGCTCGGCAAGGCGAACGTATTCGCTGAGCTTATTCTTCAGGACTTTTAAGCCGACGGCTTTCACGAACACTAATGTAGCTTCCGGTAGCTACCTGTGTCAAGGGCAAAAGTCGGTGGGTATGAAAACCGCTGACCTGCCCGTGGAGCGGCCGGAAATTTGAGCTGGTGATCAATCTAAAAACGGCCAAGCAGATTGGTCTTACGATTCCACCGAACGTGCTGGCGCGAGCGGACAAGGTGATTCGGTAAAGGAAGGCACTAGGCAACAGGCAGTAGGCAACAGTCGGAGTTAGAATTCATGCATGGAAAAATCTCTGTCTGGTTGCTGGCAACTGTCTTGCTGGCCACTGCTTCTCCCGCCGAAGCGCAGCAGCCAGGGAGGGGTGTGGCCGTGCTGTTCAACCCAACCAATGTGGGCAGCCCATATGCTTTGAAGGAGACCGAAGCGGCGGCTCAATCACTCGCATTGCAGCTTCAGATCCTGGAGGCACGAAGCACAGAGGAGTTGACGAGCGCC
>DASTOD010000691.1:0-6138 GCA_035762645.1 Binatia bacterium | reverse complement strand
AGAGGTCTGCAATCCGGAAAGCCCCTCACGCCTTCCGCCTAACGCCTGACGGTCCGTGGCCGCGTTTGCAAAACAGTGGCGTAAGAGCCTATGCTTTGCCGTCGACGTGGCGAGGAGGTGTTTATGTTCAAGCGCATCGATCATGTCGCCGTTCACGTGCGCGATCTCGACCGCTCCGTTGCTTTCTACGAGCGGCATTTCGGCTTTAAGAAATACTTTCAGCATGCCGCAACGGGCGGTTTGCAGATCGCTTACCTTAAACTGGGCGACACGGTGCTGGAGCTAACACACAGGTCCGATGGCGCCGTAGCCGGGTTTCACTTCTGTCTCGAGACGGACAACTTCGATGAAACGGTGGCAAAGCTTCAAAGAGACGGTGTCGAGCTGCTACGGGCGCCGCATGACACCGCCGCCAGGGAGCCAAGGGAAGCCGGTTGGCGTCGTGTTGTCTTCGGCGGGCCGGATGGGGAGCAGATCGAGTTAAGGGGCTAAAACGGCACGAGGCATGAGGCACTAGGCAATAGTTCCCCTCAAGCCTCCCCCCAAGTTCGCTGGCTGTATATTTTACCTATTACCTATTACCTAATGCCTATTGCCTGGAGGCTGTATGTCAGATAAGCCGACTACGATTCAAGTTACGTGCCCGTGCTGCAGCGCGACGCTAACCGTCGATATCTCCCTGCCCGCGGTCCTCAACCACAAACTGCCGGCCAAACCTCAACTCATCGCGGAGTTGAAGGACGCCGCCAAAATGGTAAGGGAAGAAGCCACCCGCCGCGATGAAAAGTATCAGCAAATAGCGGAAGCCGAGAAGAACAAGTCGAAAGTGTTGGAGGCGAAATTCCAAGAGCTGCTCAAGAAGGCCAAAGAAGAACCCATTACCAAGCCGCTGAAAGACATCGATCTGGATTAGCGGGTTGCTGCCAATCCATGTTTACCCTTCGATAGCCTTAACGCGAGCCGAGGAACTCGTGAAATCATCGATGCTCTCCGTTCGTGCCGAGCTTGTCGAGGTACGAATCTCAATTTTTCAGGCAGCCTATTAGCTTAGGACATTTGCGGCAATAGCATCACTGCCAGCAATTCTTTTAGTTTGTCGCCGAGTGTGTTAGCTCCGCGTGATCATGACGCGAAATGCATCCTCGCCGAACGAATCGAAGATCTCGACCCGCAATTGGTACTCAGTCCCAGACAGCGTGATCTTTTTTCGTTTTCTTCTAAGTTCGTACAACTGTTTCCGCAACGCCTTCGCCTTCTCCGTCTGCGATCTAAAGGCGGCGATCCCAACTCCGACCAAACCACTTACGGCAAATACTCTCTCCTCTCCGTCCTTGTACTCCACCTCGAACTCACTCGCGCCAACCGCGATGACTCGCGAGACAACATCGGCCAAGACGTCTGATGTCTTGGTATTGAGGGCTGCCATACGGGAAATAGGGAATGTCCTTCCTTCTCCCCATACCGAGCGGTCGGCCTCAGAGTACTTTTTTATTCACGGCAAGTAAACTATGCGATTCCGAGTGAGCGCCTATAGTGCTTTCAGAAATTCTTCTTCCGAAATTCGAGCATCGCGAAGAATAGCTCTTAAAGCGGAGGGGCGAAGGTCTTCCCGCGTGTGCATGTACACGTATACGAAGCGTCCGTCGGGATGGCGCCACTTTTGGTGACTACCTTTTTGATGTTCAAGAATGAAGTCCAGCTTTCGAAGGGCTCTAACAAAGCGAGGTTTGCTGACGGCAGGAAGGTTCAAACTGCGGCCTGGACCCGCACGACTTCCAAGCTCGTACGATCTTCAATGGGTGGCTTTGCACCGTCACTGTGAATCGTATCCAACGCAAACCGGATCAGAGACTTAGCTCTTTTTAAAGCTTTAGCGCGTGTACGCCCCTGCGCTGTCGCGTGAAGAATAGGGACGTTAGCCGTCCACCAACCGTCATCGCCCTTTTGTAAGACAACCGTATATCGTCGTTGCATGGAAGTATTCTAACTGGGACGCGGCAGAAATCAATGTTTAAGAAACGGAGTCATCCAGCAACTCAAGCAATAAATGTTATCCGATCCCCAAATTCCGACGAAGGGTTCAACGCGCGTGTTAGACTCGCGAGTAATGTAACCTATTGTGAGCCGCGCTCTTAAGACAACAAATTTTGTGACGTTACGTGCCGCGGGATACCGCGCTTCTGCAGTACGCGGCCATGAACTCGGACGTAACGGTTCTCAAATCCTTATCAAGGATCCCCATCACTTTGCGAACAATGAAATCAGGAACTCCTCCATAAAACGCCTCTGCGATCCCGCCTGTTATGCAGGCGAGAGTATCGCTGTCTCCTCCTAACGATATTGCGTTCCTAATGGCATCTTCGAAGTCGTTCGACTCTAAGAAGGCAGTGATTGCCTGCGGCACTGTGCCTTGGCAGGATTCGTTAAATCCGTAGGTGGGCCTGATTTCGTCTAAGGTCCTGGACAGGTCATAGCCGTAAGTCGTTTCAATGTGCTCTTTGATTTCGTTCCTTGTCTTTCCTGTTCGGGCTAGGAAGATAGCCGAAGCTGCCGCTTGAGCCCCTTTTATCCCTTCCGGATGGTTATGAGTTACTTCGGTATACGCTTCCGCTCTCGTCAAAACTTCTTCGATGGTACTGAAAGCAAATCCGGCGGGGCTGATCCGCATGGCAGCTCCATTGCCCCAACTATTATAAGGCTGACTCTGTGCAGAGCGCGCCCATTGATGGAAGAAGCCGCCGTATCCAGCATCGGGATAACGCCGATAGTAGGATTTCATCAGCGACACGTAATCCCTGTTGGTCAGGATGGCATCGGCCAGAGCCACCGTGAGGACGCTATCGTCAGTGAAAAAGCAACCGGAGTTGAAAAGCTCAAAGTCTTTCGTCTTGATATTGTTATGCTCGTATACCGAGCCGATGATGTCGCCCGCGATTGCACCAATCATGGGCTACTCTTTTCGATTTGCCTCACTAACTAGCTTCAACCGATAACGTTAAAACTTCCGGCAGCGACGAACAGAGGGTCAGCTTATTTGTCGGCTCTTGTCGTATCTTGCTTTGCAGAAATCCACTTCTCTGCCAGAGCCTTGAGTGCAGGACTCGACTCGGGCCAGTTATGGAGAATAGCAGGGTCAAAGTCGGCGCCGTTTGGCCAGACGAGTGTATGAACCTCCGGATCGATCCGGACCTGGTCGAAAATTGATGGGTCCAGCAGGGGTCCGTACATTTCCCCTTTCAATACGGGGCGGAAATCGATGACTTGAGAGATACCGTCGTCGAAGCACACTCGCAGAGTGAACGGAGCTACTTTGTCGAACGAGACAATCCGATAGATTTCATGAGCCACGACTAAATCCTCACTTCAATGGTTCGATCTTAACCGGTGGACTGTCTGTGACACTGTCCGCGTCATCACCCAGAGGGTTCCATTCGGACAAGATCCGCGCCACTCGCTCACTCTGATCGTCGGATGGTTCCGACAAATCGTTATGTTCTTTCAAGGCAAGGTGGTCCCCGGACATGTACGCTCCTTTAAAATCTCTGGCCAGACGAAAATCAGAGACACTCTTGTATCCCTCATGACGGAGCGACAGCGCAAATTCGTGGATGTCACTTTCAGCATCCATGACTGCGCGTGCCTCCGCTAAGTGGTTCTCGGCAGCTTCGGAAGCGGAATTCTCTTCAGCGAACATCGCGTCGGGTTTCACAAGGCAAAAGTGCTCCACCCACGATTCTGGTGCGGTTTCCTTGTAGCACAGAATCGATGGCATGTATCCGCCCGGCCCGCCGTAGCTCCCGTGCTCGTAACGGAAGCGACCTGGAGGCAGGGGCTTTTGTCTCAGCTGGGCCTCCCTACCCGCGCAGCACCGTTTGTACTTCTTGCCGCTACCACATGGACACGGATAGTTTCTTCCGATTTTTATCATAACGCTAGGTCCCTTATGGCATTGGTTGGCAAAGCCTGGAGTGACAGGAGCGGGGGACAGCGCGGATCGCGGCTGGATCTAAGTGTCCTTCTCGCTCTCTCGTTGCAACCCTTCATAAAAGTTGAGCCAGTTCGTGAGGTGTTGGAGCAGTTCTGCAGGAATCTCGTCCTTTGAGAGGATTCCGGTTGCGACAGCATAAGCGACCTGAGGGTCCAGCGGATTCGTGGTGTACCTCACCCACAGGTCTCGCGCCGGCCCCTGGTGGAACTTGTGGATCCGATCGCTTAGTTCGATCGGATCGATCTCGCCGCGCTCCCACCGATCGAACTCGCCTCTCAGTTCGCGCAAGGCTTTGACCAGTTCCCGGTCATGGGCGATTGCGGACCAGTCGCCAATCATTTTTCTAAGCTGTTTTGATGTCCGGTCCATAGGACTTCTATCTAACGCAACAAGCCATGCGTGTAAAGCAAACAAGTTCCCAGATTGGCTTCCAGGCTAAGTTTCGATAAACATAATCAAGATCATGCGCGCGATGCTATTCGAAAAAGTCGGGCAGCCGCTCCGCAAAGCGGAGTTGCCGGTGCCGAAGCCGGCCGCAGGACAGGTTTTGATCCGGGTTCATGCCTGTGGGGTGTGCCGGACCGATCTTCATGTCGTCGATGGCGAGCTGACTCGGCCCAAACTTCCGCTGATTCCAGGTCATGAGATCGTAGGGACGGTGCAAGAAAAAGGCGAAGGGGCGGAGCGCTTCGACATCGGAGATCGCGTTGGCGTTCCGTGGCTCGGCTGGAGTTGTGGCGAGTGTTCGTATTGTCTATGGAGCCAGGAGAATCTCTGCGACAAGGCCCGCTTTACCGGATATACGATTGATGGCGGCTATGCAGACTATACCGTTGCCGATCAGCGGTTTTGTTTCCGCATTCCAGATCTTTACTCGGTGACCGAGGCGGCGCCGCTTTTGTGCGCCGGCTTGATTGGGTACCGGAGCTTGGTGAAAGCGGGCGACGGAAAACGGCTAGGCATTTACGGTTTCGGGGCAGCGGCGCATATCATCGCTCAGGTCGCGCGTTATCAGAACCGGGACATTTATGCCTTCACACGACCTGGCGACAAACAAGCCGAGCGATTCGCTCGCGGTCTGGGCGCGCTTTGGACGGGCGCTTCGAACGACCTGCCGCCGGTCAAGTTGGATGCGGCAATAATCTTCGCGCCGGTGGGCGATCTCGTCCCGCAGGCTCTCCGCGCGGTCGGCAAAGGAGGGATCGTCGTCTGCGGCGGGATTCACATGAGCGACATCCCCTCTTTTCCCTACTCCTTGCTTTGGCAGGAGCGCTCGATTTGCTCTGTCGCTAATCTCACGCGCCGCGACGGCGAAGAATTTCTCGCACTGGCGCCGCGGGTTCCGGTACGCACCGAGATTCAAGTTTTTTCACTGGAACAGGCTAACGAAGCCTTAGAGCGACTACGCTCCGGCAAGATCCAAGGCGCCGGGGTGCTGGTGACGGGGTAATCTCTGGCCGTCGGAGACTGTGTCGTAATATCATCCTGAGGCGTAGCCGAAGGATCTAATCTTTGTAACAGGTGAATATACGAGATGCTTCGCTCTGCTCAGCATGACACCGATGGTGATGCGCGTGTTGCGACACAGTCTCTCAAAGGGGAAGAGAATTTCTTGGACGGCAGAACTGTTTATTTCTCGTACAGCTTCTTGATAAAGCCGCTCTTGTCCAGTTCTTCGACGAAGCTCGAATCAACGAACTCTTCGGGCTTGTGCTTGTATATATCGGGCCGCGTCATCGCAACGTATTCGTAGCTCGTTTTCATGCCTTTGAGATTGGGGTAGGGAGCGGCCAGACGGTGTTGGGCGAACAGCTCCCAAGACTCCTGCGCCAACGAGTCATCGTCCAAACGAAGCATTTTTTTGATGACCTTCTTGGCGAAATCAGGATCTTTCTTGAAAAGCGCGATTCCTTCAGTATGGGCCCGCATGTATCTCATCACCAGGTCACGATCTCGCAGGACCTGCGCGCGCGTGGTCGCGATCTCGCTCCAGGGATAAACTACATCTTTGAAAAAATCCCAGAGAACGCTGAACCCCGCCCGCTGTGCCAGGATGAAGGCCGGATGCGAAAGCGTCGCCGCTTGAATTTTACCCTGCCTGAGAGCAATGAGCCGCTCGTGGTCGGCGCCGATTTGCAGCAGCGCAAAGT
>DASTOD010000690.1:0-12541 GCA_035762645.1 Binatia bacterium | reverse complement strand
GCCAAGCCCTGGAGTCGTAGTGTGATCGATTTTGTAAAGAGTCTACGCGCCGGTGGAGGGTCCACTGTTTTTGCTCAAGCTTGGAAAACGGCGGCGCCCAAGGCCGCCCTGGCCAATGGCGCTATGGCGCATGCCTTTGAGCTGGATAACGTGCGCCAGCCCGGAGGTGGGGTTCATCCCGGCGCGACGGCTTTCCTTCCCGCTTTGGCCGTGGCTGAAGATAGAAAGGCGAGTGGAGAGGCTTTGCTCGTGGCCTTCGTTGCGGGTTGTGAAGTCATGTCGCGGATTGGCGTTGCCGCCGGCAACTCGCTCGAGAAGCGTGGATTTCATGCCCCGGCCCTGACCGGCACCTTCGGCGCAGCCGTGGCCGCCGGTCGACTTCTCCGTCTTGACGAAAGGAAAATGGTCCACGCCCTCGGGATCGCCGGCTCCTATTCCGGAGGGCTGCTCGAGTTCTCCCGCTGCCGGGAAGGCGCGATGATCAAACGCCTTCATCTGGGTAAGGCGGCTGAGGGAGGAGTGAACGCCGCCCTCCTGGCGAAGAGGGGCTTTGCCGGCCCCGAGAGCGTGCTTGAGGGCGAGTTTGGTTTTTGCCGTGTCTTTTCTACCGATCCGGATCCTTCCTATCTGACCCATCGTCTGGGTCAGGATTATGAGACCCTCAATCTCTGCATCAAACGCTACGCCTGCCATATTAACGCGCATGCTCCAATCGAGGCTTTGCAGAGAATTCTCGAGCAGAATCGATTTTCTGCGGCGGACGTTAAGAAGATCGTTGTCGCTGGAATGGAAAGGCTCGTCAGCCACCACGCCATCTATGAGCCGGCGGATCTGATGGCCGCCCAGTACAGCGTTCCTTTCTGCCTTGCTCTCAGCCTTTTCGACGACCCCAGGGATCCAGGCTCTTTCAACGATCGCAGAGTCCGGGATGAAAAGATCCGTGACCTCGCTCGCCGAATCGAGCTTAGAGAGGATTCCGAAATCATCGAGAAGCATTGGGACCGCGCGGCACGGGTCAGCGTCGAATTGATCGACGGGAGGGCTTTCAGCGCGCTCGTGGTCCACTTTCGCGGCACGCCGCAGAATTTTCTCACTACCGAGGAGATCGCCGATAAGGCAAGGAGACTTACCGCTCCCATAATAAAAGAGAAGACGCTCGAGCGCCTCATCGATACCGTCGATCGCCTGGAAAAGGTCAAAGATGTGTCCATTTTGAGCTCACTTTTGAAACAGCGAAGACGATGAGGATCCGCCGGATCGAAAGTTATCCTCTAGTCCTGCCGGTCCGCGAGATCTACGGCGGCGCGGCGGGTTTTCTCGAGGACTGCCGGACTCTGATAGTTCGACTGGAGACCGATGACGGGATCGAAGGCTGGGGTGAAGCCACTCAAGGGCGACCCGCCAACACCTATGAAACGTTGGAAACGATGGACCTTATGGTCCGCAGATATTTCGCCCCGGCCATCACGGGCATGGAGTTGGAGGACAACGCCGCCGTCGTTCAAAGGCTCCGTGAAGTTCGCTATGGCCATCCAGCGGCGAAGGCGGCCATAGAGACGGCTCTGTTAGATGCGTTGGGAAAGCTCCATCGTGTTCCTCTCTATCGGCTTTTAGGAGGTCCTTATCGCCGAGACATCGATCTGGTGGGCGGCTTGGGGCTCGATTTAGGAGCCGAATCTATCGGCGCGCATGCGTCGCGGCTTCGGGAACAGGGGTTTGGAATCTTCAAGATCAAAATCGGCCAGAAAGACCGGCGGAAAGACATCGAGCGGGTGCGTGCCGTGCGCCATGCCGTGGGAGAAGACTGTCTTATCCGCGTGGATGGGAACGGCTGCTACTCTTTTTTCGAGGCGCGCGAAATTCTAGATGCATTGGCCCCGCTCGGCATCGCTGATGCCGAGCAGCCGTTGGCGCGGGCCGATCACAAGAGCTTGGCCGAGCTACGAAGGACGGCGTTCATCCCTATCGCCGTTCAGGAAAGCGTGAGCTCGCCGGAGGACGCGCATGCGGTCTTGGCGGCGGATGCGGCTGACCTTCTTAAAATAAAGCTCACCCATATCGGCGGATACGAAACGGGCCTGATGACCGCCGCAGTCTTCGCGGCGCGGAATCTTCCCGTGGTCATCGGCCAGGGAAGCGCCTGCACCTCGATTCTGTCCTCTGCCGAGATGCATCTTCATGCCTGTTTGAGAAATGCCCAAAGGGGCGGCGAGATGACCGGCTTCTTACGTTCGGGCAGACAGGAGATCTGCAGTCCAATCGCGGTCAAAGCGGCTCAGGTGAAACTGTCGGACGCGCCTGGTCTTGGAGTGAAGGTGGACCTGGAGCGATTGCGACAAATGGCCCCGGCTCGGCTTTGATTAACCACGCCGACCAGCTCACGTTCTTAACCGAGCCCTAATTCACAGATTCTTCATCCGCTCAAATGCGCAGCGCCGATTCGCGTTCACCCGAGACTCGGAACCCGAGACCCGAAACAGCGGCAGTGCCTATGAGGTGTTTTCGCCGCCCGCTAGATGGCTGTTTCAAATCGGCTATACTGGACGCATGGCGGCTCGGGCGGCAAACTCTCCTTTGATCGTGGAGGCGCGTGGAGTCCTGAAGCGCTTCGGCAGCCGGATTGCCGTGGACAATGTCGATCTGAAGGTCCCTTCAGGACTCTGTTTCGGACTCTTAGGTCCCAACGGCGCTGGCAAAACAACCACCCTCCGCATGATTTACGGGGTGACGCGGCCCAGCAGCGGAACGATCCGCGTTTTCGGCATCGACATTACGCAGGACCCGCGCGCCGTTCGTTCCCGGCTGGGTGTGACCCTGCAACAGAATGTGCTGATCGACGCGCTATCGATCGAAGAGAATCTGCGCGTCTTCGGCCGTTATCACCTGCTACGCGAACCGGAACTTTCGGCGCGGATCAATGAGCTGATCGGCTTTCTCGATCTCGGGTCGCATGCCGGCGTCGCCGTCCGCAATCTTTCCGGTGGCTTTCAGCGCCGCCTGGCCATCGCGCTCTCACTCATGAACCGGCCCGAACTTTTGATTCTCGACGAGCCCACCACGGGACTCGATCCGGCTGTGCGCCTGGCTCTCTGGTCGCGAATTCGAGAGTTGAGAGCGACCGGAACCACAGTCTTGCTCACGACCCATTATATGGACGAGGCCCAGCGCCTCTGTGATTCCGTCGCGATCATTTCGGAAGGTAAGATCATCGATCAGGGCCACCCCACGGGGCTCATCGAACGATATCTGGCCTCGGAAACCGTCGAGTTCGACTGCGCGCCGGAAGAAGAGCCGGCGCTGCTGAACGGAATGAACGAGGCCCGGCGAGTGCGGGTTGGTAGGCGACTGATGATTTATCTCGACGATGCCACCGCCCTCAGCAGACACATCCGCCTTCACGATCAAAGCGACCGGCGCGGGCTGATCGTGCGCCCGACGAATCTGGAAGACGTCTACCTCGCGCTCACAGGAACGCGTCTGGAGGCGAGCCTGTGAGTGTCTCCTTGCCGCACGCCGTTTCCGTATGGAAACGAAACGCCGCCATGTACCGGCGCACTTGGAAGTGGAATCTCCTGCCCAATTTTTTCGAGCCGGTATTCTACCTCGCCTCTATCGGAATAGGTTTGGGCGCGTACATTACACAAATGGGCGGCACCTCTTATATCTCCTTTCTCGCTCCCGGTCTGGTCTGTGTGGCGGCGATGAACGGCGCCAGCTTCGAAGTTACCTATAACGTCTACGTGCGGTTGACGTTCGAGAAGGCTTATGACGCGATGCTGACGACCCCGATCGAGCCGGATGACATTCTCTTGGGGGAAGCGTTGTGGGCGATCACGCGCGCTACGATCTACGGCGGTTGTTTCTTCCTGGTGCTTGTTGTTGCCGGCCTGGCTCCACTGCCCTTTTCGCTGCTCGTTCTGCCGCTGATCCCTATCGCGGGGCTGCTTTTTGCCGCTATCGGCATGGCTTTTTCCCTGCGCATCCCGAACATCGACTTTTTTAGTTACTACTTTACGCTTTTCCTGACGCCGCTCTTTCTTTTCTCCGATATTTTCTTCCCGCTTCGCGAGCGGGTGTCGACGCCTTGGCTCTGGGTAGCGGAGCTGCTGCCGCTGCTCCACCCTGTGCGCCTGGCGCGCGCGGCATTCCTCACCGGACCTTCCTGGATTCTTCTCTGGGATGCTGCTTATCTTATCGGAATATCGCTCTTGCTTCTCTTATGGGCGCGCGCCGGCGTGCGCCGGCGATTGACGAACTGACGCTGATACCGACTATGCTGAGGAGGGACCATGGTAGACTTCAAGACCATCGCGCTACTACATCCCGGGAACATGGGCGTGACCATCGGCGCGGCCGCCGCTACCAGCAGTGCTCGCGTGATCTGGGCCTCAGATCAACGCAGCCAGGCCAGCCGACAACGGGCTGAGCAGGCCAGCCTCGTTGACGTGGGGCCTTTAAGCGCTGCGATTCAGGCGAGCGACGTGATTCTTTCGGTCTGCCCACCGCACGCGGCCCTGGAGGTCGCCCGAACTGTTGCGCAGCGCGGGTTTAAGGGAATCTATGTGGACGCCAACGCGATTTCCCGGGCTAGCGCGGAACAAATCGGCCAAATCGTCGCCGAAGGAGGCGCAGATTTCGTCGACGGCGGCATCATCGGCCCCCCGGTTAAACAAGCAGGAACAACGCGCCTCTATTTATCCGGGGCCCGCGCCCGAGAAATCGCCGCGTTATTTTCCGCCAGCATGCTCGATGCTCGCGCCATCGGCGCTGAGCCGGGGGCGGCATCCGCTCTCAAGATCGCCTATGCGGCATGGACCAAATGCAGCGATGGCTTGATCCTGGCAATTCGCGCGCTCGCGACACACGAAGGTGTCGATGAAGCTCTCCTCGCCGAATGGTCGGTATCGCAGCCCGATCTCGCGCGGCGCAGTCTTCGGGCCGCTGCCGTGGCGGCGCCGAAGGCATGGCGATATGTCGGTGAGATGAGAGAGATTGCCGCAACCTTTGAGCGCGCCGGTTTACCGACGGGTTTTCATCATGCGGCCGCCGATCTTTTCGAGCGTCTCGCGCCGTTCAAAGATCTCAGCAACGATCCTCCGACCGTCGTAGCGGTTACCAGGGCGATCCTTGAAGCGTCACGGAAACGACGCTGAGCGTTTCGTTTCGCGACCGAGTAAAACCCTGTACGGACCGCCCCAGTGACGCCGGCCTGATAGCCCCAGCCAAGGTTACGAATCGTTAGTGAACAGAGCTCAGATACTGCCTTACGGTTCAGCGGACGGCTTCGCGATCTTCCACAGGTAGAGCGTGCGCGTCTCGAGAAGTTCGCCTGCGGGGTCAGAGTCTGGGTTTACGTGTTCAACTTTGGTGGGCTTCCAATCGTCGATGTCAAAATCGTGCGCAACGACCCGGGAGCCGGACTTTAGCCGCTGCAGTTTGGGCCGCATTTGGTTATTAAACCATTTGAACATATAGAGCGTGACCACGGTCGCCTCCGATATGTCGACTTTGAGCCCGTCTCCGGCGCGGAACTCGACCAGGTGGCTGACGCCTGCTTCGGCGGCCCTGAGTTTGGCCTGGTCGACCAGTTGCGGGTTCATGTCGACACCGACGCCTCTGGCACCGTATTTCTTGGCCGCCTGGATTAAGATGCGGCCGTCCCCGCTTCCCAGATCATAGATGACGTCTTCGCGACCGACCTCGGCCAGCTCCAGCATCCGATCGACCACGACCATTGGCGAAGGTACGAAGGGAATCGGGTCATTGGCCTGAGCCGTAGATTGGAAGAGAATCAATAACCCAATCAGCAGTAAATTCCTGCAATGATGATTCATTTTTTGCGCGCCGCCTTGTGTTAATTCGGGAGCTTATGCCAGCCGGCATAAGAGATGTCAAGAGACGCTCTCTCGGTCTCCTTGTCTCCTTAGTCGGTGCCGCTCGCCGTTGCCGATGACGTTTTTTGTTAGCGGGCTACAGAGGTATCGCTTGTAAAATCGAGAGCTTACAGGTGTGCATAGCTTTTGCGTTACGCCTCTTTACATGAAGAAACCAGATTCGAGAAGTGGAAAACATCTCCTAGAGGTCGTCCGTCTCCTGGAGCAAATTGTCGGGGCGTTCAAAGATCCCTATTCTCGCCCTGAAAAAGAGATCGCGTTATATGAGCGATACCAGGAGCTTCGTAAGAGCCACGAGGCCAAACTAGTCGGCCGGTTCATTGTAATTACCGGCGGGGCCAGACCGACGAGATGGCTCCCCAGCCGTCGCGCGCTTCGACCCGTTTCAATGCCGAAACAACAACTCAAGGTTAAACAGACCGTCACTAAGAGCTTGGACTGAACAACACCGGACCTGCTGGTCCGGAAGCTGATCGTCTTATCGAAATACTTCAGCGAAGCCCGCGATAGTCACGGTTGTCTCGAAATGACCATCGGCTCGAGAAGGCAGAGGAGCCGAAGGTTTGTACCTGAACGGTATACTCTGGCCCGGCGGAATTTCCTTGTCTATGACGTAGTGCGCCGCAGTCCCCGGATCAGAGGTGCCGGGGCGAAACTCATCCTTCCACCGCCAGGAATATAGGATTTGGAGCTGGACATCGCGAAGCGTTTGTTTCGAATGGTTGACCACCTCGCCGGACACCTCGCCATCTTTCCCGATCTTGAGGTTGCGAAGGCTAGCAACGCGACTGGCATTTTCCTGCGTTAGCAGAGTGGCGGCGTGTCCTCGCAGTGGCAAACCGGCAACAAATACGCCCAAAAAGATGGTGGTCGTGATCGCCAGACAAATAGGACGCATAACCCCTCCTTTCGTGCAGCCACAAGAGTTCGAAACTGCCTTACGCTATTTCAAGGAATATCCTATTTCAATAGCGCCCGGGCCGCTCATGTCGCCGTGTCGTCGGTTTAAGATGTAGTTTTTCTCTAATGATTCGAACGATTTCGACCGGCGATAACGAGGCATCTACCTGCAAGGCGTCATCCGGTTCTTCAAGAGCGTCGAACTGACTTTCAATCAGAGCCGGATGTATAAAATGGCCCACCCGCCGCTTCACTCGCTCCCGTACCAACGGGCTTTCAGCTTTGAGATAGACAAAAACCACCTCCCCGCTGGCCACGAGAAATCGGCGGTAGGACTGTTTTAGCGCGGAGCAAGCAATGACAGCGTTCTCCCCTCGTTCGACTATTTTATTAATCAAATCGCGAATGGCCCGAAGCCAAGGTTTTCGGTCCTCATCATCTAAAGACTGACCTCTGGTCATTTTTGCAATGTTTCCCGGGGAATGAAAATCATCGCCTTCATAAAATGTCCAGCCAAGCCGCCGAGCCAGCAGCCTCCCCACCGTTGTCTTTCCCGACCCTGCGACGCCGATTAGCACGATGATCATAGGACTTTTAGTCGGATGCTAGCAGTAAACAGGGATTGAACAAGACGGGAATCGAATACAAAGGATTATTTTTAATTGACGGGTCGATGGTGAATGATACACAATAGGGTATTTTTTACCACTTTTCGTCAGTCAGAAAGGAGATCCACGTTATGTTGAAGCGGAGACTTACGCTGGGCTGGGGCCTGGCAATTTCTATAGCTCTGTTCGGTTGCCAAGGAGGCGGCATGACAAATCCGGAGCCTTCCTCTAAAACGGCCTGGACCGTCGAAAACCCAAACGCCACAAAAGCTACCGACAAATCGCAAGCGCGCGCCGCCCTAAGCACAGGCGACACCAGTCTGGACGCACTGAGGGAAGGTCGTAGCCCTGCCACCCCTTCCTCCAGCCCGGTAAAGGACATCTATTTTGAATTTGATCGCGCCCATCTCACACCGGATGCGCGCGAGACCCTGAACGCCAATGCCCAATGGATGAAAGCCAATCCGTCGGCCCGGATTGAAATTGAAGGCCATTGTGATGAGCGCGGCACCAACGAGTACAACTTGGCGCTGGGCGCCAAACGAGCGGAATCCGCCCGGGACTATCTAATAACACTCGGGATCGGCGCGAATCGGTTGTCGACAATTAGTTACGGCGAAGAGATACCGGTGTGCGCCGACAAAACCGAGGGTTGCTGGCAAAAGAACCGCCGTGCCCGCTTTGTGATCGTCTCACCACGACCCACAACATAGCCTCTGCGAGCCGGCCACGGACGACCGTACCGCGCGTCCGTGGCCGGCTTTAGTTGTCGGTGGCGGGGCTCCGTTCGGACAAACCAGATCTAACAGCGCAAAACCCGTAGTCCGGATTGCGCGCCGGCAAAAAAACCAGTAAGGAGTCCCTGTGGCTTCAAGCGAACTGGTTGTTGACGTTCATCATCACTACATGCCGGGATTGTTGTTTGACCGGCTTGCTGTCCAGGCCGGCGGGCGGCGCATTGTCACCAGAGAGATTAGCCTGACGCTCCATCCCTCCCGTAAGGACCTGGATGCCCACCTAAGAGTTATGGACGAAGCGGGCGTATCCATATCGATCCTCACGGACCAAGTCCAGGTCATGGGAACCGATGTCGCGCGAATGCTCAATGACGGCATCGCCGAAGTCGAGCGCAAACACCCGGCTCGCTTCCGGGGCGCCATTCACCTGCCGGTCCATGAGCCAGATGCCGCAAAACGGGAATTGGCAAGGGGTATCGATGAGTTGGGACTGCGGGCCGTCGCCTTGTTGGCTTGCCATCTCCATGTGCAGCTTGACGATCCGATGATGGACCCACTCTATGACGTCATCCAGCGCCATGATTTGCCGATTGTCATCCATCCGCAGTCGAAGCCGATAGGCTCGGACACCATTTACAACCTCGATCGATGCGTCTTTCGACCCCTGGAGACTACTCAGGCGATCGTGCGCGTCATGTGCAGCGTGTTGCCCAGGTTTCCAGGTCTGCGCTTCATCATGCCCCATCTCGGAGGGGCCGTGTCGTCCCTCAAGGGCCGAATGATGGCCTTTTTCGAGCCCGAAGGCGCGGAGGTTTCCAGCGAGCTGAAGGGATATTTAAAGACCCAATCGGAGCAAAAGCGTTTCGGCCTATCCGAGCGTTTCGAGAAGTTATTCCAGTCGCTTTACTTCGACACGGCCGGGACCGGGGCCTGGCATCCGGCGATGGCGGCCGCCTTCAACGTCACGACCGCCGACCGGATCATGTTCGGCAGCGACTACCCGCTCGAATGCAAAACCGCAGCAAACATCATCGAATCTTTGGATATGATCCGAGAAGCGCCATGCTCGCCGGAGCAAAGAGTGGCCATATTGGGCAGGACCGCTTCAGCTCTCTTTAAACTTTAAGTAGAATGAATAAAATTTTCGCCCCGGCCGTCGCGATGATGTTTTTATGCGCGGTCGCCGGCGCCGCAGAAATTTTAGCCGCCGACCGTTCGCGTCTCGATCGGATTCAACAATATCTAAAAAACGATGTGCCGCGCGTGCTTTGCCTGGACGATAATTTCAGCACGGGCGGCCAACCTACGAACCAGGCCTATGCTAAAGTTGCCGCCAGCGGCTTTCAGTCGGTCTTGAGCCTGCGCGTGGCCAATGAAGGCGTTGACCTCTTTCGCGAGCGCGCCTCAGTCGAACAAAACAAAATGCGGTATTTCAATATCCCGGTCGTCTCCAGCGCCCCGCGCGCGGAGCAGGCGGATGAGTTTATTCGGCTCGTAAAAAATTCGTCCAATCACCCCATGCTCATCAACTGCGCCAGTGCCAACCGAGTCGGTGCCTTCATGATGATTTATCGCGTGCTCGAGCAGCACTGGAGCGAGGACAAAGCTTTGGAAGAGGCCGTGAAGATCGGCCTCACCGGCGAGCACCTTAAAAAATTCGCGCGCGACTACATCGCTCGGCACAAGCAAAAACGCGGCTAAGGGGGCGGGCGATCGGTCTCGCTACACGCTAGGATTCGGAAGAAGCGAGCGCCTCTAAGCACTTGCTGATCAGGGTCTCTGGATCGCCATGGAAGATAACCATTCCGCGAGTCGGTTTTTTGCAGAAATCGATGATTTCCCGAATGTGGTCGGCGACTCCCCCGCTTCCTTCCAATACTCCGATTATTTTTCCTTCATCGTAGGCGATGGTGAATTCGTTGAGAGTGCCGGTCGCTCCACCGAGGAACAGCACGATGTCGGCCGATCGCACGTTAATAACATTGCGCCCCTTTAAGCCAAATCCGGTATAGACAATCATATCCACGGCGTCCCCTGGCAATCTGTAACGCTCCGCATGTTCCTTCGCGCTCATCGCCGGAGACACGCCTATCGCGAAAGCACCGCCTCGATTGCGAAAGGCTTTTGAAACCAATTCCGGGAGGCCCGTAGTCGCTCCAGTCACCAAAATACAGTCTTTTATCGCGAGAACGGCTCCGAGCCGCTCCGCAACGTCCTTGAGTTTGATTTTGTCGGCCTCGGTCAGCGCGTCAGTTTCGGAAGCGCCCATGACTCCGACAACAGGCTTACGCATCGGTAATCCCAATCTAGATGACTTTATCGCGGCGCAGCTGCGCGATCGAATTCGGGTCGTAGCCCAGCTCGCTGAGAATCGCTTCGGAATCTTCGCCGAGCGCAGGGATCCGGTCGTAGCGCGCTGGACTCTCCGACATCTTGAGCGCATTGGCAATCACCGGGACTTTACCCACGGGGGATTCGGCTTCGCGAATCAGTCTTCTCGCGACGACTTGCGGATGAGCCAGGACTTGAGCGATCCCCCGCACGATGCCATGCGGCAGTTCCGCTTTCTTGAGCTGCTCCAGCCAATGCTTGTGATCTTTTTCTAGGAATAGATTTTCGATGGTTTGCTCGAGAACGCCGCGGTTTTTTCTGCGGCCTTCTACCGTGGAGAAACGCGGATCGTCCAGAAGCTCCGGCTTTTCGATGACCTCTTTACAAAAGATCTCCCAGTCCGAAACACTGGCGACCGCCAGGTTTACATACTCGCCGTCCCGCGCCAGGTAGGGACCGTAGGGAGTCACGTAATGATGGCGCATGCCGACGCGCGCCGGTTCTTCGCCGGCGTGCCAATAATGATGCGGGAAGTAGCCGAGCCATGAAACGATAGCGTCGAGCATGGATACGTCTATGAGCTGCCCCTGCCCTGTTCTTTCTCTCTGAAACAGGGCCAGGAGAATCCCGATGACCGCGTACATCCCCGCCGCGATGTCGGCGATGGCGATGCCGGCGCGGGCGGGCTTTTCCGGATAGCCGGTCGTGGCGATGATTCCTCCTTCCCCTTGAATGAGGAGATCGTAAGCCTTCACGTCTCGATAGGGCCCGTCCTGCCCGTATCCAGAGAGCGAGCAGTAAATCAGCCGCGGATTTAATTCGCTCAATTTCTCGTAACTAAGGCCGAGCCGGCCGGCGACGCCCGGCGCGTAATTTTCGAAGAAGACATCACACCTTTTGGCCAAGGCCTGAAGGATATCTCTACCCTGCGGTTTTTTTACATCGACCGTGAGGCTTCGCTTGTTGCGATTGAGCCAGACGTAGCCCGACGAAAGGCCGCGCACGACGGAATCCCAGCCGCGAATGACATCGCCGACACCGGGCCGCTCGACCTTGATGACTTCCGCCCCCATATCGGCCAGGAGGCAGGTCGCGAACGGGCCGGCCAGAACCTGCTCGAAGGCGAGAATTTTAACTCCGTCCAGCGCGCGCCTTGTTTCTGAACGACTTGCCACATTACCTCGCCTTCACCTTGAACTTTGAACCTTGAACTCTGGAACTGCATCGCCCCGGTTCAAGGTTCAACCGTTCAAAGTTCAATGTTGGTTCACTTGCTATCTTTTACTTCAGGGAATAGATCTTTTTTCGGCGCGTGAGCTTTTTTCCAAACCATGATACTCCGCGCATAATCGATGACGATCTTCCCTTCCTGCTGGATGCCCCGGGTGCGCACTTTGATAATCCCCCACTGCGGCTTAGATTTGGACTCCCGCTTTTCAAGTACTTCCGATTCCGAGTAAAGTGTATCGCCCGCGAAGAGCGGATTAGGCAGCTTGATTTCGTCCCAACCGAGGGCAATACCGTTTTCGCTCACATCGGCCACTCCCATGCCCGCGACGATCGCAAGGGTTAAAGCGCTATTGATCAGACACTTGCCGAATTCCGTTCGCTTGCCGTATTCGTTGTTGAAGTGAATTTGATTCGTATTGTTGGTCAGTAAGGTAAACCAAATATTATCGGCTTCGGTGACCGTGCGCCCCAAGCGACAGCGATAGATATCGCCGACTTCAAAGTCCTCGAAGAAACGGCCTTCCCAACCGGGCTTCACCGCCATGAGTCTCCCCTTTCTGCAGCCTTTACGCTAGTATTAACGGGCCGCTCCTAAGCAGCCGCTAGGCGGTAAATATAGGAGGAGCTGATGGATTTCAACCTAACACAAGAGCAACTCCAGATCCGCGATGAGATCCGCAAAGTCTGCCGGGAATTTCCCGACTCCTACTGGCGCGAAGTCGACAGCAAAAAAGAATATCCCGAAGCCTTCGTCCGCAAACTGTCGGAGCTCGGCTGGCTCGCGGCCCTGATCCCGGAAGAATACGGCGGCACCGGCCTCGGCATCACCGAAGCGAGCATC
>DASTOD010000689.1:0-6459 GCA_035762645.1 Binatia bacterium | reverse complement strand
GGTCAAAACTGCGTCGAATACCTGCAGCAACAGATTATAGATGAAGTGGCCCCAGACAACGGGGACGAAAGAACCGGTCATCAGAGTCGCCCAATTTTTTACTCAAAGCATTCCCGCAATAGAGATGCCAGAATGTAACCGGTTGAAAAGGCTAAGTGTGATTGCGGCGCATAAAGCTGATTTTGGAAACCTTCTTTACACATTTCACCCGCGCTCGAGTGGGCTATTGAAGTATCCGATTTGACGTAAACTTTACTGGCATCAAACTGTATAAAGATTTTACATTTGCGTGCCGCACGCCGTCTCGCCGAAGCTGGCTCTGCGCCAGCCAACTGAAATAACTCCAATTGACATTCGAAATAGGAAAGGGCAGCCTCAGTCCAGCATAGTTAACGGATAATCGAGAGAGGTTGATGATTTCGGCCGCCGTCTATAGTGGAACGCATCGAAATATCAGGAGAAAGTCCGGAAGCTTCAGCCGCTCCCGCTGGCGGGGAGCCATTGTCTGCGTTGTGGCGATCGGCGGGTTATTCGTGCTCAACTGGATCTATCAGGTTATTCGAAAGCCCGGTGAGCTCTTGGCCCCGATCAGTGCCTCCTTGTCAAAGAGCCCAGAGTCTACGTGGGAGAGCTACGGGCCGCTTTTCGAGAAGCATTCCACAAGCATTCTTTCGCCTGAATTTCTTGCCGCCATCGCTCAAGTGGAAGGCAACGGAAACCCTATCGCTCGCACCTATTGGCGCTGGCGGTGGTCGTGGAACCCTTTCGAGATTTATCGTCCCGCCTCAAGTGCGCTGGGTATGTTTCAAATCACCGACGGAACGTTCGCGGAGGCCCGAAAGTATTGCATCCGCGATCACAATGTGGTGACCGATGGTCCGTGGCACGACCTGCGTTCCTGCTGGTTCAACAGCTTCTATAGCCGGACCCTTCCGAGCCATTCGATCGAAATGACCGCCGGTTACCTCCACCAAAGCGTCGCCAATACGCTGCCTCCTCGCAATACCGCAAGGGTGAGCCTGGCTCAAAAACAGGAGTTGGCTGCCGTGATTCACCTCTGCGGATTGAAGCGGGGAGGGACTTTCGTCACGCGAGGCTTCCGCGTAACGCCGGGCGAGCGTTGTGGAACTCACAGCCTGTCGCGGTATCTCATTCAGGTTGATCGGATGAAAAAACGTTTTGCTCGATTGAGAAAGGGTAGCGGACTATCAGAACCTGCACCCCCGCTGGCTGTCATTTCAGGTTCAGCACGATTCAACCGGTCGAAAGTCAACAGTACTCCGTAAACAATAATTTCCTCAATCCTTGTTCAACTCGTCTGCTTCTTCTTTGAGGACCGCGCCCCTGTTTACAATCCTTTCGGGGGTGTCCGATCTTCTATATCAACGATGACGCTTCGCAAGAGCTACGCTCAAGACCTGCTCTTCGGCACCGCCGCTCTCTGGTGCCTGTGCAACGGCATCATGCATGTCATCACTCCCCTATACGCTCTCTACCTGGGGTTTTCGATATTGGAAATCAGCAGTATCGTAGCGGTGCCCGTGCTCGCGACTTTGGTGGTACGCTTCGTTGGTGGCGCGCTGTCTGACCGTTTCGGCGAGCGTGGCGTGCTGCAGGGCTGTTACTTGCTGCAAACGATCGCGTCGCTGATTCTGATCGGAGCCGCGGGATACATTTCTCTGATAGTCGTACTCATTGTCGCCAACGTTTCGCGGAGCACATTTTGGATCCCGGCCCAGTCATTGGCGAGCCAACTGGCCGGCAGCAACGTCGGCAAGAACCTCGGCAGGCTCTCCGCCGCCAACTACGCCGGCACCTTGCTCGGCCAGATTCTGGGCGGCGTCATGGTGGCGTATCTTGGGTATCATCCCTCGTTTTTGATTCTGTCGGCTTTAGGAGTCGCCTGCACGCTTTTGAGCCTCGCCCTTCCGCCGTCGGAAGCCAAGCCGAAGGGCCGCACCGTATGGCAAATCACTCAAGGAGTTGGGCGCTTCCTCCGTTATCCGCAGACGTGGTTGATTATCTCCGGCTCCGGCGCCGCCGCTTTGCCGCAGGCGATGTGCGCGTCGATCTATCCGCTGTATCTTGCCTACCTCAATTACGGGGAAGAGTGGATCGGGCTCGCCGTGTCGCTACGCGCTGCGGGGCCGATCGCCATCGGCTTGCTCATAGCTGTGTTGATTACCCCGGCACGACAAGAACCGACTTATGCTGTGGGAATGGTCCTTTTGGGCATCGGGCTCATCGGGAGCGGTATTTGGCACCAATATTTCTTAGTGAGCCTTTGCATCATTGCGTTGGGGGCAGGTGGCGGAGTCATGGACCTTTTGTATCAGGTGCAGGCGTCGGCGCTCAGCCACGCCAGCAACCGTTCGATGGCCATGGCCAGCACGGGAATGGGTTGGAATATCTCTCCGTTTTTCATGCCGCTGATCGTCGGCTGGCTGGTGGAGATGTGGGGCTTCGAATTCGCCTTGGTAGCGACCGGCTGTTTTATGCTGCTGGTCGGCGCGGGGACGCGCCTGTGGTTCCAGTTATGTGCGCTCGATGAAAGAGCCCTGCGCGAGTTCGTCAGCAAGGAATCCGACCCGGTTTAGGTCCCGTTGTGCAAAAATCTTCGGGATGGACTTTACTACCGGATTATTCCTCATCTTTCAGGTTAGGAGAAGGCCGGGCCGCTCCTCAAGCCGGCGCAATGCACCTCTGCCTCTCTGATCCAATCGCACCGAGTCTCCGGAGATCTCTTTCACCGTCAGCGGCCGGTAAGTAGGCGTACCGTGAATTCTCAAGCGCCGGTCACGGTGGCTAACTTGTCATCTTTCTGCTCTTTGACACCGTACGTCTCGGTGCGCCGGCTTTCGGATCGGTCCCGGCTTTCCCTCTCTTGCCAGGCAGGCCGACGGGGGCGAGCCTTGGAGGCCGCGGTCACAGGGACGTGGAGGTTGCGTTCAGGCCCGAGCGGGGGAATAACTACTATTGGAGCGGATCGGGCGGGGGCCTACAAGGCACAGGCTTATTGACCGCGGCTGGAAAGGCTCGCCCCCGTCGGCTCGAAATGCAGTGTCGGTGCTTCACGGCTGTCCGTGAATAATCCGGGGCTAGCGTCCGGTGACGAGTCTGTTCGCCAACTCGTCCTGATCGTCCGGCGAGCGGGGAAAGTGTTCGGCCAAAATCTCGCCGCAATGCTCGATGGCTTGGCAGAACGCATCACAGGCTTTGCCGGATTTGAGTCCCGCCGTGATGATATGAACGATATCGTCCCAAGTGCCCGCTGAAACTTTTTCATTGATCCCTTTGTCCGCCAGCACCTCCACACGATGTTCCAATAGAGAAATGAGTATTAATATTCCCGTGTGCGCTCTTGTGTGATGCAGCCCGTGGGCGGCAAAGGCCGCAAGGCTGCGGAGATCGACGGCATTTTCCATTCGATCCTTCGAAATCAAGCGTCGCTTGACGGCAGGCACGCTGCAGCCGGCAAAACCGAGCGCGGCCCCTGCCAGCGGCCAGAGGAGTTGTGACTGCATCCAGCTCCAGGGATCATGCAACACAAAAGTTGCCAAGGTGCCGACCCCCAGCCCGATTGCCAGACCTGCAGTTTCCACTTCCGCGTAACGCGCGCTTGAGGTTACGACCATCGGGACGATTTCACCCGAGGTTTTTTTCTCGGCTGCGATGACGGCCTGGTGGATCCGCTGTTGTTCTTCGGAGGTAAAAAAAGTCTCGGCGTTCATCTTTTTACCAACTTCCCGAAGCGCCGCCCCCACCGAAGCCGCCGCCTCCTCCGCTGAAGCCGCCGCCACCGAAGCCCCCTCCGCCAAATCCGCCTCCGCCAAAACCGCCGCGAAAAGTATCTCTTGGCCAGTAGTCATCGTAACGACGACCTCTGACGTTCCATGTGCGTCCCCAACTCTGGCGCGCATAAAAATTGCTTAAACCGCCCAATAACGCACCAAGGAGGATTGTAATCAGCAAAAGTCCCAAACCGACTGAGAAGGCTCCCAACGCGGCGACGATAGCAGCGGCTGTGGCGCCGCCGAAGGCGCCGCGCAGGAGTGTGGCTTGAGTCATGCCAATGACGCATGCCAGAAAAGCCGCCAGTAACAACGCGCCGCCGGCTACTACAAATGTTGGCTGCTGCGGTTTTTTGGACTGGGCCGCAGCAATATCTTCCCCTCGGGTGACTTTCATCATAGCGTCTACCCCGGCTTCGATACCGCCGGAGTAATCGTTGCTGCGAAAGTGCGGGACAATCACTTCCCGTATAATCCTGCTCGCGATGGCATCGGGCAAGACGCCTTCAAGACCATACCCTACTTCAATTCGAAGTTTGCGATCATCGCGGGCGATCAGCAGAATGGCGCCGTTGTCAACCCCTTTTTGTCCGATTTTCCATGTCTCCGCGACTCTGATGCTGAACCCTTCCAGGTCTTCTCCTTCAAGACTTGGGATCGTCAGGACGGCGATCTGATGTCCGGTCTCCTTTTCGAATCGTCCCAAGCTCTCTTCGAGGCGTTTGGCGGCGTCCGCTGTAATCAGGCTCGCGAGATCATTAATGCGGCCCCGCAGCGGCGGCACGTCCAATGCGAATGCAAGTGAGCCGAGACTCAGGATTAGAACAAAGACCGATCCCGAGGCGAACAAGCGCGAGAGGTGCGGTTTTGTTACCGGCGTCATTTCATTTTATCGTGGCCAACGCGCCGAGCGCGCAAAGTGACAGGCCAAGCCCATCCCGAGCAAATGCGAGGGATCTGAGAAGGACTTCTCCCGGAGTTTACCCTGAGCATGGCCGAAGGGGTCGAAGTTACAAACGGCGGCCTTTGCGCGACTCACAGATCTCAAAAATTTGGCCTAGAACTTAACTTCGGGAGGTTTGGTCGCCGAGTCCTCGGCGGTGAAAGTCTGTCGCGTTTCGAGGCCGAGGAGGTATTTCGCCGTCAAATTAGTGGGAAAGAAACGAACGGCTTTGTTGTATTCCGCGACCTTTTCGATGTAGCGTTTGCGCGCGACGGCGATGCGGTTTTCCGTTCCCTCTAATTGAGCCTGAAGATCACGGTAGTTCTGATTTGCCTTGAGATCCGGGTAGCGTTCGACCACAACCAGCAGGCGTGAGAGCGCGCCCGAGAGATTTCGTTGCGCGTCTTCGAATTTCTTAAATGTTTCCGGATTGCTCAGCGCCTGCGCATCCAGTTTGACCGACGTGGCTTGGGCTCTGGCTTCAATGACTTTCTGCAGCGTCTCTTGTTCAAACTGCGCGGCGCCTTTGACCGTGGCGACTAGATTCGGCACCAGATCCGCGCGGCGCTGATACTGATTTTGCACTTCAGCCCAGCTGCCTTTGACCTCTTCGTCCAACCCCTGGAGCTCGTTGTAGCCGCATCCTGAAAGGGTGAGAAGAACCGCTAGACCTAGAGCCAAGAGTTGAACCGATCGTAATCTGTTTACGCCCATTCATCTGCTCCCGTCTTTTTTGGTTTGAGCGTCAATTTAAGACGGCTTGTTCCCAAGGGCAAGGGCCTGTCAAATTGGGGTAAGTCAGGGGCGAGGAGTAACCGGAGCGTGGAAAAAAGAAAGGGCCCACGCCTGGGTGGACCCTTTTGGAGATCGAAAGCGCCGAACCGCGCGTCTATTCCGTCGCTCCCACTTTGGGGCGCCACTTACTGAACCGGCTTTCCACTCGGGTCAGCAGTTCCATACCGATCATCCCGGTCAGCGCGAAAATGAGGACGCCGACGAACACCTTGTCGGTCTGGAAGGTGGCGCCGGCGACGGTGATCATGAAACCAATGCCGGCGGTCGCGGCGTAAAGCTCTCCCACCATGACTCCCACGATAGCTCTCCCAAGGCCCAGTCGTAATCCAGTGAGTATGAAAGGGATGGTGGAAGGGAGAACGACCGTTTTAAAGATCATCCATTCCGAGGCGCCAAAACTCCTGGCGGCCGTGAGAAGATTGTGTGGCGTGGTCTTCACGCCGTCACGGGTGTTGATCAACATGGGGAAGACCGCGCCCAGGAAAATAATCCCGACCTTCGAGAGGACTCCGATGCCCAACCAGATAATGACCAATGGCAAAAGCGCCACGCGGGGGGTCGCGTTCATGGCGTTGATGAAGGGATCGAAGATGTGGCTCATCTTCTTGTACCAACCCACCATGATGCCGAAAGGAATAGCGACAGCGGCCGACAGGAAATACCCCCAGAACAGTTCGATGCCGCTGACGTAAAGATCGTTGTATATTTCGCCGGATGTAAAAAGCTGAATTGCGGCGCTCCAGATGAGAGACGGAGCGCTCATGAACATGGGATTGATCAACTGAAAAGTGTTTCCGACCAATTCCCAGGTCAACAGAAACAGGGCGACCGCCGCGGTGCCCAAAATTTTCTTCTCGTGGTTTAGATAAAGCTTATAGAGCCGAGAACTTTCCGCGATCCTGACGTCCAACAGTAGTTCTTGCGCGGACT
>DASTOD010000688.1:0-3045 GCA_035762645.1 Binatia bacterium | reverse complement strand
GGTGGGAGCTTCGACGCTGGTGCGCAGTATCAGCTCTTCCATCAGCGGCGTCACGGCCAATGGATGCGGATTCCAATCGCCGCCGCGGTATCTGACCTGCGCGAACACAAATTGCAGGGGGCGCTTTTCCTTGGGATGAGTGGCCTGGGCGCTTCGTGGCACAAGCGCTGTGGCGACCAGGCTCTGGGATAGCAGGCGGATAAAAGTGCGGCGTTTCATACTGTGAATTCCTCAGCTCGAATTAGTTCCGTCACTTTCAAAACCTCTGCGCCATCCAACCTTCGAGGAGCAAAGTTAAAATGAGAAGCGCCAACAGGGGAAAAGCGAGATCCGTTCGCTTCCCTCCCTGTTGCAACGCTTCGGCCGCAAGGACCTCGACGCCGATCGGTCTGAGCTTCGCCTGAAGCTCGAGTTCGCTGATTTCCTCCAGGCGCGACTCGAGAAACGGCGAGTTGACGGCGTACAGCGACGGGAGGCCGCTTTCCTTCTCCGCACCCTCCGGCACAGCCAGGCTGTAAATACCGGCCAGATCGTTTTCCGAAAAATTAGCCGCGGCTCGAGTTTTCTCGGCCGCTACGGGAATCTCTCTCACCTGTTTGTTGGGCTTGGTGATTCTCAAAGTTTTGCCGACGTAAGCGGGAGGCAAGGAAATGTCTTTCGGACTTCCTACGACAATGCCGGAATCGAGTGAGCCTCTCTTCCCGCCGGCAAGATATTGGGTCAGCGCTTGAATCAGTGGCAGGTAGGCGGTTTTTACCGGCAGATCGGTCCAATCGCGGTCCGCGGTGGCGGCGAAGAACAACGCCTTCCCGGAACCCGTTTTCTGCTCCAGCAGAAGCGGGTCACCGTTGGCCAGAGTCATCAACGCCGATTTTGCCGGCGCGCTGGTTCGCGAGTAGCCCCAGACGCGCGCCGATTTTACGGATTCCTGCAAAATGGCGTCCGAAAAACCGCGCAGCGCAGGGTGGGTGAGATCCAGGCTTTGAATTTTCTCACCGGTCGCTTCCGCGCCCACCTTTTTCTCCCGCACCGGCGCCGGCAAGATCGGCGGCGAAGATTGGGCCAGCTTCAGATTGTAACTTTCCGTGTGCAGTCGATCTCCCCCGAAAATCAAAAGACCGCCTCCTTGGCGGAGATAGTTCTGCAGTTTCGAAACGACGGCATCGGAAAATGCCGAGACATTGCAAAGAATGACCACCTGGTACGAATCCAACGGCGTTCCACTCAACCCCTCCGGAATGATCACGGTGGGAAGAAAAGCCGAGGACTCCCGCTCGCCCGTGGGGTTGAGCGCGCGGGTGAGAAAAAAAGTTTCGCTCTGCGCGAGCGAGGTTTGGGGATCGCCATCGACGACAAGGATTTTGATCTTGTCCTGCGCTTCGAGAGCGAAATGGGCCGTGGAATTTCCGGCCAGCCCGTCCTTCTTGAGCGTTATTCGACCCACATGAGACCCCGCCCGATTTAGCCGCGTCTGAAAGCCCACTGTGGTCTCGCCGTGGGGGAGAACGGAAATCAGCTTCTGCTCTTTATTCTGTCCGTCGATGCTGAGCTGAACGAGGAGATCTTTGATTTCAGCGGCGCCGAAATTGTCGATGGTGGCCTCGACATAAAATGGCAAGTCAACGCCGATGCCCTGGCCCCCTGCCCGGATCTCACGGATCGTGCCGTTGATCGGATTGCCCTTTCTCCCTATTCGAATCGCCTTCACTGGAATGGATGGATCGTATTGTTTCAGCGAAGAGGTGGAAAACTGATCCCAGCCGGTGAGGCCCATGTCGGTAATCAGCCGGATCTCCTTTTGTGCCGCAGGGACGTTGAGCAGCTCGTAAGCTTTGGCCAGCGCCGCGGCAAAGTTTGCGGTTCCGTCACTGATCTCCACCTGATCGAGCTCTTTGAGCAACACTTGTTTTTCGCCCTTCAGGCGGAAGGGTTCGCCACCGGAAACATGGGTCGGGATCAAGGCGGCGCGATCGCCGTCTTGGAGAGACGAGAGGAGGAGGCGGGCGGCCTCTTTCGCCTGTTTGAAGCCGGTCCCGTCGCCGCTCCAAGTCATGCTCAGGGAGTTATCCAGCAGCACGACAAGGGAAACCGGCCCGCCGCCGGCGAACAGGCCGGCGCCGGTTTGAAACACCGGATTGGCGAGCAGTAATGCGAGAAAAACCACCGCCAGCGTTCTCAGCGCAAGCAGTAACCAGTGCCGCAGCCGATAACTCCGTGAGATGCGCCTTTGCGAAAGCAAAATAAACCGCACCGCCGGGAAACGGACCCGGTTGAGCTTTCGGCGGTTCAACAGATGGATGAGGATGGGCAGCGACGCCGCCAGCAAACCAAAGAGATAGAGAGGGTGAAGAAAAAAAACCGACATGCCCGTCAGCCCCTCCAGCTCAAGTAACTCGTCAAAGCTCGATCCAGGGGCGTGGCGGTCGAGATCAGCTGGTAATCGATGGAATGGTCGTGGCACTGTTTGCGTATTTGCCCGGTAAACTCCTCGACCACCGCCCGATAGGCTTTACGGATGGCTCGGGGATCGGCCACGACCCTCAAGTTGAGATCCTCCAGATCCTCGAACAGGGTATTGCCGTCGAACGGAAGATCCAGCTCGGCTTGATCCATTATATGAAACACGATGACGTCGTTACCCTTGAAACGAAAGTGACGCAGCCCCTTGAGAATGGCTTCGGGTTGGTCAAGGAGATCGGAGATCAGGATGATCATGCCGCGCCTTCGAATCTGGCCGGCGATCTCTTCGAGGATCTTGCCCACGTCGGTTTCGCCCGAGGGGCCGCGGGTTTCGAGCGCACGGAGAATCTGCGTCAAGTAGTCGCGCTTGGACTTCGGCGGGATGAAAGCTTCGATGCGATTGGAAAAGGTCACCAGCCCGGCGGCATCTTGCTGCCTTAGAACCAGATAGGCGAGCGACGCCGCGAGCGTGCAGCCATAGTCGAATTTTGAGACGCCGTCGGAGGCATAATCCATCGAGGCGCTTGTGTCGAGCAGCAAATAGGCGCGGAGGTTCGTTTCGTCTTCGTATTCTTTTATGAAATA
>DASTOD010000687.1:0-2684 GCA_035762645.1 Binatia bacterium | reverse complement strand
ATAGGCGGCGCAAATGGCGCTCACCGAGCTGGCCCCAATCAACAGCGCAATCCCCGTTACCGGCTCCCACTTGATCACCACCGGCAGCAAGATCGCGTACACCAGCGGCATCCCCAATCCCTGGGGCGCCACGGCCGTGACCGTGCCGATGCTCACCCCCACTAGCATCGCCAGGAACACCTTGAGGTGAAGCAGGTTAAGAAAACCTTTTAGCGCCGCATCGAACAGCGAGATCTCCATATCAATTCCCTTCACCCGGCTCGATTACCATCATCTTCATGACAACCCATCTCTTAGCGAGGTGGAAGAGGTCCGGCGCCTACAAGCTTTTTGAACACTTCGATCGCTTCGGCATCGCGTGGAATTTCTCGAATCGCCTTTTCGTGATTTTCGGGCAGGAGAGGCGTCGGGTCGTCCGCCGTAAGTTTTTTGTACTCGCGGAAAAACTCGGGATCTCTATAAGTCTTGCGAAAAGCCTCTTGCAGAATCTCCACGCGATCCTTGGGGGTTCCGGGAGGAAGCACAAAAGGTGTGCCGCTTACCCTAAAGGCACGCTGCAGCTGAACGACTTTGCGTTCTCGATCCGATCTGGCAAAGGTCTCGATCTCCGGAAGTCGTCTGAACCGGGGATGGGGATGCTTATCCCCCTCCGGAGTCTCCATGATCGCATGGATATCCACTAAATTTTTTTCGAGCCACTCGCTATTGCGCTGGAGGAGAGTGTCCGGGCCGGTCGCGCGCCCATCGATTTCGCCGCGCTCTAAAGCTGGATCGAGCTCAGCTCCCCCGTAGGCCGCAATGAACTTTGGGTCTTTAAGGCCGAGAAGGTAAGCGAATAGACGTCCTTCGTTGTACGTTGAAAAACCCACGGATTGAGCCCCAACCTTGATTCCGGAGGCGGCCTGGAGTTTTTCTATGCTGCTTAAGCCGGCGGTTTTCCTGGTTATAAAAACGGCATGGTAAGTACTGTAAGGGGACCCTAAATAGATGAATTTATCGATATCGTATAGCACTCCCGATTCTCCCAGGACCGCCAATGAAACCATGGCGGAGCTCAGGTTTCCGATGGTAAGCCCGTCGGGACGCGCCGTTCTAAAAAGATGATTGGCTGCCTTGCGGCTGCCGCCACCGGGCATGTACTCGCTTACAATGGTGGGGTTTCCCGGAATGTACTTCTGCAAGAAAGGGAACAAGGCTTTCACCCTGAGATCTCCAGTGCCGCCGGGATCTCGGCCCTGGATAATCGTGATGGTTTTGCCCTGAAAAAATTTGCTCTGCGGAAACACCGATGCCGGCACGAACAGTAAAGTGACTACAACCAGAACTGCGTCAGTAAAAAACAACCGAGCCAAACGTTTTGTCGCCATGGCGCCTCCCTCAGGTCTAGTTCCGAACGTGATTCGTCTAGTACGATCCTTCAGTTTTGTTGATACGAGCGATCGAGTGAGATTTCTGTGCCGCAGACGCGAACCGCCGCTCGTGTTTCGAGAGCCTTACCACGACTTGTGGAATTAGCAAGATCAACAATTAGCGCCGCGAAGATTTTGCAAATTGCGGGTCTTGTCTACCACCCTTAAACCCTCTGTGTCAAAAGCCGTGGGAACTGGGCTCTTGACCGCCGCTCGCGGGTTCGGTAGGCTCCGCTGCGATGGCTTCGGTTCATATATACGGCCGGACCACTTCAGCCTGGCTTACCGGCTGCCGGGGAATTCTTGCCCTGGTCCTTCTCGTTACCATGTGCGGCCCGGTCGCTCAGTCTGATGAGGACAGCTATCCACCCACGGCCACCTCTCGGTTCATCATCGGAAAAGTGACGCACTGGGAAAGAGGGCCAAAGATTGAACATCCGGTCAGTGCAAAGATCGCCTTGGCCGTCGGCGGTGTCGCTCTCACGCTGGGTTTTCAACAGTCTTTCGTCCGATTCGACCGCAATCGAAACCGCCGGCTGTGGCCGGTTGTCGCATTAAATTCAACTCGTTCACCACCATCAAATTACGCCGTCCGGCAGTCTTAAAATAACTCAAGCAGATACATAACTTTTCCTGATATCGTTCTGGAAAAGCGGATGTTTTATAGTTGCTGCCCTGGGGATCGCTTTCAGGGCTGCATCCACGGAGGCTCTTGTGATAAAGGAGCTGTTATGATGAATGAGTTAGGGCATCTTTTCAGTGCGGACCCGCTGGTGACCCAGTTGTTTTTTGGAGCGACGCCGAGCCGCGGGCCGATAGCGCCGGAAAAGGAGCTCATGCTTGCCGTTTTAGCGGATGCCGTGGAGTGCTTCTACAAGTATTCCACCGCGCGCGACGCGGTCGGAACGCGGCTTTTCCGCGAGGCTGAAGAATGGATTTTTGCTGAAGACGAAGAGCTGCCGTTTTCTTTCAAGAACATCTGTGACGCCTTGGGTTTGAATCCGGACTACATTCGTCACGGCATGCTGCGACAGCGCTCACCCCGGCAGAGATGCGATACCAAGCGGGGCCAGAGAGATTTTTCTCTTAAAAACGTAAAGCGGAAACTGAAGAAAATCAGCCGGGGCGGAAAATTGATCTCGAGTCGCAGGTGATCGGCGTCTAGTCGAATTGTTAATAGGCTAGGCCAGCTCTTTTTTGGACCGACACCGAGCCGCGGCCCGATCGCACCGGAAAAGGAGCTCATGCTTGCCGTTTTAGCGGATGCCGTGGAGT
>DASTOD010000686.1:0-6103 GCA_035762645.1 Binatia bacterium | reverse complement strand
CGCCGCCGTGGTGGAGCTGCCGGGATCAAAGGTGTTGCTGATTGACGCTGGCGGCACGGCCACCGGCGAATTCGATACGGGGGAGAGGATCGTCGCGCCGTTCTTGCGCTCGCGTAAGATTCTGAAGGTAGACTATCTCCTCGTCAGCCACCCGCGGGTGGACCATTACGGCGGGATGCGCGCCATCGTCAAGGAGTTTGCGCCCGCGGAATTCTGGTCCGGGCCCGTGAGAGGCCAGACGAGCCGGTTCGAAGAGTTGGAGGAGGCGGTCAAAGAAGCGCGGCTCGAGCGGGTGACGCTCAGCGATCAATGGCCCTGTCGAGTCATCGAGCGCGTCAGCATATGCGCCGTCCATCCACCGCGCGAGGCGAGCGGCGATGCCTCCGTTGTCTTGCGGCTGGAATTCGACAAGGTTCGTCTCCTTTTCGCCGGAGACGTGGAGAAACGAGACGAGCAGGTCTTGCAGCTCAAGCCTCAGGAACTTCGCAGTTCGGTGATCAAAGTGCCCCGTCACGGAAGCGCGGGCTCCAGCACGAACGGCTTTGTCGCCGCTGTTCGCCCGCGACTGGCGATATTTTCGGTCGGCGCGCGCAACCGCTTCGGGTTACCGCGCGATGAAGTGATAGCGCGCTATCGGGAAATCGGCGCGGAGATCCTGAGGACCGACGAAGACGGCGCGATCATTATTGAAACCGACGGCTCGACGATCCGGTACTCGGGATACAGGAGCGGCAAGCGGGGTACGCTAAGCTTCTAACTACGGGTCGGGCCCGCTGCTCGTGTCCCCAACGCTCGTGGATTTCCCGCACGGTCTTGAAATGGGGAATCGACAGGGACGCTGTTGACTAAGTGGACAAAGTTCTTGACAGGATCTTCGAAACTCCAGAGGTCGAGATTCCCACTGGGCGAGCGCTTGAGACGGCTTGAGGCGCACCGCCGAGGCGTTGACTTACTGCCATAATACCTATTATGGCCAGACTGTGGAACGAGAAAAAGTTAGCGTTGCGCACGCCAAAAATACTCTTTCGAGCCTGATTAACAAGGTGGCTTACGGGAAAACGCGCGTTTTATTGGAATCGCGAGGCAAACCCAAGGCGGCGCTCATTAGCGCAGAGGACCTGGAAAAGCTTGAACAGTTAGAACGAGGAAAAGAAATCCCAGAAGTTCGGTTTCACATCCTGGCCCAAGCGAGGTCCCTTCGGCGAAAGATTTATCGCCGCCGGAAAAAGACACTTTCTGACTCAGCTACGCTTTTAGGTCGTTTGCGCGAACAACGAGACCGTGGACTCTAGGATCTGTATTGACGCAAGCCTGGCACTCAAGCTCGTCCTCTCCGAACCAGACAGCGACCGGGCGGAAGTTGAATGGGAGCGCTGGGTGAGTTCCGGGGTGGAAATCGCAGCTCCATATCTTTTCATCTACGAAACCAGCCCAGTACTACGAAACTGTGTCTATCGAAAAGAGCTGACGCATCGTGAAGCGGATGAAGCCCTTGGCATTGTCGCGGGCTTAGGCATCACCTACCTTCATCCCCAGCCATCCGACAATCGGCGTGGGTTTTAGCTCGCCGCTTCAATCGACCCACTGCTTATGACTGCTTTTATCTGGCTCTCGCGGAGCATCAAGGCTGTCCTCTCTGGACAGGCGACAAACGCTTGTACAACACAGTGAGGCACGAGTTGGGGTGGGTGCATCTCCTCGGTCAATAGTTTTCCAGCACTCACGATAGCGCGTTCCTCAAGTTTTTCTAATCGGAACGGCTCCACTGCTACTATAGAACTGAGATTGCTGTTGTTGTCGTATGTGAGTATGTGAGCGTCTTATCACCATACTGTGGTTATTGGGGCAGGAATTCGACTTACGACAACCCGAGGGCTTTGAGTTCCTTGATGTAATCGGCGAAACCGGCCTCCAGGTTGTATTCGGGTTGGAAACCCAGCACCTGCTTGGCCTTGTCGATCACCATCGGCTGTTTAGCCGATCGCGGAGCTTGGCCTGGAATCAGTTCCACCTGAAGGTTCGGCAGAAGCCGCTCGGCAGTCGCGACGAGATCATCAAACTTGATCACGACGCCCGTGCCGATGTTCAGTGTCACCGGCGCCTTCAGTGGAACGGTGACAGCTTTGTCGAGAGCGCGGCCCAAGTCCTTATAATAGATATATTCAAAATCGCGAGCCACCTCCTGAGGGATGCGCGCGACGCCGCCTTTGATGCCGGTTTGCAGCATGTTCTGGACCATCTCGCCGCCGCCCGACCCGCCGGCAAAGTGCCCAACGCCGTAGACATTGGCCAGCCGGAGAACAATCAACTCGAAACCATAGAGGCGCTGGTACGCTTCGACCATCAGCTCTTTGGCGACTTTCGAGTTGCCGTAAGCTTCTCCCGGCCCGCGATGAAAAGTCTCATCGATGGGGCGGTCGCCTTCCAGCCGGCGGTCGTAAACGCCAAAGGTGCTGATCTGCACGAGACGCTTGACACCCGTCAGCCGCACCGCCTCGGCGACGTTGATGGTGCCCATGACATTGATCTGCAGGCCCGTGTAGATCGGCTGCGCGACTTTACCGCCGATCAGGCCTGCCGTATGAATCACGGTATCGACTTTGTGTTTCTGCATCGTCTCGATGAGCGCCGCCAAGTCGCGCACGTCCCGCTGCACCACAGAGACGTTCGCCGACCCAAGCTTGGTCGCCAAAAAATCTTTTCGTGGCGCGACATCGTAGAAAACGATCTCTTCACCCCGTTTCAGTGCGAGCTGAGCATAGGAGGTCCCCACCAGTCCCAAACCTGTGATGAGTGTCGTCATGCCGCCTCCCTTCTAAGAATAGTATCGATCAATTACTGCAAGGTCTGACAAATGTCCAGTGCGACTGGCGCGCCCTAAAGCGCTAACGAGAGATACTCACTGAACGCCCGGTACTGATCGCTCAAGGCCAGATAGACAGCGAGGACGAGGGAGCCGATCGCAACGACGATGAGGGTGATTTTACCTTTGGTGTCGAAATCCATTACGGCGTTTACGAGCAGGGCGACGACCGCCACGGTTATCCAAAACCAGTGGGCCGCTACGGCTTTTAGAAAGATAACAAAATCGTCCATCGCACCATCATACTAGCGCCGGAGCTTTTGGGCGCAAGGCCGGCCGGGGATGAATCCTCTACTGTCTCGGGTCTCGGGTTCCGCGTCTCGCGTTGCCTTCGATACCCGCCTTCGATACACCTCTCGATACGCGATCCGGGCTACTCGGGGTTCGCGGTTTCTCGAGTAGCCACAAGGCTGTAGCGAGGGACTCGGGGTAGATGGAGGAGACTCGCGAAGCGAGATACGCTACCCGAGACTGGCCCGCACGCGTATGATTCCGACAGCTAAAACTTCACGAAAATCTCTTTCGCGTCGTCACCGGTGAGTTGCTTGATGGTCGTGATGCGGTCGCTGAATTCCTTCAAAGTTCCCAACGAACTCGGGCCGACATCGATGAGGATGGAAAATAACGAGAAGCCGAGCCGGTCCTTTTCCCGGCGAAAGCCCTCGGCCCAGTCGGCGCTTACCTGGCATTCGCCGTCCGTGATAAAAACGACATCGCCCTTTTTATACCGGGTCTGGCGCAGGCAATCCAGGGCGGCATCCAAAGGCCGCTGAAAATCGGTGCCTCCCCCCGGGAAGTATTCCGCAAGATCCATCACCGTTTTGGTTTCGATCGCATAATGATCGCCGGGGTTCATGTCCAAAATCTGCAAGGGCGTCTCCTCCGAAGAAAAACAGATCGAACGAAAGAGCCTGCGCTGGCGGCGGGCAAGTTCCAACAAGGTCAGCGTCACGGCCTTGGACCAGATCTCCTTATCGCCGGCCATAGAGGAGCTGCCGTCGAGACAAACAATCACCGGGCCTTTGCCCTTCTCCTCGATGCCGCGAAGCGAGTACTGTAGCAACTCTTGATCGAGATAGCGGCGCTGAAAGTCTTTCCGCAGCACCGGATGGTGCAATGTCAGCATCTCATGGGGCAGGAGACGATGAATGGAGTCGCCGCGCTCGACTTCCAACATTTCTTCGCTCGAGCGCTCGAAGACTTTCTTGCGCAGCGCCATGGCATGGAACTTCATGCGCCCGACCATGCGAGCAAGCTTCTTCAGCTTCTCGTTGCCGGCTAGCCGCCGTCCGAGCTCCAGTTTTTCGCCCGGCGGCGAACGCTCGCCGGTGCCGATAGTGGAGCCCCAGGTCTCCGCGTCTTCGGTCGCGTCTTCCAACTGCTGCGCCACTTTGATCGCTTCCGCCTGCATTCGATTCCTGGCGTTCCCTTCATTGCGTTTGAGATCTTCCTTGAGCTGGCCAGTCTTATGCCGCAGCAGCGCTTCGGCTCCCTGGACTTCGCCCTCGACCTGCTTCTTGGCTTTCTCTAACGCTTTTTTCCCTTCTGAGGACAAATCCTCGTCGGGAATAGTCCCCGCGTTCTCATGTTCATCGAGCTTGTCTTTGAAGATCTCTTCTTGCTTGCGGATGTCCCAGAGGTCGCGCAGGTCGCGGCGGTTAAGCAGCGTTTCGCTCTTTATGAGGCCGAGCAGGCGTTCGCCGATCAACAGGCTGGACAAGCCGGCGCGAGCTTCGTTGAGAACGGTTTGTTCGCGGAGAAATTCGTATTGCGTGCCCTGGCGAATGCTGTTGAGCACCTGCTCGTTAAAGAGAGCGCTCGGCAAGATTTCACTCTCCGGGTTGAAGACCACATTGTACTTGAACAGCAAGCAGAAGATGTCCTGGAGCAGAGAACCGAAATGGGGCAGAAGGCTGGTGCCGGTTTCTTCGAGCTGGCGCAGCGAGGGAGATTCGGATCGTAAGTGACCGAATACCCGCCGATCGTAGGCATCGCTTTCGATCCAGCAGCTGTTCGGCGGCAGCGGCCGGAAAATGCGCCTGGCGGCTGGCTTCGTTCCGCGTTTCGGCGGCATTAGAATTGCTCCAACATCTGCTTCTGAATTTTTTCGATCTCGCCTCGCACCGAGCCGACCCGGTCCAGCGGCCTGCCGAGCCGCTTGGCTTTTTCTATAATCTGGTCCACCTTGGCCAAGATATTGCGCAATTTGGTGTGAAATTCGACGAGAGCCCGGGCGCGCTCGTCGCTCGTCTCCCAAGGCCGCAAAGCCGAATCGCGAATCTCCCGGGATTCGTAAAGCAGCTCGGTAATCTGTTGTTCATAACCGAGTAACAAGTCGCGGATCGTGTTGCGCACCTGCTCACGCTCCGCCGGATCGCGCCAGAGAACATGTTCGAGAAAGAACAGGTCATTTTCGGCCACTTCTTTTTGTCCTTCGAGATAGGCATGCGCCTGCAGCAAAGATAACGCCTGGCGATAACGGCGGTCGGAAGCCTGAATGTTTTTCTTGTTCAACTCGCGGCGGACGTCGGTTATGCCGCGGTAGACGTGCGACGGAACCGGGACGTCGCGTACCTGCGCTTGCAACTCCTCCAGCTCGGCGAAAGTCAAGGTCGTGCGTTCGGGTTGCGTCTGCGCCTCCAACATCCTGAGAAAGCGGAAATCTTCGCTGATGTAGTTGACGACAAAGCGGACCAGGAACCGGTCATACAGCGCCGTCAGCTCATCCTCCTCCGGAAGCTCATTGCTGGCGCCAAAGAGAGTCAACAATGGGACCCGCACAAGCTCCCTCCCGTTGTGAAAAACCCGCTCGTTAATGAGGGTAAGGATAGCGTTTAAAATCGATGAGTTGGCCTTAAAAATCTCATCCAGAAAAGCAATATGCGCTTCCGGCAGTTTGCGGGTCGTGACGCGTCGATAATCGTCTTGCTCCAGCGCTTTGAGGCTGACCGCCCCGAAAATCTCCTCCGGGGTCGTAAAACGCGTGAGCAGCCATTGAAAATAGTTCGCTCCTTCGATCCGGCGGCAGATTTCGTCCGCCAGCATAGACTTGGCCGTCCCCGGAGGGCCGATGATCAATACGTGATGGGATGATAACAGCGCCGCCAGTGCGCCGTCGATCAGGTCGGCGCGTTCGATGAAGTTCTGTCTCAGCTGTTCACGGATTTTTTTTAGCTTTTCTTGTCCGGTCATCATCGGATAGTATGTTACGCTACCAAAAGGGTCGGATACAAACAATCG
>DASTOD010000685.1:0-11073 GCA_035762645.1 Binatia bacterium | reverse complement strand
CGTGCGGAATGGCTACGTGACGCCGGAACAGGCCAAAGCGATTTACCTCGTCGCGATCGAGCAACGGGACGGTGATTATGTCCTTGATGAAGCGCAAACACGTGAACTTCGCGCCCGTACAACAAAATAGCTGTTTCGGGTCTCGGGACTCGCGTCTCGAGTGTCAAGAGCTCGAAACTAGAGCACGCAAAGACGCAACACGCGCATCCGGAAACTAACTCGAAACCCGAGACACGAGACTCGAGACTATCTTCTTATGAGCGTTGATCCCGTCACCTTGCAAGTGATTCAGGCGCGCCTGGCCGGTATCGTCCAGGAGATGCAAAACTCGCTGTTTCGAACCGGCTACTCGACCATCATTCGTGAGTCCCAGGACGCCAGCTGCGCAATTCTCAATACCGAGGGCGAAGTCATCGCCCAGCATGTCGTGCTGCCGCTGCACATGGGCGCCTTCCCGGCTTGCGCCGAGGGTCTCTTGAAGAGCTACACGCCGGCGGAGATTCACGAAGGAGACGCCTTCATCACCAATCATCCCTATCTCGGCGGCAGTCCGCACGCGCCCGACATGGCCGTGCTCACGCCGATCTTCCACCACGGCGAGTGGGTCGGTTTCGCCGCCGACATGGCGCACAAGAGCGATATCGGCGGCACCGTTCCCGGCAGCGGCTCAGGCAGCGCGCGGGAAATTTTTCAGGAAGGGCTTCATCTGCCGCCGGTCAAATATGTGTCACGCCTTAAACCGGTCAGGGAAATTGAAGCGATGCTCGCCTCTAACAGCCGCACTCCGGCGCTGGTGATCGGCGACCTCCGCGGGCAAGTTGGCGCCGCCCGAATCGGCGAGCGGCGCATGGCCGAGCTTATGGAGCGTTACGGCAAAGAAACGGTGCTCGAGTCCACCCGACTTTTGTCCTCGTACACCGAGAGCCGCGCGCGCCAAACCATCGCCTCCTGGCCGGACGGAGAATGCAATGGTGAGAATTTCGTCGATAACGACGGCATCAATCTCAACCAGCCGATCCGCTTGCACGTGAAGATCACCAAAGCGGGCGAACGACTTCATTTCGATTTCACCGGCTGCAGTGATCAAACTGACGGCCCGGCCAATATTCGCCCGCCGCTCGTCAAGGCCGCCTGCGCTTACTGCTTGGTCGCGTTAGTCGATCCGTTCCTTCCCATAAACCAGGGTTTGTCGCGAGTCGTAGAGGCGACTTTTCGTGAAGGCAGCGTAGTCGATCCGCGCTTTCCCGCCGCCGTCAACACCTACATGCCGACGGCCCTCGCTGTCGTGGAGGCGATTTTTAGAGCGCTCGCTCCCCTGGTTCCGGCGAAGCGAATCGCCGGCGGCTCCGGCAGCGCTGCGTTAGTGCTCGGCGGACGCGACGCCGATAGCCGCCGCGCCTACGTGCACTACGAGATCTTTAGCGGCGGCACCGGCGCCCGATCGGGGAAGGACGGCGTGTCGGCCACCGCCTTTCATCTGAGTAACTGCAAGACCGCGCCCGTCGAGATTATCGAATCGGAATTTCCCACTCGACTGGAGCGGTTCGAGATGCTGGTGGATTCCGGCGGCGCCGGCCAATGGCGCGGCGGTCTAGGGTTCGTTCGCGACTATCGCATCCTGGCGGACGAGGTGCGATTCTCAATGCGCACCGATAAACATTCTATCGAGCCCTGGGGCAGCGACGGCGGCATGGCCGGCGGCAAGGGCGCCTGTATCGTCAACCCGGGGAGAACAGACGAAACAAAACTCTCTTCACGCTTCGGCGATCACAGGCTCGGCCGCGGTGATCTGCTGCGGTTAGAGCGTCCTGGCGGCGGAGGCCTCGGCAGCCCGCTCGAGCGCCCCGCAGAAAAAGTGTTCGAGGACGTGCGCCAGGGTTATGTTTCGATGGCGAAAGCCAGCTCGAATTATGGCGTGGTGGTCGACGTCAGTAATGGAGAGCCCATGCTGAACCGTTCTGAAACCCAAAATTTACGAGGGAAAAAGGCAAAAAAACAGTGGAAATAAAAATCGGCGTCTGCTATAAGCACCCTAAACTATTCACTTCCAAGGAGGAAAGATGGCAACAAAAAAGAAACGCAAACCGAACGCGGCTTTCATGAAACCGGTTCAACCTGATGAAGCTCTCGGGGCTGTCGTCGGCACCAAAGCAATTCCTCGCACCGAGGTGACCAAGAAGCTTTGGGCCTATATCAAGAGGAACGGCCTGCAGGACAAGAAGAAAAGGACAAACATCAACGCCGACGACAAGCTCAGACCGATCTTTGGTGGCAAGAAAACGGTCACCATGTTCGAAATGACCAAACTGGTCAGCAGACACGTAAAGTAAAAACTTTCCCTCGTTAAACTCAAACCGGCAGCAAGGCTATCGACGGCGATAGCCTTGGGGTCGTTCAAATCATCTCTACAAACGTATGTAGAGCGTTGTCTGGGTGTGTGGCCATTCAAGCATGGACGCGCCTAGTGCGCTCCAGGCAACGCGCAGCGTGCGCCGCAAAATGGCTACCGATTCAAAGCTTCGAAGAGATGGAGTTGCCGGGTGTGCCCTTCGTCTTCAAAGTGAACGGGATAGTTGCCGGTGAAACACGCGTCACAAAAACCTTGCCCATCCCCGTTGAAGTAGACGTACATGCCGTCGCGACTGAGATAGGCCAGGCTATCCGCCTCGACAAAGCGACGAATCTCCTCCACCGAGCAAGACGATGCGATCAGCTCTGAGCGCGTGGGGGTGTCGATGCCGTAATAACAGGGGCTGATCGTGGCCGGCGAGCTGATCCGGAGGTGCACTTCTTTGGCGCCGGCGTCGCGCAGCATGCGGATGATTTTGCGGCTCGTCGTGCCCCGGACAATCGAATCATCCACCACGACGACTCTCTTGCCGCGCAGAACTTCTTTTTGTGCGTTAAGCTTGATCTTCACGCCGAAATGGCGAATAGACTGCTGGGGCTCGATGAATGTCCGCCCCACATAGTGATTGCGGATCAATCCGAATTCCAGCGGTATGCCAGACTGCTCGGCGAAACCGATCGCCGCCGGCACGCCGGAGTCCGGCACCGGCGTGACCAAGTCCGCCTCGACCGCGCTTTCGCGCGCCAGCTGCCGTCCCAACGCTTTCCGCACCTGGTAGACGCTGTTGCCGAAGAGATTGCTGTCGGGCCGCGCAAAGTAGACGTACTCAAAAACGCATTTCGCATGGCGCGCCGGTGGAAAGGGCTTGAGCGATTCCATGCCGTCGGGACCCCCAAAGGTGAGGATTTCTCCGGGCTCGACTTCGCGCAGATACTCGGCTTCAATCAAATCGAGCGCGCATGTTTCCGAGGCCACGACATAGGCGCCCTCGTTCTTGCCGGCTTTAAATTTGCCCAAAACCAGCGGGCGAAATCCCATCGGATCCCGCGCCGCGATCATGCGGTCCAGGGTGAGAAAGAGCAGCGAATAGGCCCCGCGCACCCGGCTCAGCGCTTCTACGATGCGGCCCATGAGCGACGACTCTCTGGAAGTCGCAATCAGGTGAATGACGACTTCGGTGTCGGAGGTCGATTGAAAAATGGATCCGGCGCGCTCTAATTCTTCCCGCAGCAGAGCACCGTTGACGAGATTGCCGTTATGCGAAATGGCGATTGGCCCTTGGGAATATTCCACGACAAAGGGCTGGGCGTTTCTGAGGTGGCTTTCCCCAGAAGTAGAATATCGGTTATGACCGATCGCGCTGGCCCCTTCCAGGCGCCTGATGACATCTTCTTTGAACACGTCGGCCACCAGCCCCATCTGGCGATGAGAGATGAGTCCCTTGCCGTCGGACGTCACGATGCCGCATGACTCCTGGCCGCGATGCTGCAGCGCGTACAGACCCAGATAGACCATGTTGGCCGCTTCCGGGTGGCCGTACACTCCCATGACGGCACATTCTTCGTGGAATTTGTCCATTTTAGCTATAGGCTATTTGCCATACGCCCTATTGCCATAAGCCATCCGCTATATGCCGATCACTTCAGCCGATCCGACAGCCCGGAGGCCCAGATGGATCGTAGCTCCTCGACCGGAAGCTCCAGCAACGGCTCGACCACGAACCGGCCTTCACTGACCCTGCCAATGACTTCCATCGGCACATGATACTCGGAGGCTATCTCCCGGAGCTCGGGCAATTTTTCGTCTTCGAGTGACACCAAGATACGCGCCTGCGACTCGCTAAAAAGCAAAGCATCGCCACGAATCATCTCATGGCTGTCGATTCTCACGCCCAGCGGATTATCCGGACCGCTGACGCAGCATTCGGCCAACGCCACCGCCAAGCCGCCGTCTGAAATATCATGCGCTGACCGAAGGATTCCCTTCTCGATCGCTTCGAGGCAGCAATTTTGGACCGCGCGCTCCAATTTCAAGTCGATCCAAGGAGGAGTTCCTTTGACCATCCCATGAATGACTTTGAGATACTCGCTGCCGCCGATCTCCTCGCGGGTCCGTCCGAGAAGCACAACTAGGTCGCCGGCGGATTTAAACCAAGGGGTGACCACCCGCTCGACTTTGGAGAGAAGCCCGACCATCGCCACGGTCGGAGTCGGATAGATTGGAACGCCATCGGTTTCATTATAGAAACTTACGTTGCCGCTCACAACCGGAACCTGGAGCGCAACGCAAGCGTCGCGCATCCCATGAATGACTTGGGCAAACTGCCACATGACCTCGGGGTTTTCGGGACTGCCGAAGTTGAGACAGTCCGTCAAACCAACCGGCCGGGCACCGACGCATGCGAGGTTGCGCGCCGCCTCGGCCACGGCCAATACACCGCCAACGTACGGATCGAGAAAGCAATAACGGCTGTTACCATCGACCGTCAAGGCCAGACCTTTTTCCGTTCCTTTGACCCGAATGACCGCGGCGTCGCTGCCGGACGCGATAACCGTGCTGCTGCGCACGTATTGATCGTATTGCCGATAGATCCACTGCTTCGAGGCGACATTCGGCGAGCCGATGAGCCGTTTGAGCGCGGCGCCGAGATCCTTGGGTTCGGCAACGGTTGACACGTCCAGACGCTGCCATTCGTCCAAATTCGCCGGCGGCGAGGCAGGGCGTTGATAGACGGGCGCTTCTTGGGTGAGCGCGCTGACGGGAATGCGAGCGACTTCCGTGCCGTGAAAGAGCGCGCGAAATTGGCGGTCGTCGGTTACCCTGCCGATCACGACCGCATCGAGGTCCCATTTGTCGAAAATGCGTTTAACGTCGTCCTCGGTTCCTTTCCGCGCCACCAGCAGCATCCGCTCCTGCGATTCGGACAAGAGAATTTCGTAGGGCGTCATGCCCTCTTCTCGCAACGGGACTTGAGAAAGATCGAGTTCGATGCCGGCGCCGCCTCGCTCGGCCATTTCCGTCGATGAGCTCGTGAGGCCAGCCGCCCCCATGTCCTGAATGCCGACGAGGTAGTCGTGCTCCATCAATTCCAGACAAGCCTCCATCAGCAGTTTTTCGGTGAAAGGATCCCCGACCTGCACGGTGGGCCGGCGCTGCTCCTTCTCTTCGGAAAATGACTCCGAAGCCATCGTGGCGCCGTGAATCCCGTCGCGTCCGGTCTTCGATCCGACGTAAATGACCGGGTTATCGACGCCCTTTGCCGTGCCGGTAAAGATGCGCTTTTTTTTTGTTATGCCGAGGGTGAAAGCGTTGACGAGGATATTGGAGTTGTAGCATTCGTCGAAATAGACCTCGCCGCCTACGGTCGGCACGCCGACGCAGTTCCCATAACCGCCGATCCCCGCGACCACTCCCGCGACCAAATAGCGGGTGCGCGGGTGATCGATGCTGCCGAAACGCAGTGAATTCAAAGAGGCGACAGGGCGCGCTCCCATGGTGAAGATATCGCGCAGAATGCCCCCGACGCCGGTTGCAGCGCCTTGATAGGGCTCAATAAAGGATGGATGGTTGTGGCTTTCCATTTTGAAAACCACGGCCAACCCCTCGCCGATGTCCACCACCCCGGCGTTTTCCCCGGGCCCTTGGAGGACGTGCGGACCTTCCGTCGGGAGGAGTTTCAAATAGGGGCGCGAGCTCTTGTAACTGCAGTGCTCGGACCACATAACCGAAAAAACCCCAAGCTCGGTGTAGTTTGGCTCCCGTCCGAGTATTTCGATGATCTTCTGGTACTCTTCGGGCGTAATCCCATGGCTGGCGACCCGCGCCGGGGTAACCGGCGGCTCGCTGTAACCGGTCGGCTTCTGATCACGCATGAAGTTGTTCCGTTTTGGCGCACGCAGCCGTAATCGAGGAAAAAATCTTTAGACCGTCCTCGCTCACCAGGAGCTTGTGGCAAGCGTCTTCCGGATGCGGCATGAGACCGAAAACGTTGCGGGATTCGTTGCAGATGCCGGCGATGTTATCTAACGAACCGTTGGGATTCGCGTCCGCCGTGGGTTTTCCCTTGGCATCGACGTAGCGTAGGAGAATCTGCCGGTTTTTGCGCAAACGCTCGAGGGTGCTCGGGTCGGCATAATAGCAGCCCTCACCATGTTTTACCGGCAGCTTGAGCAGCTGCCCCTTTTTGGTTTCGCAGGTAAACGGAGTGTCGGTCTCTTCGACGCGCAGCCAGACCGGCTGACAGACGAATTGCAACCCGATATTGCGCACCAGTGAGCCCGGCAAGAGGCCGGCCTCGCACAGGATCTGAAAACCGTTGCAGATGCCCAACACCAGACCGCCCTGTCCTGCAAACTTGATCACCCCGCGCATAATGGGCGAAAAGCGGGCCATCGCGCCGCAACGGAGGTAGTCGCCATAGGAGAATCCTCCCGGCAGAACCAGACAGTCGAAATGGCCGGCGAGCTCGTCTTTGTGCCAGAGAAACTTGACGCGCTGGCCCATCTCCTGTTTGAGACAGTCATAAACGTCCTGTTCATCACAGGAACCTGGAAAAACTATAACGCCCCAACGCATACAGCACCCACCGGAGTTCCGGGTTCCGAGCCTAAAGTCCTGTGTTCGAAATCGAAGCGCGGAACCCCGAGACCCGAAACCTTTGACCGATCAATCGCCCTGAATTTCAAACTGATAATCTTCGATGACCGGATTGGCCAACAACTTGTCGCACATCTCGCGAATACGGGCCTCTACGGCCGCGCGTGATGAAGCCTCGACGTTAAGCTCGAGATATTTTCCCGCCCGCACATCTTGCACTTCGATATAACCCAGCGAATGTAGCGAGCGCTCAATGGCTTTGCCCTGCGGGTCCAACACCCCGCTCTTTAAGGATACAAAAATTTTGACGCGCATTCTATTCTGCTTTCAGTCGCCGGCGCGGCGCCAACGATGTCATTGAAAAACTCTGCGGAAGATAAGATCGACGTTCGCCAAATGCGGTTTTACGCCCCAGATCGCTTCTATCTCATCGGGCGAGAGATAACGGCGGATCTCCGGATCGTCGGCCAGCTTCCGCTTCAGATCCCCGCCTTTGCCAACCGTTCTCAAGGCATGACGCTGGACCCAACGGTAGGCGGCATCGCGCGCCACGCCTTTACCCACCAAAGCGAGCAGCACCTTCTCGGAGAAGATCGTTCCGCCGCCGCTTTCGAGATTTCGCTTCATGTTCTCGGGATAGACGCAGAGATGGCCCAAGACGTAAATCATGCGTCGCAGCATGAAATCAAGCAGCACGGTGGCATCGGGAGCGATCACGCGCTCGACCGAGGAATGGCTGATATCCCGCTCGTGCCACAGCGGAACGTTCTCCATAGCGGCGAGAGCATAAGAACGCATCAATCGCGCCAAGCCGGAAACATTTTCCGACAGTATGGGATTTCGCTTGTGCGGCATTGCCGATGAGCCTTTTTGGCCTTCGGTGAAGGGCTCCTCCGCCTCCTGCACCTCCGTGCGTTGCAGAAGGCGCACCTCGACGGCGAACTTCTCAAGTGAGCTGGCGATCACCGCCAGGGTGGCGAAAAAATAGGCGTGCCGGTCCCGCTGAATGATTTGATTGGAAATGAGCGCAGGCTTAAGGCTGAGCTTTCGGCAAACGTACGCTTCCACTTTCGGCGAGATTTGCGCGAAAGTGCCGACCGCACCGGAAATTTGCCCAACGCTGATATCGTCCTTGGCTTTTTCCAACCGGCTGAGATGGCGCGCCATCTCCTGGTACCACAGCGCCAGTTTGAGCCCAAAGGTGATCGGCTCGGCATGGATGCCGTGCGTTCGACCGATCATCACCGTCCATTTGTACTTTAACGCTTGCCGGCGAAGCACCTTCATCAACTCTTTGATGTCTTGAACCAAGATCGCGGAAGCTTCCTTGAGCTGAACCGCGAGAGCCGTATCCATGACGTCCGAAGATGTCATGCCGAGGTGAAGAAAACGCGCGTCATCCCCGATCGACTCGGCAACGCTGGTAAGAAAGGCGATGATCTCGTGCTTGACTTCGGTTTCGATCTTGCGGATGCGCTCCACGTCGAAGCGGGCACCCTTTTTGATCCTGGCGATCGCGGTCTTGGGGACTTTGCCCAATTGCGCCAAGCCCTCCGCCGCGAGGATCTCCACATCGAGCCACTTCTGAAAACCATTTTCTTCCGACCAGATGCGGCTCATCTCCGGACGGGCGTAACGTGGTATCATGCTTTGTTTTGGCAGTTTCGGGTCTCGCGTTCCGAGTCTCGAGTTCGATGCAAAACGCCCGACGCTAAACTCGAAACCTGCCACACCGGCCCCTCAACTTTTGTCTTTGTCGGTATGGCCGAATCCACCGCCCTGGCGCGCCGACCCGGGCAGCTCCTCGACCTCTTCCCAGCTCGCCCGTGTCACACGCTGTATCACCATCTGGGCGATTCGCTGGCCGCGACGAATAATGACCGGCTCTTTGCCCAAATTGATGGCGATCACTTGAATCTCACCCCGATAGTCGGAATCTATGGTCCCGGGGCTGTTGGCCAGCGTCAATCCTTCTCTTAGAGCGAGACCGCTGCGCGGACGAATCTGCGCTTCAAACCCTGGCGGCAGGGCCACGGCGATTCCCGTTGGAATCAACGTGCGTTCCAGGGGTGCGAGCCGGATATCGTCTGCGGTGTCGGCATAGATGTCCATTCCGGCCGAGCCTTCGGTCATGTAACTGGGGAGAGGAACGTGGGCCTCTCGGGGCCGCACGCGCTTGATTTGAATTCGCAACGATTCCACCGGCGAGCCGTCGAGGCAGTCGACCCTCAGCGATTAGAGCAGGTTCAGACTTTTGATCTTGCGGCCGTCTTCGAAATCGCCCAATAGAGACAATGCCATGCGCTCCGAGCGGAACAGAGCGCGAGCCAAATCAATGACCTCATCGCGCGTAATCGCGCGAATTCCGCCAATGATTTCGTCGGTGCCGATGGACTTTCCGAAATAGATCTCGTTTCGGGCGATGTGGCTCATCCACGAGTCGGTGGACTCGAGTCCGAGGATCATATTGCCGACGAGCTGCCCTTTCGTCCGGCCGATCTCATCATCGTCGATTCTCCCGCTTGCAAGGCTCTGCAGCTCCTTCAGAATCAGATCAACGACTTCCTGGACCCACTCCAAGCTCGTGCCGGCATAAACCCCCAGATAGCCCACATCTTTGTAGGAAGACATGAAGGAGTAGACCGAGTAGGCCTTGCCCCTTTTCTCGCGGATTTCCTGAAACAAACGGGAGCTCATGCCGCCGCCGAGCATGGTATTCAGAACAAACGCGGCGTAGCGCCGCGGATGAGCGTGAGAAATCCCCGGCAGACCTAAGCACAGATGCACCTGTTCCAACGATTTCGAGTGCTGAAATATGCCGCTGCCGGTTTCCGGCGCGAGTTCTCCTGCCAGTTTCGCCGAGGGCTTGTTGTCGCTTGTCTGCGTCACGCCACTCAGCCGCTCGGCCATCGCTTCAACCAATTCCTCATGGCGGATATGCCCGGCCGCCGAAACGATGACCCGGCGCGGTTGGTAGCGAGCGCGAAAAAAATCCAGAAAATCATCGCGCTTGAAACTGATGACCGTTTCGGAGCGGCCGGCAATGGGGCGGCCCAGAGGATGGTCTTTAAAGAAGTCGAGACTGAAAAGATCGTGCACGTAATCGTCGGGAGTGTCCTCCGCCTGCGAGATCTCCTGTAAAATGACCGATCTTTCGCGCTCGATCTCGTCGCGGTCGAAGATCGAATGGAGAAAAATGTCGGTTAACAGATCGATCGCCATCGGCACATTTTCATCGAGCACTTTGGCGTAGTAACAGGTCTGTTCCTTGGATGTGAAGGCGTTGAGAACGCCGCCCACGGCGTCCATTTCTTCGGCGATGCGGGCGGCGCTGCGCCGCTCGGTCCCCTTGAAAAGTAGATGCTCGATGAAATGCGAAATGCCGTTCTGCTGACTCGATTCGTGGCGCGATCCGTTTTCAACCCAAATCCCGAGACTCACGGAGCGCTGCCCCGGCATCTCCTGAGAGACGATGCGGATGCCGTTGTCGAGGAGGGTCTTAGCGAACATAGACAGCGAGGCCGGAGAGATTATTTTTTGGACGGGTCATTGGAACCGTTTCCGGCGGGACCATTGGCCGTCTCTTGAAGCGCCTCTTTGCGGCTCAGCCTGATTTTTCCTTGCTTATCGATCTCGAGGACTTTGACCATGACTTCGTCGCCCTCCTTGAGAACGTCCGAAACCCGCCGAACGCGCTCGGGCGCGAGTTGAGAGATGTGTATCAGACCGTCGGTTCCCGGCAGGATCTCCACAAAAGCGCCGAAGTCGACGATTTTTCTGACCGTCCCCTTGTAGATCTTGCCGATTTCCGCCTCCGCCGCGATCTTCTGCACCATTTCAATGGCTCTTCTAGACGCCGCTTCATCGATTGACGCGATCGTGACGGTGCCATCATCTTCTACATCCATCTTGACGCCGGTGGCTTCAATGATACCACGGATGACTTTTCCGCCCGGACCGATAATCTCCCGGATCTTATCGGGTTTGACCTTGAGGGTAATAATCCGCGGGGCATGTCCGGAGACGCTCGCGCGAGGTGACGGCAGGGTCTCCGCCATGACTTTGAGAATATGCAGCCGTCCCTCTCTCGCCTGATGCAACGCTTGGCCCATAATGTCGCGATTGAC
>DASTOD010000684.1:0-2301 GCA_035762645.1 Binatia bacterium | reverse complement strand
AGGAACTCCAACTTGGGCGCATGGGCCGCTGGCGAAGCCTGTTGTCGGTTCCCCTTCGCCAGCAGGGCGAGTTCATTGGATCGCTGGGCGCGCGTCGCACCGAGGTGCGCCCCTTCACCCCGGCGCAGATCAAGCTCCTCGAAACCTTCGCCGACCAGGCTGTGATCGCGATCGAGAATGTGAGGCTGTTCCGAGAGCTCAAGGAATCACTGGAGCAGCAGACTGCGACCAGTGAAATTCTCGGTGTCATCGCCAGCTCGTCGACCGACATTCAACCGGTGCTCGATGCGGTCGCGGCGAGCGCTGCGCGGCTATGCGACGCAACGGATGCTGTAATCATGCGGCGCGACGGCGACACTAGGACTGTGGCGCGCTATGGATCGATTCCCTTGGCGAGGCCGTTGGGAGAAATCTTCCCGGACACCAGAGGTACGCCTGTCGGAAGAGCGATGGTCGATCGGCAAACAATTCACGTCCATGATATTGCGGCGGAACTCGACTCTGAATTTCGGGATTCAAGGGATCGCCACATGGCAACAGGCTCACGCACGATATTGGCGACGCCGCTGCTTCGTGAAGGTGCTTGCATCGGCGCAATCATGATTCGTCGAACCGAAGTTCGGCCCTTTGTAGAAAAGCAAATCAAGCTACTAGAAACCTTCGCCGATCAAGCTGTGATCGCCATCGAGAATGCCCGATTGTTTCAGGAACTCACGCATAAAACCGCAGATCTTGAAACCGCCAACTCAGAACTTCGCGAGTCTTTGGAGCAACAGACGGCGACTAGCGAAATCTTGGGCGTTATCGCCAGCTCACCAACGGACATCCAGCCAGTCCTCGATGTTGTCGCGGAGAACGCCGCTCGGCTCTGCGACGCAAAAGATGCTGTGATCCGTCGTATTGATGGCGACAGACTTCGGGTGGTGGCGATATATGGGCCAATGCCAACTGCGGCAATAGAGACACCCATCACCGGTCGCGAGCCTGTGGGCCGAGCCATCATAGACCGCCAAACGATTCACGTGCATGACGTTGCGGCAGAGTTTAAAGAGGTCCCGGAATCTCCCCATCGGATTACAGGCACTCGAACCCTCCTTATAACCCCTCTCCTTCGTGAAGGTGTTCCCATCGGGGTGATTAATGTTCGTCGTACGGAGGTCCGTCCGTTTACAGAAAAACAGATCGCGCTGCTAGAGACTTTCGCCAACCAAGCAGTAATCGCCATCGAGAACGTCCGGTTGTTCAAGGAGATCCAGGAGCGCAACGCAGAATTGCGCGAGGCTTTGGAGCATCAGACGGCAACGGCCGAGGTGCTCGGCATTATTAGCCGCTCGCCCACGGACGTGCAGCCGGTGTTTGAGGCAATTGCCCGGAGTGCCGCGGAGCTGTGCGAGGCCGAGATCTCTGCAGTATATCGCTACGACGGGGAGTTGATCCACGTAGTGGCGAATACGCTTCGATCGAAAGAGCAACGAGACGCTTTTGAGCAGCTCTACCCGATCCCGGCTGGCCGTGGAACGCCGGTAGCGCGTGCGATCCTCGAACGCCGGACACAGCACGTTCCGGACACAGCGGGTGACCCCGAGTATCTTGCCGCGGTCGCGAGTACGGGATTTCGCAGCGCGTTGGCGGTCCCCATGCTTCGCGACACCGCACCGATCGGCGCAATTGCCGTCGGCCGTATGGAAGTGCGCGAGTTCACGGACGCGCAGATTAAGCTCCTCGAGATGTTCGCCGACCAAGCGATAATCGCCATCGAGAACGTTCGATTGTTCCAAGAACTCCAAGAACGGACGAGCGAGTTGGCGCGATCCGTTGGGGAATTGAAAGCATTGGGAGAAGTCGGTCAGGCGGTCAGCTCTACTTTGGAGCTGGAGACAGTGTTGACCCGCATTGCCTCCCACGCCGTCCAGCTTAGCGGCGCCGATGGGGGAGCGATCTACGAATATGAAGAAAGCACGCAGGAGTTCCATCTGCGAGGGAGCCACCAAATCGAAAAAGAGTTGGTTGAGGCACTGCGCTCCAGCCCGATTCAACTAGGTTGGGGCGCGGTGGGGCAAGCGGCGACAACACGAGCACCAATCGAAGTCACAGACATACTTGACGAGCAGCAATACCCCGTCACACGATTCCGGCCCATGCTACGGCAACTTGGCTATCGGTCTTTGCTAGCGGTTCCGCTCCTGCGTGAGGATCGGATCATGGGAGGGTTGACTATCTATCGTCGCAGGGCGGGAAGTTTTTCAACCGAAGTCGTAAATTTGCTCCAGACTTTCGCTACTCAGTCAGTTTTGGCGATTC
>DASTOD010000683.1:0-9145 GCA_035762645.1 Binatia bacterium | reverse complement strand
TGGCGAATCTTCGTGCACAAAAGCGCGGTGATAAAGTGGTACTATTCATTGATGGATATGTGTATCGGCGCGCCATGCGAAATGATGGACCCTTTTGGCATCATTGGAATCTTGGCGTTCCGAACCCGGGTTTGACGGCTTTCTTTCGCAGTGTCGCATCAGGGGTCGGCGAGGATCCGCGTCATAGCTGGCAAGCTCTTGGCGAGGACGTTGAGAACGGCTTGCTCGGGGCACATTACCGGGCCGACCGTGTAGACTTCGACAAGAATGTACTCATTCTCAGTAAGCGGGATCTCGGAGCGCCCTGGCCTCAAGAGCTGGCACTTTCGACAATGATGTGGGACTCTCCCTGTTATTCGTTCGATTTCATCGAAACCGAACGACTTAACCGGGGGCTGAGAGTAAACCCATTTCCAGCAAACGTACGACTGACCATTCGCGGCGTAATAGCCCGCCTACCTTCCGCAGACGTCACCGATCGCAGCAGGAGTAGTTTCGAAGACTTCATGAAATTGCCAGATGCGGAGCTCGTGTATCAGCATGACGTCCTGGTTCAAAGTGTGCACGACGCTGTTGTTAGCGTTTTGGCCAAACTTAAGGATGCCTCGATCCACAGCTTCGAGTTCAAAGTGAGAGGGCTCTGGCAAGATCTCCGCAGTCCCGTCGTGGCCGTACACGTTGAACCGGAGTTAGCAATTTTTCGTCGTACTCCTTGGCTTGTAGAACTGAATAAGGATTACTTGTTTCTGCGCTTATCAGGAGGTTCGCCGGACCACACGTATTTCCTCGTTTTGCGCTTTCGTACAGGTCTATGAATTAAACAAGCAATCGCCGCCGTTCTTGAAGGCGGGCCGGCGAAGCCATGCGCATTCGAGCGTAAGCGCTTGAGCCGCTAGTTGGAGATGCTCCCTGCAAGTTGGCTGGCCGTGTCTAACCAATCGAGCTCCGTCGTGACGCCCAAGAAAAAGCGTCGAAAAGTATCGTCGACGAGCCGACGCGCGTCCTTGCCTCGAGAGGCGTTAACCCTCTCGAGCGCGCTTTGGTACGACTCGATATGGAGCGGATCCACGCCTGGGCGGTCGAATTCTCCGAGCAGCTTGTCCAACGCCTTGTCCAGTATTTCCATGTTTCCGCGATTGCGAACATAGCCGCATGCTGCAGCAAATCCCAGGAAGAACGGGTCCCCATTCATTATGAGGAAACGTTGATTGGGATTTGAACCATAAGCCTGTGCCATTTTCGGACGCACCTCGTCGCTGATGCGCTTCAGGGTTCTGATAATGTCCGAGATGTCTCCGATGTTGTCCAAGTACGGTTGGTTCTCATCGAGAAAGCGCTCCGTTTCAACCGCAGTCGTCACATGAGCGTTATGAGTGATAAACGCTTGGGTTGCCAGCACGATGTCCGACGCCAGAAATCGATCCGGTGGCCTTCGTTCTCCGGGCATTCTCCCAAGGTCTTCCCAAATCGGAATGCCCTCGCTCTTCAAATGCTCAATCAGGGGTTTTTTCATGATCTCTAGCTGTACGCGCAAGCTCATACGCCGCTGACTGGAGTTGAAGGTCACCATATAGTGGAGCAGCCCCGAGAGGCTAATTGCATAGAAAATTTCGTATCGGATGATTCGTTGGAGCAGGTTTTCTGTGGCCGCTTCGGGTTCACCCAATCGGTTCACGGAATGTGCGAAGAAGCTCCATGCCTCCTCGGGTATAACGCCGTGTTGCACGAGTAGCTCACGGCGCCACACCAATAAAATCGCAATCAGGAAGCAGTAAAGCCTCTGGAGCCCGTCAATGATCGAGAACCTGATGTTGGGGTCATCAAGCGACCGAACCCCGCCTGCCCAGCTTAGCGCCGCTATCTTACTCTCGGGCATCGCCGCGCCTTCAATGAAGTCACGGATGAGCCGGCGGTAGATCGGATCGGTCAGGTGATCGAACGGCGGGCGCTGGAAAAAGTTGTCCTCCACCGACAACCGTTGGATGTAAGTTCCGAGCGGCTCCTGCGCGTGGCCGATCTTTCCGGCGGTCTTGGGATCCTCGACCTCGGGTCCCAATAAGCTGATCGGACCGGGCGACGACGATACCGACAAAAAACCGGCGCTTTGAAGCTGTGGCACCAAATTGGCGACCACCTCATGCAGCTTTCGGGTGCGCTCGAGACGCGTGGGTTTTTTGACTCGCTGACCTCTTCGGCGTCGCAGGGTGCGCAACTCCTGTTTGACGGAGGTAACGTCGGGTATCTCGGACCCCCTCGCTACGAGCTCGTTCGCGCCTTCTCTACCGTCCTGGCTATTTGACATCTGCTCTCCTTTTCTCAACCCAGCGTTACTGAGTTGCGTTTGGAAGTTCTGAATTTTGCTAGCCCACCCGCCTTACCCCAAGGCAAACAGCGAACTCGAACGGTGAACGCGTTCGGGTCGATCGCGTTGCCCGCGGGGATTGCGAATCGAAAATTTCAAATTGCGGAGCTGAGATCATCTTTTTGATGGGATAGTCCTAGCGAAGCGAGGGGGCATTGCTATAAGAACCTGTTTCGAGCCGAGTCAAAAAAAGAACAGTTCTGTGGTGGATATCGGTTGGACGAGGCGCGGGGAAGAAGCGGTTGCAGAATCTTCGGATGGATGCTTTTATCCACGTACGGCGCCTAATATACACGCGGACGCCGAAAGAAACAATAAAAAAAAGCGTGAAACCTCAGCTCCCCGCCCACAGCTCCCACAGATTTCCATCGGGATCTTTGACGTACAGCGAGTAGCTTTTTCCGTCCGGGTGATCGCGGATGTTTTCGACGCGGGCGCCGGTCTGTTCGATCTCCTGCACGGTTTGGTCCTTGCTCTTCCACGGAATCATCACCGTGTGATGGGGCACGCCCTGCCGTGGTCCCCGCGAAGCGTCAAACAGATGCACCTGGAAATTTCCCAACTGAACGTCGACCTCTTTGACGCGGCCTCGGCTCGACTGTTCCTCGGTAGGGTCGATCCTACGAATGACTTCCGCGCCCAGAACCCGGGTATAGAATTCTTCGGCCTGAGCCAGATCTTTTGCGTTGATGGCAAGGGTTCGGATACCGTTGACTTGCAACATCGTTCCTCCTTTATTCGCAACGACCCGAAGAATATAAGGGCGTGGTTTCTTTTGTCAAACCACACAAGCCCCACCGATGACGTCGGCCGCGGAGAATTATTTTGTGCCATAGAGTCAAAGCTGGTACACTGCGACTTACCTATCATGGCCCGCGCGCATATGAGCAGGACGCTCACTGGCAGAAGACGCTCGTTGCAACGCTTCAAAGACCGAGTCCTCGATCATGTTTGGGAAGGCCATGAGTCGGAACTGACCCGGCTCAAGCGTTGGGTTCATTCCGTAGTCAAGATAAGCGTCATCGTCGGCCATGACTTCATCGAAAACCTGGTGAAGGTTCAGGCGATGGCGCTGGCCTTTAAGACGCTGCTCTCCCTCGCCCCGCTTCTGGCGGTCGTCTTTTCCATCCTTAAAGGTCTCGGCGTGCACACCCGCATGGAGCCGGCGCTGGCCGAGGCGCTCGCGCCGCTTGGTGAAAAGGGCCAAGAAATCAGCGCTCATCTGATTACCTTCGTCGACCGTATGAGTGCGGGCGCGCTCGGTGGCGTGGGATCGGCCGCTCTTTTCATTACCGTGCTCTCTTTGATGGGCAGCATCGAACAAGCTTTCAACGGTATCTGGCGCGTGCGATCTCCGCGAACGTTCATGCGGAAGTTCAGCGACTATCTCAGCGTCATCCTTGTCGGACCGGTGCTGATTTTCGCCGCGGTCACGATTACCGCCACACTGCAAAGCAATACTTTTGTCAAGACGCTAATCTCCTTTCAGCCGTTCGGAACCCTCATACTATTCCTATTAAGGCTCGTGCCCTACATCTCGCTCTGGGGCGCGTTTACTTTCTTTTACATGTTCATTCCGAACACGCGGGTAAAGATTGCCTCGGCTCTGGTCGGCGGATTGGCGGCAGCGTTGCTCTGGGAGACGGTGGGATGGGGATTTGCGGCGTTTGTCGCTTCCTCCACTCGTTACTATGCGATCTATTCCAGCTTTGCCATTCTCGTTCTTTTCCTATTCTGGCTGCACCTCAGCTGGGTGATCGTCTTGCTCGGAGCCCAAATCGCCCACGCCCACCAAAACGTTCATTTTTATCGCGATGAAAGAGAGGTTCTGGGGCAAAGTCCGGCGGGCCGCGAGAAACTGGCCCTGCAGGTGATGCTTTTGGTAGGAAAAAATTTCTATAACGGGATCGACCCGATGAGTGTTGCAGAACTGGCCGGGCAAATACGTGTCCCTCCGGAGCTGATCAAACAGCTGATGGAGATATTGCAGAAACGACGACTCGTGTTGCCTCTGGCCGACGAACAAAGATTTGTCTTGGGTCGGGATCCTGAAACCATGAGCATCAAGGAGATTCTCGATTGCGTCAAACATTCGGGAGAAAACAAAATAGCCGCGGCCCAGCCGACCAGGGAAGAGAACGAGATCGAGGAACTGCTTCTGGACGTAGATGAGTCCGTGGCCGAAGCCTTGGCGGGCAAGAGCCTGCGGAGCTTGATTACCGCGCCGAATCGCACGTCGGCTGAGCGCTAGACGGGTACTCCCGGGCGCAAAGCAGGGGAGGTCCTGTGATAGGCTGGAAGCGCTCATCGATCGAGACCCTGTTCACCGTGAATAAATGTCAATGAAATGTATTTCCCGCTCGAGCGAAGGGTGAGCCTGAAGGCCACAGGCGTAAAAACGTACCGGTGCTGCCAGGCCCGGACCGTTGGAATGAGTACCCTTGGGGTTGGGGGAGGCGGGCCTTGGAGCCACAGGCCTGTCGGCTGTGGCCGGAAAGCTTGCCCCTGAGCGCTATTTCTTGCGCACCGGCGGGTTGAAAAAGGCCGTGAAACTTTTATCGAATGACCGCGACATGCCTTTCTGCGCTAACTTTTCCGCGTTCAAGTTGACGGTCGGATTTTCGACCGGTCCGGTGATCTTGAGCGGCACGACGATGCGTCCCTCGGGGTTCTTGAAAAGCGTCGCGGTCCGGCTCCCGCGTGCCCGGGCCGATGCCTGGGCTGTAAGCGCTGTTTCAATAGCCAAATCGAGATTCGGTTGGTCCAAGGTCATGGTGCCGGCTCCGTTGACTTCCATTTGTGGATTGCTCAAGTAGATTCGCTTGAAGTCGGTGAAGCCGTTCGCGATCGTGAATTCCGTTTCCAAGTTCTTGAATGTGGTGGCTTGCCGGGTTTCGTTTTTTGAAAGGCCAATAAAGCCGCCGGCGCGCCGGATCTTTTTGATCAGATCGCTGTTCGTGAACTCCCCGTCTCTGGCCGCGAGCCTGCCGCTGCCTTGTATCCGCCGGGTGACCGATCCTCCGCCGAGCGGCAGCTTGATAAGAATCTCGCCGTTGACATGGCCTTTGGCCGCACGCTTGTCGTACACTTTCACGTTCTGGAATCGTCCATGGACCTGGGTCAACAGACGGTTGGAAGGGCCGGTCAGAGTCAGACGCAACCCCATCGGGCCGGAAACGTCGGTGTCCGGCGGTGCCAAGCCGAGCACCGAAAGGATCTGAAAGATTGTTTTCGCGTCAACGCGATCGCTCGCCAAACTCAGATTCACCTGAGGGGTCGTCGAAAGGCTACTGACATTTCCCTGCAAGGGAAAGACCAGGTCCTGAACCTTAAGGTAATTGTCTTTGAGCTGCAGCGCCGATTGCGATTCTTGATAGCTCAGCCAACCCTCCAGGAAAATTGTTTTCAAGCCGGGATAGGTGAACGAGGCGTGATAGGGAAAAGGCTGGTCGCCGGAAAAGTCTTGCAATGAGAGGTCGATGCCATCGATCCTGAGCGGTTTCTGCCCTTTGGTCTCGAAATTCAGCCTTCCGTCTTTGATTCGCATTCGCGTGGGGACCACCAGGGGGACGACGGGCGGCTCAGGAGTTTTTGCGGCGGCCGCCTTTTTCGGCGTCTTTGCCAGCGGGATTTTTTTATCGGCGAGATCGGAATAGTTGAATGTACCGTCGGGCTGCTTCAACAGGTGGATCACCGGTTTGTCAATGATGCATTCCGTGACATCGAAGCGACCGGTGAGCAGCGGCCACAACTTAAGGCGCAGTCGAATCTGTTCCGCGGCGAAGAAGGTGTTTTCAGGAAAGACCGGACCATCGAAAATCTTCAGATTGGAAATCCGGATCGACGGGCTCGGCAGCAGCGCAAGCCGGACTTCGCCGAGATCGACACGGCGATGGAGCGACTCTTCGAGCAACGCCAGGTACGTGCTTTTAAAGAACCCGAGATCGACCAGCGCCGGCACGATCAGGACGGCGGCGATCGGAACGAGCAAGGCGGCAGCGCCGATTCCGAACGCCTTCTTCATGGATCCAGCTCCCGGCCGATGGCCGGAGGATCGTTAGTGAGCCAGCGGCGGAACCGCCATGTGATCGGCATGGCCGCAGACTATACGCCATTGCGGCATGGATTCAAACCCGAGATGGCGCTCCCGCGGCGCCAAAGAGTAGCGGCAGTGAAGAGTATTTGTTAGCATAGCGGCCTTTGAAAGATCCCGTGACGCTTTGGACCTGGCGCTCGAAATACTTCCCCAAGTTCTGATGGACGGTATTGTCCTCGGTTTTATGTATGCGCTCATCGCGTTGGGCTACACGATGGTCTACGGTGTCTTGGAGTTCATTAACTTCGCGCACAGCGAGATCTTCGTCCTCGGGGCTTTTGTCGGCGTCGAAATTCTTCTCCGGCTGGAAGAGACCGGCCAGTTGGGCATGTTTCATCCGGCTTTTGTTCTGTTGCTGATTATTTTTGCCGGCATGGTGATCAGCGGCCTCGCCGCGATGGGATTGGAGCGCGTCGCCTACCGTCCCCTCCAAGGCGCGCCCCGACTGGTTCCGCTCATCTCCGCCATCGGCGCTTCGTTCTTCCTGCAAGACGGCTTTCGCTTGATCGAGAGTCTCTGGCGCAACACCTTCTACTTGAGCTATCCGACTCTGGAGGTCCTTGACGAAACGGTATCCTTGACAGCGAACCTCGTGATCCCGTTCAGATCGGTTCTTGTCGTCGCGTTGGCTTTGGTCATGCTTGGCGGGCTCTTTTTTTTCGTCAATCGAACGCGCATCGGCATGGCCATTCGCGCCGTTGCCCAAGACCCCGACACGGCGGCGCTCATGGGCATTCCGGTTCGAGGGGTGATTGCGCTCACCTTTTTGGTCGGCGGCGCCATGGGGGGACTGGCCGGGGTCCTGTTTGGGCTTCACTACAGCCTGGTGAACCCGTACAGCGGTTTTGTTCCGGGCATCAAGGCGTTTACGGCTGCCGTCCTTGGCGGCATCGGCAATATTCCGGGAGCGATGTTAGGCGGGATGGTGCTCGGACTCTTGGAAGCGTTTGCCGCATCCTACCTTTCGATTATTACCGATGGCGCCTTTGGCGCTGAGTATAAAGATGTCTTCGCCTTCGCAGTGCTCATTGCCATCTTGATTCTGCGTCCGAAGGGGCTGCTCGGTGAAAAGGTGCGGGAGGGCCAAACATGAAGCATTCCCTCCCGGCTTTCGGATTATCGTTGTACGTGGCGGCAAGCTTCTTGCTAGTTTATTTGTTTCCGCAATCCGTGCTCGTTTTTTTGCTCTTTGAAGCCTCTTTGTTGCTGCTCTACTCTGTGCCGGCCTCTCCCGCGGTCAAAAACTATTTAGGCGCGGTGGTGCTGCTGGTCCTGATGCCCACCTTGGGAGTTATCAACGGCTACTACCTGGAAATCGCAATCCAGATCGGCATCTACGTCGTGCTCGCGCTCGGATTGAATATTGTGGTCGGTTTTGTTGGTCTTCTGAATCTCGGTTTTGTCGCCTTTTATGCGATTGGCGCCTACCTTTGGGCCATTTTTGGCTCGACGCAGGCCAATCAGTTTATTCCCGGCGCGCTTTTCCCGTTATCGGGCTATTGGTTTTTCGGTTTCCTTCTGCTGAGTGTCGGTGCCGGCGCGCTCACCGGAGTCTTATTGGGATTGCCGGTGTTGCGCGTGCGCGGCGACTATCTCGCCGTTGTCACTCTGGGATTTGCCGAAGTAGTTCGCGCCCTGGTCAACAACCTCGACAAGCCCATCAACATCACCAATGGTCCCAGGGGAATCGCGCCGATTGTCAAACCGCCGCTTTTTTTTGAGCCGGTCTTGAATTTTTTCGGCTTGCAAATCGCTGAAGCCAGCCTCTACCCACTCTATTTTTATTTTCTCGTGCTGCTGCTCGTGCTCGTCACTATTGGCGCCACACGCCGGCTAGAACACTCGCGCGTCGGCCGGGCCTGGAAGGCCATCCGCGAGGACGAAGTCGCGGCGGCGGCGATGGGCATCCCGGTGGTTCGCATGAAGCTTCTCGGTTGCGCCGTCGGCGCTTCTTTCGCTTCGGCCGTCGGCGTCGTATTTGCCGCCAAGCAGGTCTTCATCAACCCGGAGAGTTTCACCTTCATGGAATCCATCGGCGTCCTCGCCATGGTCATCCTGGGTGGCATGGGCTCCGTGCCGGGCGCGATTCTCGGGGCTGCCGGCGTCACGATTTTGAACTTGCAGCTCCTCAAGGGCCTTTCTCTCTGGCTCAATTCCTTGCGCCAGTCGGGGGCGGAGCTAGTCATCCCATGGCTCGGCAGCTACTCCCTGGCTCAGCTCCCAGTGCAGTTCGAGCCGGCGAAGTATGAGCGGATGGTCTTTGGTTTGATCCTCATCGCGATGATGATCTTTCGCCCGCAGGGGCTGATCCCGCCGCAGAAAGATCAGAGGAAGTAGCTTGGCGTTACTGCAGCTGCGCGACATCTCGAAACGGTTTGGCGGTCTGCAGGCGCTCTCGCGCGTGAGTTTGACTCTCGAGGAAGGCACGATCGCCTCCCTCATCGGACCGAACGGCGCGGGCAAGACGACCCTTTTCAATGTTCTTACCGGTAGGTACCGGCCTGACCAAGGGCAGATCCTCTTTCAAAGACAGTCGCTGATCGGTCTCAAGCCGGATAACATCACGACGCTGGGCATCAGCCGCACGTTTCAAAACATCCGGCTTTTTTCACGAATGACCGTGCTGGAAAACATACTGGTCGGCATGCATTCGCGCGTAAGCACGACCCTCGCGGAAATTCTCCTGC
>DASTOD010000682.1:0-8903 GCA_035762645.1 Binatia bacterium | reverse complement strand
GATCGCGGTCTTTACGCAGCGATTAAAGGAGCAGGATCTGTGGAAAGAAGAGGATTGGGCGCGAATGGAAGAGGAAGTCGCGCAGGAAATCGCAAAAGCAATTGAGTTTGCTGAAGCCGGCACCTGGGAACCCGTCGAGGACCTGACACGCTTTGTCTATTCGGAGCAGCGCCCCCACCTTTTTCTTCCCCCGCAAGCGGGGGAGGATGAAGGAGGGGGAATTCGAGAACGAAAAAATTTCAGCTGACGATTCACGGCAACAGAGCAGGCTGATATGAGCGCGGAAAAAATAAAAATAACCTATCGAGAAGCGATTCGCGCCGCGATTCGCGAGGCGTTGCTGCGCGACGAGCGCGTTTTTCTAATGGGCGAAGATGTCGGCCGTTACGGCGGCTGCTTTGCGGTCAGCAAGGGCCTGCTCGACGAATTCGGCCCTGAACGGATTCGCGATACGCCGCTGTCCGAGTCGGCGTTTGTGGGAGCCGGCATAGGCGCGGCCATGGGTGGGGTGCGGCCGATAGTCGAGATCATGACCGTGAACTTTAGCCTGTTGGCACTCGACCAAATCGTCAACAATGCCGCGACAATCCTTCATATGTCCGGTGGGCAGTTTAATATTCCTTTGGTTATTCGGATGACGACCGGCGCTGGACGGCAGCTTGCGGCACAGCATTCCCATAGCCTGGAAGGCTGGTACGCTCACATCCCCGGCATCAAAGTGTTAACGCCGGCAACGCTCGATGATGCGCGTGGCATGCTCTGGACCGCGCTAGAAGATCCCGATCCCGTGCTGATCTTCGAGAATGGGTTACTTTACAACATGGAAGGAGAACTCGCGGTGGAGACCGGCGCCGTTGATATTAGCAAAGCGGCGATCCGTCACCACGGAAGAAACGTAAGCCTGATTACTTACGGTGGGACTCTTTTCAAAACGCTCGAAGCCGCCCAAGAGCTTGCGCGAGACGGCATCGAAGCGGAAGTTGTTGATCTGCGTGTTCTTCGTCCATTGGACACGGCGACGGTTGTCGACTCTGTAACCCGTACCCACCGGGCGGTGATCATCGACGAGGGTTGGCGGAGCGGCAGCATCTCAGCCGAAATCATGGCGCGCATCATGGAGAACGCTTTCTACGAGCTTGACGCCCCGGTGGCGCGGGTTTGCAGCGCCGAGGTTCCGATGCCCTATCCTAAGCACCTCGAGGACGCGGCCATTCCGCAAGTCCCGGGGATCATTGCGGCAGCGCGCCGGGTGGTTGCAGGCCATGAGTGAATTTCGCATGCCATCTCTGGGCGCGGACATGAAGTCCGGCATCCTTGTCGACTGGCGAGTTAAGCCCGGGGATACGGTGAAGCGCGGCGATATTGTCGCGCTCGTGGAAACCGAAAAGGGCGTAATCGAAGTGGAGATCTTCGACAGCGGCATCGTCGAATCCATTCAAGTTCACCCTGGGGAAAAGGTTCCCGTGGGAACGACGCTAGCAACCATTCGGAGCAACGGACAGACGATAGAAGCTCGACCGGCAGCGGCGCCGCCGCCAATCGAGGAGAAAAAGGAAGCGCCCCTGGTAACGGCTCCGCCGCCGCCACCTGTTGCCCCAGAAACGCATCGTCCCCGCGTCTCACCCCTAGCGCGCAAACGGGCTGAGGAACTCGGAGTCAATCTAGCGGATGTCGCGGGCACGGGCGAAGCAGGCTCAATTACGGCGGCGGATGTCGAGCGTGCGATGGAGGGGGCAAAGCCGGTACCGCCGCCCCCGATAAGGCCCAAGGCCGGTGAGGTATTGTCGATGCGGCGCGTGATCGCAGCCGCGATGGCCCGATCGAAACGAGAAATTCCGCATTATTATCTCTCGACAACCGTCGATATGCGTCGCGCCTTAGACTGGTTGGCGGCGGAGAACGCGAAACGGCCTGTGACGAAACGTTTGCTCTACTCGGTCCTGTTGATCCGGGCGGTAGCGTTGGCCGTCCGCGAAGTCCCGGAGATGAATGGCTTCTGGGTCGATGGAGCGTTCAGACTTGGAGAGGGAGTCCATGTCGGAGTGGCGATTTCGTTACGGCAGGGCGGATTGGTCAATCCCGCCGTTCACGACGTGGACAAAAAAGGTTTGGATGAATTGATGGAGAACATGCTTGATCTGGTCAACCGGGCGCGCACCGGCCATCTTCGCAGTTCGGAAATTTCCGACGGCACAATCACGGTCACGAATCTAGGCGAACAAGGCGTCGAATCTGTTTTTGGGGTTATCTATCCGCCTCAGGTGGCGCTGGTTGGATTCGGCAAGATAGTCGAGCGTCCTTGGGCCGCCGGCGGTATGCTGGGTGTACGGCCGACACTTGCCGCTTCCTTAGCGGCGGATCACCGGGTGAGCGACGGCCATCGCGGCGGTCGTTTTCTGCTCGCCATTGATCGCTTGTTGCAAGAGCCGGAGAAACTTTGAGGAACCATGGAAAATGGAAGATCGAGGATCGAGAATGGAAGAAACCACGCCAACTGAGGCCGAGATCAGAAAAAGTGTCCGGCAAGCTTTGAGTAACGTTGCGCCCGAGGTGGACGTCGAATCGCTCGATCCGGGAAAGGACTTACGTGATCAGATAGACATCGACTCGGTCGACTTCTTGAATTTTGTCATTGGAATTCATAAAGAGCTGGGAGTTGACATTCCAGATGCAGACATGCCCAAACTGGTGACCCTGAACGGTTGTATCGCTTATTTGTCGTCGCGAGCTCTGCATTCTTGAACCGAGAGCCTAACTCATAGGAGGTCGTCATGTATACACGGATGCTGATACCCCTGGATGGGTCGGAAGTGGCCGAGCAGGTCCTGCCTTACGCTCGCTACCTGGCTAGATCGCTACGCCTCCCAGTGGAGTTGCTGGGAGTTGTCGACCCCGAGGCACTAGTAGTGTTATCTAACCCTGTGCGGGGCCGTCCTGCTGACGTCGTTGTAGCGGAAACTGTGAGCCTCACTGCGATGTACCTTGAAACCACGGGACGGTCGTTTCAAGGAGCTAACGTCAAATGTGTGGTAGAGAAGGGAAAAGCGGAAGAAGTCATAATCGAGAAGGCGGCGGCCGACAAGAACGCGCTGATTGTCATGGCAACCCATGGCCGCTCAGGGATTCAGCGCTGGCTCTTGGGCAGCGTGGCCGACAAGGTTCTCCACGGTGCGACGAACCACCTGTTTCTCGTTCGTGCCAGAGAAGAGGGAAAAACCACCGGCGAAGCCGTTCTGAAGATTGTTGTTGTACCGCTGGATGGTTCTCCGCTAGCGGAAAAGGTGTTGCCCCACATAGAGGACCTGGCAAAAAAAATGAAGCTCGAAGTCGTTCTGATGCGTGCATACACTCTGCCGCCCGCTCTTTCAGCAGAAGAGTATGGCACCTACACGGACGAGTTGTTGCTCCAGATCGAGGCCGAGGCGCGGGATTATCTCGCAGAAAAGGTCAAAGAGCTCAAGGGGGCGGGCATCGAGAAGATCTCCTCGGTCGTTAAGCTTGGGTATGGCGCAGAAGCGATTATCACGCTTGCCCGCGAAACACCGGATAATTTCATCGCCATGTGCACCCATGGCCGGTCGGGTATCAAGCGGTGGGTTTTGGGAAGCGTGACCGAAAGAGTAGTCCGTCACTCGGGAGATCCGGTCCTGATTGTCCGACCGGCCTGAGAATCGCGCCGTGAGGCGCGTTTAACTCCGAGTCGTTGCGGAGCTTGTGTACCATGGCAGGTGACTTCGATCGCCGTAACAATTTTGTATCCGAGACCGCGTCCGAACACGTCCGCACTCTCGTTCCCGTTGTATCTCCGCACACCCGCGTGAAAGAGTTAAGACAATCTCTGGAAGGCCAACGGTTCGACAGCGCGACGCATATCGGAGTCTGCGACAACGGCAAACTCGTGGGCGTCATTAGAATCGAGGACTTACTCGGGGCACAACCGGAGGACGCGAGAGTCAGCGATATTATGGACGGGGATCCTCCCGCGGTTGGGCCCGGGGTAGACCAGGAGCAAGCGGCCTGGAAAGCAGTCAAGCATGGCGAGAGCGCGCTGGCGGTTGTCGATGATGCGGGTCGCTTTGTCGGGTTTATCCCGCCCGATCGTCTGCTGGCCGTTCTACTGCACGAACACGAAGAAGATATGGCCCGAATGAGCGGATTTTTGAGAGATACGTCGATGGCGAGAAGCGCCAGTGAAGAGCCGATCAGCAGGCGGCTTTGGCATCGCGTGCCTTGGCTCTTGCCCGGGCTCGCCGGGGCACTGCTGGCAGCGGACATCGTCGGTTTTTTTGAAAGGCAGATCCAGGCCAACGTAATGATTGCTTTTTTTATCCCGGGAATCGTCTATCTCGCCGACGCGGTAGGGACACAAACGGAAGCGCTGGTGATTCGCGGGTTATCCGTAGGTGTGCCGATCGGGAACGTGCTGCGCCGCGAGATTCTTACGGGTCTCGCGATCGGCTTGGCGCTGGCGATTGTGTTCTACCCGGTTGGTCTTTGGCGTTGGGATGGCGCGATTGTCCCGGCGGTTTCTTTAGCTATTTTTGCCGCATGCGCTACCGCCAATGTCGTCGCGATGGCGCTGCCCTGGCTCCTTCATCGGCTGGGAATCGACCCGGCCTTTGGCAGCGGTCCTCTGGCGACGGTCATTCAGGATCTGCTCTCTATAACTATTTATCTGGCCAGTGCCTCTACGCTTTTGTCGTAGCCTTCCTGCCTCGGCCTAATGCCGATAGGTCATCGCGCGTTTTACCCTCGCTTCAGCCAGTGAAACAGCCGACTGCCGAGGTAGCAGTCCAGTTTTCTGCGCATGTTCCAGTACCTGTTCCGTATTCGTGCGGATTTTTTCTTCGATGGTTTGAAACGCTTGGGTTTGCGTGCCGCCGTGATATTCCACCGAAGCGCAGATGACGCCGCCAGCGTTGGCGATGAAATCGGGAATGATGAGCGTGCTTTTTTCGTGCAGGATGCGCTCCGCTTCGGCTGTGAAAGGAATGTTGGCCCCTTGGGGTACGAGCTTTGTCTTCAGACGGTGGACGTTTTCTTTACGCACCACGTCGGGGCGAGCCGCGGGAATCCAGATCTCGCATTCAATATCGATGACGGCGTCGACGGTTAACTTCTCTCCGTCCGGATAATCGATGACGCTTTTTCCCGAATCCTTAATTGCGATCAGGCGCGCCACGTCGATTCCTTTAGGATTGAAAATGGTTCCACGCGAATCAGACGCAGCCATCAATCTCGTCCCTTCTCCAGCCAGAAAGCGCGCGGCGTGTTTGCCGACCGAGCCGAAGCCTTGGATCACAACGCGCGCTCCACTTAAATCGAAATTGCAAGACTTGCGAGCGGCCTGGACGCTCGCCTTCAAGCCAAAACCCGTCGCTCCGATTTCATCGAGAGGAATGCCGCCAATCTCGGGAGGCAGTCCGACGGCGCGGCCGATCTCGTCTTTGATCCAGGCCATGCAGCGCTCGTCGGTACCCATGTCGGGTCCTGGGATGTATTCGACCAGATCGCGGATGGCTCGCGCGAACGCGCGGATCCACTCTTCCTTTTCTTCGGCCGCCATTTTCGGGTCGCCAAAAATAACCGATTTACCCCCGCCATGGGGCAAGCCCGCGGCGGCGTTTTTCATCGTCATGGCGCGCGCCAACCGGAATGCTTCCGCGGCGCTGACATCGGGCGCCATCCGGATACCGCCTATGGAAGGACCGCAGGCGACATTGTCGATGGCGACGACCGCCTTCAATCCAGTCCTTGAATCGTAGATGTGAACGATCTTTGCGGGTCCCAACTCATCGACAAAATCAAATAAATTTTCCATATTCCCTCCCCGACCCTATTTGCCACGGTCGCGCGGAGCTGCGGCTTTCGAGTTTGCTTCCAGTATTCGCCTCTGGTCCCGCAAGACTGATGCCAGTAACACGAAGCGGTATCGAGTCTCGGGTTTCGGGTCTCGAGTTCCTCCTCGCCAGCCGGGCGGGAGACGCGAGATCGCAACGAGAATCGTTCGTTTCATAGTGTGGGGCGATTTCTATATCGAATTCTTGCTTCCATGCCAGTTTCTCTTGCAGGTTTGCGACACTAGCCGCGGGGATTTTTTCAACAATGCGAAAGTCGTCGCCACAACTAGAGAAAAATCAGGTTGCCGGCCTGGCACACTGCTTGCGGATGAAAGGGTTGGAAAATCCAAAACCAAAACAAGGAGGGATGAACAATGGCAGAAAAGGCAAAAGAAAAGGAAACGAAGGCGGTGACCCCGTGGCGGCCCTTTATGGACTTGACTCGGTGGGAACGAGACATGGATCGGATGATGGAGGGTTTCTTTGGCCGGAGAATGCGGCCGTGGTGGCCTGAGAGATGGTTTCGCGGGGATGAACCGGAGATAAGTATCCCGGCGGTGGATCTGTATGAAGACAAAAACGACATAGTCGTTAAGGCCGAGCTCCCTGGGATAGAGAAGGACAACGTGGAGGTGAACCTGACCGATCATACGCTGACCATCAAAGGGGAGAAAAAGAAAGAAGAAGAGGTCAAAGAAGAAAACTACTACCGAACGGAGCGCTCCTACGGGAGCTTTGTCAGGACTCTAGAGCTCCCAAAAGACGTCCATGCCGACAAGGTCAAAGCCAACTTCAAAGACGGAATCTTGGAAGTCAGGCTGCCCAAAACTGAAGAGGCCAAGGCCAAAGAAATAAAGGTAAAAGTCGATTGAATCGATTGAAATATGGCGGGTTCGATCGACCGGCGCGAGCGTGGGGTAGGAACTTACAGAAGAGGAGAAGAGATGTATACGCGCATCCTGGTGCCAATGGATGGATCCAAGACGGCAGAAAACGTTCTGCCCTACGCTCGGGCTTTTGCTGGGAGCTTCAAAGTTCCCGTAGAGCTTTTGGCGGTCGTCGATATAGGCGAGCTGGCCATGCGTATCGCGCCTGAAAAGGGCCGCTATATCGATACGCTGATAGAAGACTCCTTGCGCCACGCTGGGAACTATCTAAAACAAATCGCGAGAACTTTCCCGGGCGCGAACGTCAGCTGCTCGGTCAAAAGGGGCAGAGCGGAAGAGGTCATCATCGAGACGGCAGCTTCGGACAAGGGAACCTTTATCGCCATGGCCACGCACGGGCGTTCGGGGCTTGACCGATGGCTGTTGGGAAGCGTGGCGGAGAAGGTACTACGGGGGACGAGTAACCCGCTGCTTTTGATTAGGGCTTCTGACGAAGCCGAAACGGAAGGGGAAGCGACGCTCGAAAACGTCATCGTTCCGCTTGACGGCTCTGAGATGGCCGAGAGCCCGCTGCCGGCGGTCGTGGAGATCGCAAAAAAACTTAGCCTCCAGGTCATTTTGTTCCGCGCTTATAGTATCCCGTATAGCGCCTATGCGGGCGGTGAGGGTTATTATGCGTTCAACTTTGAAGATATGGTCGCGGGGGTAAAAGAAGACGCGCGCGACTATCTCCAGAAAAAAACCGAGGAGCTGAAAAAACGCGGCGTGGAGAAGGTTTCCTGCGAATTAAAGGAAGGACTCAGCGCCGATGAGATCATCTCTTTCGCTAAAAGAACACCTAACAGTCTGATTGCCATGTGCACTCACGGTCGCTCAGGTGTCGAGCGTTGGGTTTTGGGCAGCGTAACGGAAACCGTTGTGCGTCACTCCGGGAATCCGGTTCTCATTGTGCGGGGCAGTCGGGCCGCGGCCTGATTCACGAGGCAGGAATGTACACCAAGGTCCTCGTGCCGTTGGACGGCTCAAAAGTCGGGGAGCAGATCCTGCCCTACGCTCGCTTCTTCGCAGAAACACTCAAATTACCCGTCGAGATGATGACGGTGATCGATTTTGCCGCTTTCGCGGCCCATCTCCCGCCCGGCGAGCTGCGTCACCTCGATACAATCGTGGGCGGAGGAATAAAAAATAGCAAAGAATACCTCCAAGCGGCTGCCCAGACGTTCCGTGGGATCGATGTTCAATGTGCTGTCGAGACGGGTAAACCCGGAGAGGTTATACTCGAAAAAGCCGGCTCGGAGGCTACTACGCTCATCGCCATGGCCACTCACGGAAGATCTGGAATAAGCCGCTGGCTTTTGGGTAGTATCGCCGAGAAGGTGCTGCGCGGTGGGACTAATCCGTTGCTGTTGGTCCACGCTCGCGAAAACGGCGAAGTTAGTAGGAAAGTCGCTCTCCAATCCATTATTGTTCCGTTAGATGGCTCTGAGCTGGCGGAACAGGTCCTGCCCCATGTCACCGCGCTGGCGAAAAGGATGGGACTGGGAATCGTGCTGCTGCGGACCTACGACATCAGGCAAACTATCTCCACATACGAGGATTTGCTCCCGGAGTGGGAAGCGCTTCAAGCCGAATCCAAAGCGGAAGCGACAAGCTATCTCGATAGCATTCTGGTGGAGCTGCAGGCCCAAGGTCTAGCAAATGTCTCACGCGTCGTAGTTTACGAAGCGGCGGCGGAACAAATTGTCAAATTAGCCACGGCCACACCGAATAGCCTGATTGCGATGTGTACCCATGGGCGATCGGGAGTGAAGCGGTGGGCGCTCGGAAGCGTAACCGAAAAAGTGGTGCGCCATTCCGCGAGCCCGGTCCTCGTGGTTAGAGCGGCATGATTGATTCCGCTGAAAAACTCCAAGAATGCTTCGGCGGGCTCAGCATGAACGGAAAATCTCCAAAGAATTTCAACTGCTCCTCCGTTCGTCGCGAGCCTCTCGAAGGATGAACGCAAGAGTTTTCAGCGGAATCCATAATTCTTATCTGACGGGGTTCGCGACATGTACAAGAAAGTTATTGTGCCACTTGATGGTTCCAAACTTTCGGAACAGATTCTTCCGTACGCTCGCGCGGTGGCGGCAGCTTATGAGATTCCCGTGGAGCTCCTATGGGTCAGTGATCCAGA
>DASTOD010000681.1:0-24140 GCA_035762645.1 Binatia bacterium | reverse complement strand
ATCGGTGCGGTCACCGTGGCGTTACTCTGCGGATCATTAGCGTACCTGTTGACAGAGGAGCCTAAGCCACCACCGCCGCCACCGCCACCACCACCGCCGCCACCACCACCGCCTCCTCCACCACCGCCGCCACCGCCACCGCCGGTAAAGAAACCGCCACCGCCGCCACCGCCGCCGCCGGCGCCGAAGGTGGAACGAACGATTATTTTAGATGACGTTCTCTTCGATTTTGACAAGACGAATGTTAAACCGGAGGCGGCGGCGATTCTCGACCGACTCGTTGTCTTTATGAATGAAAACAAAAATCAGAGAGTCACTTTGTCGGGCCATACCGACAACGTCGGTACCGAGAAATACAACCAGGGATTATCTGAACGACGGGTCAAATCTGTTCAGAGCTATCTGGTCAAAAAGGGCGTCGACGCGGGCCGAATCTCAGGGCAAGGTTTCGGCGAAACCAAACCGATTGCTGACAACAAGACAAAAGAGGGTCGCTCAAAGAACCGACGGGTCGAGATAAAAGTCAATTAGCTTATCCGACTGACCGGGAACAGCGATGCGAGCGCAGAAAAGAATCTTCAGAACGATGTTAGCGCTCGCATTGCTGATTCCGCCGGCGGCCTGGTCGCAAGGCACCTTTAAAGAGACCGAGGCTCGGGTCGCGGAATACAAAAAGTGGCTGGATCAAGTCGGTACCAACGGCTCGCGGTACTGGGTTCGGTTGGATAGCAGCAAAAGACCTCATCGCCTCTTTGTCGCAGAGGGATTCATGGGCGCCGGTAACCGTGAAAAGGAACATTTCATTGAAATTTTCTCGCGCTACCTGGCCGGCCACCCCGAGAAGAACATGCTCATCGATATCTACGACGCCACTAGCGGCAAAGCCATCGGAGAATACGGCTTTGGCGGGTTTAAGCTCTTCGGCACCTCGGTCCAAAAATAAGCTATCTTGTCTGTCTAATTCTGGTTGCAGGCTGCTCAAAAAGATCTCCCACCTCATTCACCCTGTTGTCGCCTTAAACACCGTGCGATAGAGTTGGCTTCGACTCGAGTCATCGCTCGCCAGCGGGATCCGAGTTCGACGCCATGCCTTCCTTGCAGGATTTACGACGAGATGCGCGGGAAATTTTTGCTGCCGCTCTAAAGGCCGCCGATCCAATCGACGCGACCCAGCGTCATCTCCGAATAGAGGGAAATCTTCTTTTGATAGGCGAACGATCTTACGATCTGTCGCAGTACGACCGTCTGTTTATCGTCGGTGCGGGGAAAGCCTCCGCGCGGATGGCGCTTGCTCTTCAGGAGCTGCTGGGAGAACGACTGAGCGGCGGCATCGTGATTGTCAAGCGGGGCTATGCTGTCTCGGTAGAAAACATTGACATCGTCGAAGCCGGCCATCCGATTCCCGATCAGGCGGGAGTCGATGCGACCGAGAAAATCATCGCCTTATTGAGACAGACGGGCGAGAGGGATCTGGTTCTCTGTCCCCTTTCCGGCGGGGGTTCAGCGCTGTTAACTTCGCCGGTCACTGGAATCAGCTTGGAAGCCAAACAGCGAACCACCGAGGCGCTCCTCCAGTGCGGCGCCGCTATTCAAGAAATCAATTCGGTTCGTAAGCACCTTTCAAAAGTCAAAGGTGGTCGGATGGCAAAGCTCGCCTGTCCCTCCGACCTCATAGCGCTGATTCTTTCAGACGTCGTCGGCGATCCGATTGACGCCATCGCCTCGGGTCCAACCGCGCCCGACCCGAGTACGTTTAAAAATTGCTTGGAGATTATCAGACGCTACGCACTGGGCGCCAAAATTCCCGGGTTGGTGCGGGACTTTTTGACCAGAGGGACGCGAGGAGAGGTCGAAGAGACCCCCAAACCCGGTGACGACATCTTCGATCGGGTGCACAATTTTATTGTCGGAAACAACCAGCTTGCATTGTCGGCCGCCCGGCAAAAAGCCGAAGCGCTCGGCTACCATGCGTTAGCGCTTTCCAGTTCTATCGAGGGCGAAGCCAGAGTTGTCGCTCAGGACCATGCGGCGATCGCCAGGCAAATCCGGTCCAGCGGCAAGCCCGTCGTCCCCCCCGCGTGTGTGATTTCGGGAGGGGAGACAACGGTTAAGGTTTTGGGGGACGGGTTAGGCGGCCGCAATCAGGAATTCGCCTTGTCGGCCGCCCTTGAGATTGCAGATTTGGAGGGTGTGGTGGTTCTCAGTGGCGGAACGGACGGAACCGACGGCCCCACGGATGCCGCCGGCGGAATCGTCGACTCGACCACTCTTAAACGCGCCAAAACCAAAGCGCTGGAAGCAAGAGATTTCCTCGATCGAAACGATTCATATCATTTCCTTCAAGCCACGGGCGATCTGTTAGTCACCGGCCCGACCTTTACCAATGTTATGGATATTCGTTTGGTGTTGGTGGCCTAGCCCTAGGGGGACGTAAGGCGTGAAACGTTAGGGGTAAGGGGAAACCCCTACGCCTCACCCCTCACGCCTAACGTGCGGGCGGCTTCACCCGGACCGCGAGTTTTTTCCCCAATGTTTCGAAGCGCGTGACCCAAGCCTGAGCCGGCCGGTCGCCGCGCTGCATGGCAGCGTGTATTTTCGGATAGACCCTTTCGAGCATCCGATAATACGCGTTTTGCACTTTCCACAGATCCACGCCAAATGGCAAGCTCGGCAGCAAACTCGCGGCGTTGTCCAGCCGGCGCAGAACGTCTTCAGCTTGAGGATTCTGCACCAGCCGTTCCGTCATTCGTTCGAGGTTTTGACGATAGGTGAATTCCAGAGTCGCCGCATCCAGCGCGACTCCTTCCACGCGAGCCGTTTCAAAAAGCCCGTTGACGCGCTCGGTATCGACCTCCTCTTGGTCGAGAGCGCGGCGCAGATAGCCGTTTAACACGAACTCGGCCGCGGCCTGCAAGGCTTTGGGCAGCGGGATGTTCAGGCTCGTCAAAAAGCGCATCATCGGCGCGCGGTATTCATAAATCTGCCGGTAGAGCGTCTCCGCTTCATTCAAACTGGACGCCAGAATGATCTCCAGCACCCGGCGTTGCTCATCGCGAAATAGCGATCTCATGGAATAGGTGGAATCGCCGAAGTGTCGATCCATAATCCGAATGACTTGCGCGAAATCGGCCCGCATGAAAGGCTCCGCGGCCTCTTGGCCCAGGGCCTGGTCTTCACGTTCCCCCAAAAACTTGCGGACGCCGGCGTTGATGTTATGGTCTCCCATGTGGAGCGCGGCGAAGCTCAGAACGCAGGATTCTCCCGTGATATCTGCAGTCAGTTTGACGCGACCGACGGCCATCTTTGCCAGACCGGCTTCCAGGATTTGGTAATCTTCCCGCTCCGCCACAAAACTATAGACTTTTGCCTTCTCCGGATAACTCTGAAAGAGCGAGCTTACGGCATAATGGGCGCCCACTCGTTCCCAGTCGACCATGGCGGGTCTGACGAATTTCTCGTAAACGCGCCGCCCGTCTCCATGTTCAGGCACGTTGCTCTTGGCCGCCGAGAGCCGTTCCACGAGCTGGGTTTCCAACGAATCGCCGAAGAGTTCTTGCGCCAGCTGCACGGCGCGGCTGGCAAACTGAATCACCTGAACGGTTTCGATGCCGGAAAGGTCGTCAAAAAACCACCCGCAACTGGTGTACATGAGCATGAGGTGGCGCTGCAGCTCGAGCAATTTGAGCGCCGTGGTCTTCTCGGGATGCGTCAGCGCTCGAACGGCGTGACGCGCAAAAAAACGTTCCACATTTGCCGGCGAGCGGTCGTGGACGATGTCAATATAGTCGTTTCTCGCCTGCCACGGATCCTTCAAGAGCTGCCGTCCCTTGTCTTCGAATAAGAGCGACAGCTCATCGCGCAATCCATCCAGGGCGTTGCGTAGCGGAGTGCGCCATTCTTGATTCCATCCGGGATGGCCGCCGGTATTACAGCCGCAGTTGCTCCACCACCGATCGATGCCGTGAAAGCAACTCCATGAAGTCTTTTCGATGATTTCCGCTTCAAACGTCGGCGGATGCCGTTCGAGGTATTCGCCGTAGTTTGTGAGTCTCGCCAGCCGGTTGGACTCGATGTAATTCAACGCGTAGGCGAGCCCCATGTCGCCGAAGCGATGATGATGGCCGTAGCTCTCCCCATCGGTGGCGATGTGCACGATTTGCGGCCAAGTCCGGTCATTCGAGAAAGCGCCGACGAGTCGCGCGGCGAAATGTTCGCCGCGCGACAAAAGCCCTTCAAACGCAACGCCCCGCGAAATCGGACCGTCGTAAAAAAACAGGACGATTTTTCGCCCTGATGGCAGGCGTTGCTCGTAGGCCTGGGTGGGATCGACATGACCGCCGGTCACATCCTGCCACGCCCGCTGGCCAATGCGGCGCACGCGCCGCACTTGATGGGGCGCAAGAATCGTAAAGCGAATCCCCAGCTCGGCCATAATTTCAAGCGTCACGAGATCGACCGCCGTTTCCGGCAGCCACATCCCTTCGGGCGCTCGCTTGAACCGCCGCTCAAAATCACCGATTCCCCAAAGGACCTGGCTGTACCGGTCTCTGGCGATGGCCAACGGCATAATCATGTGATTGTACGGTTGCGCGAGCGCGGAGCCGTGACCGGAAAACTTTCTTTGGCTCTCGCGGTCCCCCTCCAAAATGGTCGCATAGACCTCCGGCGCTTTCGTGTCGAGCCAGGACAGCAGTGTGGGTCCGAAGTCGAAGCTTATTTTTGCGTAGTTGTTGACGAGTTGAACGATCTGGTTTTCGCCATCGAGGACCCGAGCCACGGCGTTCGTGGCATAGCATTCAGCCGTGATCCGTTCGTTCCAATCGTGGTAAGGATAAGCGGAATCTTGCAGTTCGATGGCTTCGAGCCAGGGGTTTTCGCGCGGCGGCTGATAAAAGTGCCCGTGAATGCAAATGTAACGTTCCATTCGACTCCGAAATTAAAGCAAGTCCACTTTCAGCCGTGCGCCCGGTCCTGTACGAATAGCGCCAGGGACCTGGGCGGCAAGGCCAGCGCAAGGGTCGGTTGCGCCTCGAGTATCCCGGGCAACGTACCGCTTTTACCTTGCCACTGTTTATCCGTTGAGTCGAGCACTTTTTTCCACTGTCCTGCCAAACCGGTGATGGAGATGGACACTTGAGCATCGTTGAAATTGAAGACAGTGAATACCTGTTCTTCATCAGTCCAGCGGCGCATGGTCAGCGCGCGCGCGTCCTCAAAACCGTTCACCTCGCAATGGTCCTTACTTAACCGGGCCAGCGGCGCCAGCTCCTTACGCAAGCGGATGAGCTCCCGATAAAATTCCCAAAGCGTTCGAAAAGGCGGGTCACCCCGAAGGCGATGGTTCAGTTTTGCCTGCAAAAAAGTATTTTCATCCTGCGGATCCGGCGGCTCGGTTTGCCAGCCGAAAGTCGCGAACTCGGCGCGTCTGCCTTGGCGCACCGCTTCGATTAAAGCCGCATCGGAATGGCTGACGAAGTAGGAGAAGGGCGCTTGTTCTCCGTACTCTTCGCCCATAAAGAGCAGAGGGATAAAAGGCGAGAGCAGCACCGTCCCGGCGGCGAGTTTCAAGGTTTCGAAACAAACCAACCGGCTTAGCCTTTCGCCGGACATGCGGTTTCCGACCTGATCATGGTTTTGACAGAAGACGACAAAGCGTTTCGCCGGGATGTCTCGCGCCGAAGTGCCGTGACGCCGGCGGCGATATCGCGAATATTCGCCGCAGTAGACGAAGCCCTCCCGGTAGGCTTTGACGAGCTGCCGGAACTCGCCGTAATCCTTGTAGTATCCGCTTGCCTCGCCGCTGATAACGCCGCGCAAGGCGTGATGAAAATCGTCGTTCCACTGCGCGTCGAGACCATAACCGCCGAGCTCGCGGGAGCGCACGAGCCGAGCATCGTTGGCCGCGCTCTCGGGGAATAGAAAAACCTGCCGGTTCAGGCGCGCCGCTTCGGCATGAATGTTTTCACCCAGCTCCTCGATAAAAGTGTACGGAGAATGATCCAAAATAGCGTGGACCGCGTCGAGGCGGAGCCCATCAATGTGGAATTCCTCGATCCAATAAAGGGCGTTGTCAATGAAGAAGCGGCGCACGTGATCGCTTTCGGGCCCGTCGAAATTCAGCGCCAGCCCCCACGGGGTCTTATATCGTTCGGTAAAGTAGGGACCGAAGTCGGCGAGATAGTTTCCTTCCGGCCCGAGATGGTTGTAAACCACGTCCAACACGACCGCCAACTTTTCGCGATGACAGGCATTGACAAAAGTCTTCAGCGCCAGCGGGCCGCCATAGGAATTCTGTGCGGCAAAAGGATAAGCGCCGTCATATCCCCAGTTTCTGCTGCCGGGAAATTGCGCCACCGGCATCAACTCGACGGCGGTGACCCCGAGCTCTTTCAACGCGGCGAGATGGGGGATGATAGCTTCGAAGGTGCCATCTTGGGTAAACGCGCCGACATGAAGCTCGTAGACGATGTAGTTTTGAAGCGGCAACCCGAACCAGCACTCGTCCTGCCAGGCAAAGGAAGGGTCCACCACTGCGGATGGACCGTGGACGCCGCGGGGCTGAAACCGCGACCCCGGATCGGGACGCTCTTTGCCACCGTCGAGGCGGTAAAGGTAGAGTGTCCCGGGAGGCACGTCCTCGACCTCCACCTGAAAGCAGCCGTTTTCGGCGCTCTTTAAGGCGGTCAGTCGTTCTTGGTGGTTTAGTAACCTGAGATCGACGGCCGATGCGTGCGGCGCCCAGACGCGAAACAGGCAACGGTTATTGCCGAGATAATTTGCTCCTATACGCATTTCTGTTTCCGCGGTGCGAAATCCCCTCCTTCGTCCTCCCCCGCGGTCGCGGCGGAGGAAAAGAGGTGGGGGTTACGCCTCACGCCTGGCGACCTGTTAAGACGTGCCCAATACCCAGTTGGTCTTGCGCTCGCCGCGCGGCAGTACCGAGACTCCGTTATCCGACACAAAGTAGCGCTCCCGGTCTTTCGCCAAATCGTAGCCGATTTCCGTGCCGGGAGGGATGACGTTGGATTTGTCGATAATCGCGCGGCGGATCCTGCAGCCGCGGCCTATTTCCGTCCAGTCCATAATGACCGAATCTTCTATTTGACTATAACTGTGAATCCTGACATTGCGCCCAACGACGCAGTTACGTACCAAGCTGCCGCTGATAATCGCTCCCTGAGCAACGATCGAGTTCAGAGCCATGCCCTTGCGGTCGTGCCAATCGAAAACGAATTTTGCCGGCGGATCACCGAAATCCGTGGTCCTGAGCGGCCAGCTGCGATTATAGAGGTTGAAGGAGGGATCGATAGAGCAAAGGTCCATGTTCGCTTCGTAATACGCGTCGATAGTCCCGATATCGCGCCAATAGCTCGGCTCTTCGCCTTTCTGCGTCGAGGGAACGCGATTTTTGCGAAAATCATAGGCAAAAACTCTCTTTTCGCTGAGTAGAATCGGCAGGATATCGTGGCCAAAATCATGGCGGCTCAGAGGTTTTGCGGCATCCTCCCGTAACGCTTCCTGCAAAACATCGGAAGTAAACAGGTAGTTGCCCATGGAAATCAGCGCGACGTCGGGCTCCCCGGGGATGGAGTTGGGTCGAGGCGGTTTTTCGTTGAATCCGACGACGCGCCAGTTCGAATCGACCTCAATAACCCCGAACTTCGGCGCCTCTTCGATTTTAACCGGCAGGGCGGCGACCGTGACGTCGGCCGCTTTTTTCTCATGCTCGTCGATCATCTGGCGGATATTCATGCGATAGATGTGGTCCGCGCCGAAAACCGCCACCAGCCTCGGCGTGTGGCGCTCGACCAGATACAGGTTTTGATAGACGGAATCCGCCGTGCCCTGGTACCAATCCTCGCCCATGCGCATCTGCGCCGGAACGGACGTGATAAAATGCTCGCCGAGCAGATCGGTTGTGCGCCAGCCCTTTTCCACGTGCTGTAATAAGGATTGGGCTTTAAACTGCGTGAGTACATAGATCGACAGAATGCCGGAGTTGGCAAGGTTAGAAAGAACGAAATCGATGATTCTGTATCTGCCCCCAAACGGCACCGCAGGTTTTGCCCGGTGTTCGGTCAACGGATGCAGACGCTCGCCTCTTCCTCCCGCCAGCACGATGCCTAGTACGTACATCCTACACCTCTTTTGCGCGCCTCCTTAATGCACTAGCTGTTCGTACAAGTTGCTGTAGGCGGCAGCCGAACGATCCCATGAGAAATCCTTGTTCATGGCCCTGCGCCGCAGGGCCGTCCATGCTCTTTTCTGGCGAAACACGCTCAGCGCCCGCTGGATGGCGTCAAGGAGGGCTTGGGGTTCGTAAGCCTGAAAGACAAAACCGGTGCCGCCCGAAGCCTCCGGGTCATAATCCTCCACGGTGTCTTTCAAGCCTCCCACCGCGCGCACCACCGGGATCGTGCCATATTTCAGGCTGAACATCTGGTTCAATCCGCAAGGTTCGTAAAGCGAAGGCATGAGAAAAATGTCCGACCCGGCTTCGATCTGGTGTGCCAGCGGTTCGTCGAAACCGATGCGCGCGGCAACTCTATTCGGATACCGTTTGGCCGCCGCCGCAAAAAACTCCTCGTAACGCCTTTCGCCGGCGCCCAGTACAACCATTTGCAATTCGAGATCTATTAGCCTCTCAAGGACCCGCTCCACGAGATCAAAGCCCTTCTGGGAGGTCAGCCGCGAGATCATGCCGATGAGCGGCGCCTCCGGCCGCGGCGGCAGGGCGACCTTTCGCTGCAGGGCAATTTTGCAAGCGCGCTTGGCGGTCAGTCGGCTTACGCTGTAGCGCTCGGCGATGTAGGGATCGGTTTCGGGGTTCCACTGGCTATAATCGACCCCGTTCAAGATCCCGACGAGATCTTGCGCGCGCTGCTGCAGCACCCCTTCGAGGCCGAATCCCTGCTCATGAGTGAGGATTTCTTCCGCGTAACTCGGGCTGACGGTGGTAATCTTATCCGCGCAGACGAGCGCTCCTTTCAAAAAATTGATCTTGCCGTAGAATTCGAGATATTGGGGAGTGACGTAGCTCCGGTCCAAACCAAGCAAAGGCCATTCGTGCTCCGAGAATATCCCCTGAAAGCCCAAATTATGGGTCGTCAAAACGGTTTTGGCCGACCCGACTTCCGCATGCCGCGAGCCCTGCGCCTTCAAAAAGACCGCGGCGAGGGCTGCCTGCCACTCATGACAATGGATAATGTCCACGGGTTGCTGTCTCAAGAGTTCCAGGGCGCCCCGGCTGAAGAAGACAAAGCGTTCCGCGTTGTCCGGGTAATCGCCTGCCGCTGTGCCGTAGAGAGACTCCCGGTCAAAGTAGCGATCGGCGCGGATTAGATAAACCGATATCTCGCTCCCTAGCTTGCTTCTGACAACCGTTGCCTGCTCGACGCGATCGCCGACTGGAACGTCCAATTTCGTGCCCGTTACTTCCAGCGGGAAATCTCCTGCCAGACTAGAGCGGTAAGCGGGCGTAATCAGAGAAAGGCTATGACCGCTCCTTTCGAGCGCAATCGAGAGCGTGCCCACCACATCGGCCAAGCCTCCGGTCTTGGCAAACGGGGCAATCTCCGGCGATATCATCGCTATGCGCATGGTCCTACCCGTTCTTGAAAAAAATTATCGACAGGGGTGGGAGGGTGATCGTCAACGACCACGGCCGTCCATGAAGGGGAACAGGCGCTGCTTCGACGCCGCCTAGATTGCCCATGTTGCCGCCGCCGTATTCTGCCGCATCGCTGTTCAACACCTCGTGCCAGAAGCCGCCGCGCGGCGCGCCCACACGGTAGGTCAGGCGCGGCACAGGGGTGAAGTTGCAGACCGCTACAACGACGGTCCCGGTCGATTTTCCTTTGCGCATCAAGCTCACCACGCTGCTGTCGGCATCGTTGCAGTCGATCCATTCGAAGCCGGCCGGATCACAATCCCACTCGTGCATGGCCCGTTCATGGCGATAAAACAGGTTGAGATCGCGCACCCATTTCTGCAGCCCGGCATGGGATGGATATTGCAACAGATCCCAATCGAGGCTCGAGTCATGCACCCACTCCCGCCACTGGCCGAACTCGCCTCCCATGAACAGCAATTTTTTCGCCGGTTGCGCGATCATGTAGCCGAACAGCGCCCGCAAATTAGCGAATTTCTGGCGGTCGTCGCCCGGCATTTTCGCGAGCAACGATCCCTTGCCGTAAACGACTTCATCGTGCGACAGGGGCAGCACGAAATTCTCATGGAACGCATAGATCATGCGAAAGGTCAGCTTTTCGTGATGGTAGCGCCTGTGGATGGGGTCGCGGCTCATATACTCCAGCGTATCGTGCATCCAGCCCATATCCCATTTGAGACCGAAACCCAGACCGCCGACGTAAGTCGGCCGTGACACCATCGGCCAGGCGGTGGATTCTTCGGCGATCGTCTGCACGTCGGGATAGCGTTTGTACACTTCCGCGTTCATGCGGCGCAGGAAACCTATGGCCTCGATGTTTTCACGCCCGCCGTATTTGTTCGGAATCCATTCGCCCTCTTTGCGGGCGTAGTCTAGATAGAGCATCGACGCCACGGCGTCGACGCGCAGCCCATCCACGTGGTAGCGGTCGAGCCAGAACAGCGCGTTGCTGATCAAAAAGCTCTGCACTTCTTTGCGCCCGTAATTGAAGATGTAACTGTTCCATTCGGGGTGATAGCCCTGGCGTGGATCGGCATGTTCATAGAGATGAGTGCCGTCGAAAAATGCCAACCCGTGTTCGTCGGCCGGAAAATGGGAGGGCACCCAGTCGAGGATGACTCCGATGCCGCGTTGGTGAAGGGCATCGATGAGAAACATCAAGTCTTGGGGTGTGCCATAATTCCCCGAGGGCGCAAAGTAGCCGGTGATTTGATAGCCCCAGGATCCAAAGAACGGGTGATCCATGATGGGTAGAAACTCGACGTGAGTGTATCCCATGGCCTCGAGATAATCCGCCAGCTGCGGCGCCAGCTCGCGATAGGACAGCGAGCGATTGCCTTCTCCGGCAATACGCCGCCACGAGCCGACATGCATTTCATAGATCGCCATCGGCTTATCGAGGCTGTTTCGATGGCGCCGGTTGGCCATCCATTCTTGATCTCCCCAAGAGTGGTCGAGGTCCCAAACAATGGAAGCGGTTTTGGGAGGGATCTCATTGAAGATCGAGAACGGGTCCGCTTTGTCCGCACGGTAGCCATTGAAACGCGATTGGATATGATACTTGTAGAGGGTGCCCTTGCCGATGCCGGGCAAGAAACCTTCCCAGATACCCGACTGGCCTTTGGGAGACAAACGGCGCTGGCCTTTCTGCCAGCCACTGAACTCGCCAATGACGGAAACCTGTTCGGCGTCCGGCGCCCATACGGCAAAATAGGTCCCCTCGGCGCCTTCTTCGGTCACTCGGTGGGCGCCGAGCTTGTCGTAAAGCCGGAAATGGCTGCCCTCGTTGAATAGATGAAGATCGTCATCGGTGAGCAGGCTAAAAGAGTTGCGCTGGACCATCGACAAGGATCACCGCCTTTCCTTCCGGATTTCGTCAATTTCTTTGAGCACGTTCGTCACCGACTGCATCGCGGGTATCCATTCAAAGGGAAATCTAATTTTGCGCTTCCAGTTAGGTCGTTCTTCCCAGGTGCCTGGGACATTTTGCGGCGCCATCTCAAGCCACAGGTCTTCAAGATTGACCAGCAGTAAACTGGCGTCGAGTTGAGCGAGGTCAGAAAGCCAGGCGCGCAGGACTGCCGCGTCCTGCGGCTCCTCATCGCTCAGTCGGCCGCGCGATTTCAAGTAGGCGACCAGCGCCTTGCGCTGCAGCGCCCGCCGGCGGCGCTCGCGATCGATTTCCTCACCCGTGAGAAGTCCCAGGGCGACTCGATCGTCAATATCCTTTTCGTGCCAAAAGCCGGCAAAAGTCGGCGTGTCATGGGTATTGAGACTGGCGACCGCGCCGTCGGGAATCTGCACGAAGGCGTTGTTTGGATCCGTGCCGACGCAAAACTGCCCGACGATCATGCCGTGGATCTTGTGTTTGGCCATTGCCGCATTCACATAGGGCGGCACCGTGCCGAGATTCTCGCCGACGATCTCGGCTCGATGCCTGTGGGATTCCAGGTTGAGCGCCGCATAGAACTCCTCGGCGGGATAGCGGACGTACACGCCCTCGCTCGGCGCGAAACCGCGAGGCACCCAGTAGAGCCGGTGCAATCCCATGACATGGTCGATGCGCAACATTCCCGCATATGCCAGATGATGGCGCAGGCAGCGGATATAGTAAAGGTAGCCCTGAGCGCGCAGACTTTCGGGGCGCAGCGGCGGAAACCCCCAGTCCTGACCTTTGTTGAAAAAATCGTCGGGCGGGGCGCCGCCGCTCGCTGACAACGCAAAAATATCTCGCTCCCGCCAAGGGTCATAGCCATCTCGGTTGACGCCGAGCGGAAAATCGAGATAGAGGGCCGGACCGTCGGCTGTAGCCCGCGCCTGTAGGGTACGCATCTGTTCATCGGCTTGCCATTGCACGTAGAGATGATAGCGCTTGGCTGCTTCGTCGTATTCACCGGCGCCGAGCCTGCCATCACGGCTCGCCGCCGGCCACTCCGCCCACGATTTGCGCTCGCGCTCCATCTTGGCGCGAAACGCGGCGTAATCTTCCGCCTCGGAGCGGCCGGCGATAAAATCCTGAAAAAGCGTTCTGCGTTGTTCGGGTTGACTTTCCATAGAGCGCGCCAGTGCTTCGAGCACCCGGCGCTTGAGCGCCATCGCCCGGCGGTATTCAACCAGAGGCGTATCCCGCAGATTTTTCAATTCTGCTTGGAAGGCGGACGAATGAACGATGGTCCCGGCGGCCGGGCATCCGTGCAGTTCAGGTATGCGCGTCACATCGAGATAGAGTTCATTCCAAAACAGGCGGCTGACGGGGGCATAGGGGCTGGGGTCGAACGGCTCGTCCAAGAATGCGGCCAGCAGCGGCAGCGCGCCGGCCACGTGGCCGCCAAACTGAGCCACGATACCGCCAAAGTTTCGTAAATCATAAAAACTGCCGATACCCCAGCTTTTCTCGGAACGGAGCGCGTACAACGGGCAGAAGAGACCCCAGTGTCTGGCAGGGGGATCGGCCACGAAGGCTTCAAGCGGCGAGGCGAACAGGAATGCCTCGAAAGTCCGCCCGCCCAGCTCTAATCTGAGGCGGTGATAACCTAGAGGCAGTGTCTCCGGCAGGATCACGCGCCGGGCCACGTAGCTCAAGTCTTCAACCTGCCGAGGCGCCGGCGCGATGCTTGTGTCGTTGTGACAGATCCCTTCGCGAGTGTCGCCGTTCTCCAAGCGAACCTGGTAATGAGCGGTACTTTCGGCGAGGTGGCTCGGTACGCGGATCTTCACCCTCGCGGGCCCGCCGTTCCACGCAATCACCACCGGGTCGATCCCGCGGCGCCAGAGAAACTGCCGCCGCTCGCGCAGCGCTGCCGCGAGGTCCTCCAGCCGTTCGACGGGAGCCCCGAGCATTCTTAGAACCGCGAGAATCGCCTCCTTTGGAGACTCCGCGAGACGACCCGAAATGTCGAAATAAGCGGTCTGCACATTGTAAAGCCGGGCGACTTTTTGCAGCAAATGCTTGGTTGTGATCATCATCGACCCGGCGTCTGTTGTTTCATCATTTCCAAAATTCCCTCAATCGGAACTCCAACCCAGTCGGGCCGGTTGTTGAGCTCATAGCTCAGTTCGTAAATCACCTTCTCGAGCAGGTAAATGTCCAACAAGAGCGTGATCTCATCCGGCGATTTCGGCATAAACACCGCCTGCCGTGTCGCTTCGAGATAACCTTTCAAGAAACTCACCGAAACCCAAAGCGTCCAGTATGCCGCCCGGGGTTTCAATTGAAACGCGTCTTCGGGCCGGACGGCGTTGCTTTTTAGTTTTGAGAGCGCGGCGTAGTTGAAGGAGCGCAGCATGCCGGCGACGTCGCGAAGCGGCGAGCGCTTGAGGCGTCGCTCGCTCACCGGCCGGGCGGGCTCGCCTTCGAAATCGATGATGACAAAATCCTTTCCGGTGCAAAGCACTTGCCCGAGATGGTAATCGCCGTGACAGCGAATGCGCATGGCAGTCATTTTCTTGTCCAGGATCTGCCGAAAACGAGCCAGAATCGCCCCTTCCAGTTTTAGCACTTTTTCGGCATCCGGCTGTATTTCCTCCGGCAAAGTCTTGAGCCTTTTCTCCAACAGCGTGAGGGACTGGTCCGTCAACGCGCGCGTGCTCTGAAAAAGCGATCGGCGATAGAGCGCGGTGAACGGTTCCGGCGCAAACGCCGGGTCTTTCCGATCCGAGGCTAGCGCCAGGTGGAATTCGCCGGTTCGCCGGCCAAGCAGCTGGGCGGAAGGCAGGCCCGGAGCCGATAGAGTGATTTCACCCTGCGCGAGCTCAATCAGGGATTGTTCGGGCAGCACGACTTCCCGCGGGGCGGGGTTACCGCTCAAGGCCTCTTCGAAGTAGTGGTCGAGGCTATCCAGCATGTAGCGCCAGGCATCCCCCTGGTTTGCCACCAGACCCTGAAGGATGCCGAGAGTGGCCGGCTCGGCTCGCCCTTTGCTCATTTCGAGAAAACCGGCTAGCGGCGGAATGTGCTCGAAGGAGGTTTTCTCGGTAATAAAGCGGCCGATTTCCAAATCGGGGTTGAGTCCTTCGGTCACCCGGCGAAATAATTTCAAGATGAGCCGGTCGCCATAAACGATCGAGGTGTTGCTTTGTTCGCGCCGGAGCAGCGATGGTTCGAGGGAAGCCTCCGAGTTGCCGCGTATCGAGCGAAACACCTTTGACGGTTGCGCTCGGATTTCAGCGCCATTGCTTTTGAAACGCCGTCCACGCGCGATGACATCGAGCAAAGATCGGGTGAACCAGGGGTCGCAGAGGGCGTCGTAGAGGATGCCTTCCGTGACCGAATTTTTTTCCTTGAGCTTGATCTGCGCGACCACCCCCTGGGGATTCGCCTGCCGCAACTCAAAGGCGCGATCTCCAGCGGCAAAGGCCAGCGGCAGCAGGTAAGTCTCCGGAGTGCCGCCCGCGTATTCGACTTTCCACGTCGTGAAAGAAGCCGTCACCGAGTCAGCTGAATAGGGAATGATGTCGACGCTCTTCACGCTCCGAATGGGCAGCGCCTTGCCGCCGAACCAGCGGCAGCTCAGCAGGTAGGCCGGCAGAGCCCGCTCGAGCGCCGTTCGCGGCGCTCCATCAAAGATCGTCTCCCATCCGCCGGAGACCTCCAAGCGCGCCGGCTCGAAGCCCTCGACGGCGGCCCGAGACCCCTGAAGGCGCGACGGCTCCAGGCTGAACCAGTAAAACGCATGGGGGCCAAGGGTGAGAAAGTAGGGCAGTTCGCCGATCGCGGGAAAGCGCGTATGACCGAACAGCTCCACCGGGACCATGCCCTTGTAGGCCGAGAGATCGAGTTCGACATAGTTGACGAAGCGCGAAAGATTGGCCACCACCAGGATGTTTTCTTCCTGAAACCGGCGAATAAAGACCAGCGCCTTGCGGTTTTCCGGATAGAGAAACTCAATGGTGCCGCGCCCGAAGGCTTGATGGTTTTTGCGCAGGAGCACGAGCCGCTTCATCCACCAAAGGAGCGAGCTTGGATTCTGTTGCTGCGCTTCGACATTGACCGTTTCGTAGTGATGCTCCGGGTCGATGATGACCGGCAGATAAAGCCGCTGAGGATTGGCGCGCGAAAACCCGGCGTTACGGTCGGCGCTCCATTGCATCGGCGTGCGCACACCGTTGCGATCGCCGAGGTAAATATTATCGCCCATGCCGATTTCATCGCCGTAGTAAATCACCGGGGTTCCGGGCAGAGAGAAGAGCAAGCTGTTGAGCAACTCCATTTTTCTCCGGTTATTGCCCAACAGGGGGGCCAGGCGCCGGCGGATGCCCAAATTGATTCGCGCGCGCGGATCGTTGGCGTAGACATTGTACATGTAATCCCGGTCTTCGTCGGTGACCATTTCCAGCGTCAGCTCATCATGATTGCGCAGGAACAGCGCCCACTGGCAGTTATCGGGAATGGCTGGGGTCTGTTCGAGAATGTCGATGACAGGGAAGCGGTCCTCCATGTGGACCCCCATGAACAGCCGCGGCATGACCGGAAAATGGAAGGCCATGTGGCACTCGTCACCGGAACCGAAGTAAGTGACCGCATCCTCCGGCCACTGGTTGGCCTCGGCCAACAGCATCCGGTTCTTGTACTTCTTGTCGACGTGGGCCCGGAGTTCCTTTAAAAAACTGTGTGTCTCGGGAAGATTTTCACAGTTGGTTCCTTCGCGCTCGTAGAGATACGGCACGGCATCGAGGCGCAAGCCGTCGACGCCCAGATCGAGCCAAAAATCCAGCACGTTGCGCAGCGCTTTGCGCACTTCGGGATGGTCAAAGTTCAAGTCCGGCTGGTGCGAATAAAAACGGTGCCAGAAGTAAGCTTTGGCGACCGGATCCCAGGACCAATTGGAGAGCTCAAAATCTTTGAAGATGATCCTCGCCTCTTGGTATTTCTCTTCGGTATCGCTCCAAACGTAAAAGTTGCGCGCGTGGCTGCCGGGCGGGGCTTCGCGGGCCCGCTGGAACCAAGGGTGTTGATCTGAAGTGTGGTTAACGACCAATTCGGTGATGACCCGGATGCTGCGCCGATGCGCCTCGCGCAGGAAAACTTTAAAATCCTGCAGCGTGCCGTAATCGGGATGGATGCTCGTGTAATCGGCGATGTCATAGCCGTCGTCTCTCAGTGGCGAAGGATAGAAAGGAAGCAACCACAGGGCTGTAACCCCCAGGTCTTGGAGGAAATCGAGCTTGTCCGTGAGCCCCTGAAAATCGCCGATGCCGTCGCCGTTGCCGTCGCAGTAAGCGCGGACGTGAAGTTCGTAAATGACCGCGTCTTTATACCACTGCGGGCTGTCTTCTATGGAAGGGTCGCTGAATTTTACCTTGGCGGTCATACAAAATCACATAAAGTAGTCGAAATCCTGCTCTCGATGGACGCTGTGGCGCACACGGAAAATATGCGCCGGCACGCTATGGGGATTGAGCGCGACGTAGTTTTTCGGTCCGTGCCACAGATACCGCGCGTCGGTCAATAGATCGTGCACCTGAAACGGCTGGTGCGGGTCGAGCCGCAAATCCGCCAGCGGTAATTCCACCCACCCCGATTGGGTATGAGTGAAATCCAAATTGACCACCATGAGCAGGACGTTGCTGCCGTCGTCGGCTTGTTTGCTGAAGCAAATCAACTCTTCATTGTCCACCGCATGAAAGCGCAAGCTCCGGTCGCTCTGAAGCGAGCTGTTTTCCCGGCGGATGCGGTTGATCCGGGCAATAAAATCTTTCAGACTGTCCGGATGATCGAGGTTCCAGGTCCGGATCTCATACTTCTCCGAGTTGAGATATTCTTCACTGCCCCCCTCGCGGGCAACATTCTCGCATAGCTCGAACGCGGGGCCGTAAATCCCATAGTTGGCGCCCAGGGTGGCCGCCAGAACCAGACGCGTCATGAAAGCCGGCCGGCCGCCGAATTGTAAGTACTCGGTCAAGATGTCCGGCGTGTTGGGCCACAGGTGGGGACGAAAAAATTCGGCCACTTCGGTCTGCGTCAGTTCCGTGAAGTACTGCGTCAGCTCCCATTTGGTATTGCGCCAGGCGAAGTAAGTGTAGGACTGGCTGAACCCCAACTTGGCCAGCCGGTACATGACCTTGGGGCGGGTGAACGCTTCGGCTAGAAACAGAACGTCCGGATATTCTCTCTTGACTTCGCGGATCACCCACTCCCAAAAGGAAAACGGCTTGGTGTGCGGATTGTCCACGCGGAACAGGCGTACGCCGTGCTCGCGCCAGAACACGAAGACGCTCTTGAGCTCGTCCCAGAGCGCCCTCCAATGCTCGGTTTCAAAGTCGAGGGGATAGATATCCTGATACTTCTTCGGCGGGTTCTCCGCGTATTGAATCGAGCCGTCGGGGCGTTTGCGAAACCACTCGGGATGTTCCTTGACGTAGGGATGATCGGGGGTGCATTGGAACGCGATGTCCAAGGCGACTTCGATTCCGAACGTTTTGGCTTTCTCGACCAGCCGTAAAAAATCCTCAATCGTCCCGAGCTGGGGGTGAATCGCCTTGTGACCTCCTTCTTCGGCGCCGATCGCCCACGGGCTGCCGACGTCAGCGAGACGCGCGACCAGGGCATTGTTCGTTCCCTTGCGGAACGAGCGGCCCACGGGATGGATCGGCGGCAGGTACAGCACGTCAAAGCCCATGGACGCGACATAAGGAAGCCAATTCTCGCAGTCCCGTAAAGTACCATGCTGGCCCGGCAGGCGGGAGCAGGAGCGGGGAAACAGCTCGTACCACGTGCCGAAGCGCGCTTTCACTCGCTCAACATCGACGCTAAGGGTTTTTTCGTAGGTCGTTGCCCGGCTCCGGTCGGGATATTTTTTCATCAAAGCCGCGAGTGCCTCGTCCAGCGCGGCCTCAGTCGCGGCGCTCGCGGCCGAACGCAGTGCGGCGGCAAACTTTTGCAGCGACCGGCGGTCCTTTCCCGAGGCGCGTTTGGCGCCCTGCTCGACAAGATCGGCGCCAACGAGTAGATCCACCGTGACGTCCTGGCCGGCGGCGGTCTTTTTGGACAACCAGTCGCGCCAAGACTCAAACCGATCGATCCACGCTTGAAGCGTATAGTGATACTTTCCCGTTTCCGTGACTTCGAAGCCGGCCCGCCAGCGGTCGTTGACCAGCGGTTCCATGGGAATCTCGCTCCACCCTGAGTTTTCGCCGATGCGGTAGCGCAGAACGGCCGAAAGCATCTCGTGGCCGTCGGCGAAAATATCCGCCTCCACGACCACACGCTCGCCGACGACCCTCTTTATCGGAAAACGACCGCCATCGATCTCGGGTTTGACCGCCTCGATGACGACCCGACGTCGACCCTCATCGGAGTTTCTCATTCACCGCCGCCTCGGTCATCGACCACAAATTTTTGCGACACTTTTCTAGGGTAACACCCTCTATTGTTAAGGCAACCGAATTTTGCGTTTCTGAGGCCGGCGCTGCCGTAGTAGAGGGGAAGCGATCCGGGCAGGACGCCGACGAACGGGTGAATCGGTAATCACCGACTCAGCCGCGCGTGGTCTGCTCGGGTTTGGGAAGTTTTCTGACTGAGACCCTGACCGTCGAGGGACTGACGTCCTGAAGCCGGAGGTCCTTCGGGTAGCGGATGTTCTGTTCCGATATGATGAAAGTGCGGCGGCCCAGTTCGGCCATGGACGCATCCACGATAATCTTTATTTTGTTGGCGTCAAAGAGGTAAAAAGCCCTTCGCGGCCCTGCAAAGGTCGCGCTCACGGCGGCCGGCTCGATCTCTTCAACCTGCAGGTTCGCGGGGATGTTCTCGACGCTCACGGGGATTTTATAGCTGACTTCCACGGTTTTTGAGCCGGGCACAAAGATGTACCAGAACCCGATGGCAAGGGAGAGCGCCACCGCTTTGGCAATCCAGTTTTCGCGGAAAAACTCCAGGGAAAATTTTTGCCGGTCGTGAGTGGGGAATTTCTCCTGCAAGAAGTCCTCGATCACGGCTCCGAGCCTCTGAAAGTTGTCGAGCTCCTGCAGGTTGCCGTTTCTCGCAATCGAGACCGTGCCGCGCTCTTCGGAAACCACGAGGCAAAGGGCATCCGCCAACTCTGCGAGGCCCAGCGCCGCGCTGTGCCGAGTGCCTACGCGGGCGAGTTGGCGAAGATTCTTGGAAAGCGGCAGATGGGCCGCGAATCGAGTGATGCGATTATTCTCCACAATGACCGCTCCGTCGTGGCCGGGGGAATGCGGATCGAAAATGCTCTTCAACAGGGGCTCACTGACGCGTCCCCCCAGAACGATGCCGCCGGTGATGTGGCGTTCCAAGGGGTCGTTGCCGCGGATCACGATCAGGGCGCCGATTTTGTCTTTCGCCAAATCGGCGATCGTACGCACCAGAATGTCCACTGTGGGCGAACGCAGGGCGGGGTGACGTCTGCGCCCCAGGCTCCACACGGCGATTCGCTCGAATAGTTGGCGCAGCTCTTCCTGAAAAATGACCACAATCATGATCAAGAAGACCGCAAAAAAACCTTGAAAAATCCACGCCGTCATCTGGAGGTCGAGGTAGCGCGCGACGAGGTAAACGGCACCCAAGATGAGCATCCCTCGGACCACGAAAGCCGCTCGGGTTTGCCGCGCCCAGACGATCGCGGTGTAAAGCACGATAGCGACGACGATAACGTCGATGATCTCCGCAAAAGTGATGGTTGGAAAGGGGTTAAAAATGTTGAGCATGGAACGTCCCGACCGCTCTACCGTTTGGCGCCTGTCATGGTCCTAGATTACCGTGCCCCAGCCGTCGAGAAAATCCAGGCGCGCTATGACTCTAATGGCGTGCCACAGTCGGTCGTAAGTGTCAACCCGGTACAGGTTGTGTGCTTACGGCTCCTGTGCCCTCGCCCCTCCGCGGCTCACAGCGTGTTGCGGCTTTCGTCAACTACCCGAGGCGAGCTTCATGGATCAGGCCGTGTGCACTTTTAGGACGATGGGCCCGAACTGTTCGTCTTAATAAAGTTACAACCCATTCGTTGTTGTTTCCCGTGGATGATACGAACCGGACTGCGTGAGGTTACGGGTTCCTCTACGCGATATCTCGGTTAAACGCCGAAGCACCGTTGCGCCTAAGTTATAAAAGGAAATCCTTCTCAGAAAAAAATTCGAATGCATCTAACTGGGTCGTGAGGAATGAAGCTCTTCTGGCACATTTCATGCTCCCTCGCAGGGCACGAAGATTACCGGGCGAACCATTTAAACAGAGGAGACGCTCATGAGTTTAGATTTGATGAAAGAAAAAGGAATTCCACTCGATCAACAAAGATTTGACTGGCGCGATCTTGTGCACGTTCCCAGCAGTAAACTGGATGACGACGCTTTCACGCGTGTTCGCATCATTCTCATGAATGGGATCGAATCCGAAGCGCTTCGTTTCCAACACGCCTGTGCGCGCATGAATAAAGAGCTTCAGCCGGCGCTTGCGCGCGTGCGCCGGATCGAGCAGCATCAGCAAACGCTGATCAATTGGTTATTGCCTGCCGATCTGTCGCCGCTGGAAACCACCATTGGTTTCGAACAAGTCGCGATCGAAGTCACTGCCAGTGTGGCGCTCCATGAGCCGGACGAGTACTTGGCCCAAGTTTATCGCTTCGGACTGCTCGAAGATTTTGACCATTTGTATCGGTTTTCGGCCTTAATGGACCGGGTGACCGGCGCCGACGCCAATAATATTCTTCAGAGCTACACTGATATATTACCCGGTCGTCCTACGGCGCTTGAACATAGGGCTCCGGAAGACGATCTAAGGGAGTGTTATAACCGAAACAAGGCACAGCCCATAAGCAAACTCAATGCGGTTACGATCATGGGCGGGGAACACCAGACCCACGACTACTATATGACCATCGGGCCAATGTTCGCCGATCCGATTGCGCGGCAGCTTTACGCGGAAATCGCTTCCATAGAAGAACAACATGTCACCCAATACGAGTCGATCATCGATCCGGAGGAGACGTGGTTGGAAAAATGGCTCATGCACGAAGCGGCCGAAATCTACAACTATTATAGCTGTGTAACGCACGAGACGAATCCTCGCGTCAAGGCGATTTGGCAACGATTCTTGGATTATGAGCTGGGACACCTGAGATATGTGTTGGACGTTTTCCGGAAGTTCGAAAAACGCGAGCCCGAGGAACTTCTTCCCGCCTCGTTGCCGGAACCGATCGAGTACAAGAGCCATCGGGAATTTGTCCGTAAAGTGCTGAGTGAGGAAGTGGATCTACGCGCTCAGGGTAAGCAGATCAGCAAGAAACCGGAAACCCCCGCAACGCGGCAATATCGGGACCAGATGAACTCAAAAGGTTCACCGTCCGAAACAATCGCCGCGGGATACCAATGGCGACCGGGAACCGAGCTGGCGGAGGAAACTCCCGACATACGAAAGCTACAAAAGAGGGTCGCGTGAGCATAGGGAGGACGAAATGAAAAACCGTCAATTAAAAAACGCCAAAACGGAAAGCGCGGAAGCAGAGCTCTTTTTCAATCGGACCGGAATCATGGCCCATCCTGATCTGAGCGTCGAATTAATCCGAGCAGCCAAGAAAACGGTCCCGAGTTTACCGAGAGACGGGAAGCAAATAGCAGCGATCCGGGCAGGATACTTGAATGAGAACTTACCCATAGGGTCCGCTCCCGTGATCGTTGTTAACGGGAGCGAGAAAGCCGGTGAAGAGGAACTGTCCGCGGATGCTGATCGCATGTCGGTTTTACTCGACAAACTCGGTGAGCGGCTGGCGTTCGAGCGGCAGGGCACCAGGCTTTACGAAGCCTTTCTGCAGAAGCTCGAAAGCGCGCCGGCCGAGCATGAGAGTGGCCCTTCGACGGAGGATTTGCGCCACATCTGCAATGAAGAGCTGGAGCATTTCAAACTGCTGCAAAGGGCCATCAGCGGAGTCGGAGGCGACGCGACGGTCCAAACACCCTCGGCGGACATCGCCGGGGTCTTATCCCGTGGCATAATCGAGATTGTGAGCGACCCCCGTACAACGATTCCGCAGACACTGCAGGCCATACTGAATGCCGAATTGGCCGATAATGATGGATGGCAAATGCTGAAAGACCTCGCTGGGGAACTGGGTTATTCGGATCTCGAAGAACAGTGCGAAAAAGCGCTTCAAGAAGAGCAGGAGCATTTGGAAAATGTCCGTACATGGTTATCGGAGATGACGCTTGCTGAGGCGCTTGGCGAGGAGGCATTGTTCGAATCGGACGCCGCCGATTCAGAACCGGAAGGGGAAAGAGGCACGCGTAAGCGTAGGCGGCCAGCCAACTCCGGCTCATCGAGGAGCAAAAAGCGGCGCAAGAAGTAAGGAAAATCTTTCCGGGGGTGACGACGGGCAGAGGTGGACGAGCGGGAAAATCGCGGGAACTGGCAAAATCGTGACCACCGCCGATACCGAATAGATTTTCAGTTCACGTCGAATCTTTACGCGAGTCGACACAGTTCGAGCTTCCCAGATTTGGGACACCTTGGAATACAGAGCATTGTAAATACTCGCGATTTGGGTGGCACTTTATTTGCTCCGCCTGACGCAGGCGAGGGCTTCACGCCGCTATCGTTACGGACCAATTCATCAAAAGATATACCACCGCTGCCGACCGACCGAGACAGCGGCGGCTTCGATTCGAAGGTATAAATCCCGCAGCTCGCCGAAGAGCGGCTATGGCGCTCTTAATCATGGCCGCGCTGGAACGCTCGCAAGTCCGGGGCGGATAAAGAAAGACGCAGGTTAAGAGCGTGTCTGGCGTTCGCACGAACCGCAGCACCCGTAGAGCGCCTTCTCTGACGATCGCGGTTGGCTTGGTTTTGCTTCTCGCGTTCCTCTACTGGACGCAAGCCGTTCTGATCCCCGTCGCCTTAGCAATCCTCATTACGTTTGTATTAAGCCCTGTGGCTGTCGCCCTGGAACAAGCGGGGCTTAGCCGCGCAGCCTCGGTTATGGTGGTGATCGTCCTGAGCGTGTGCCTTCTCGGGACGATCGGCTGGATCGTCGGCTCTCAGGTCACCAGCCTTGCGGCCGAGTTGCCCAAATACCGGAGCAATATAACGCAGAAGATCCGCGATCTAAGGAGGCTTGGGAAAGGCGGCGCTATCGAAACATTCCAGGAGACGTTCGAGGAGGCGAAGGACGAGTTTGAAAGAGGCGACACGCCCCCGAAAGCGAGTCGCCCACCTCCGGCGGTCATTCAAGCCGAACCGGCCGCATCATGGCAGTCGCCGTATGTCGGCCCACTGGCTAAAACCTTCGGCAGCGCCGGGCTCGTGTTCGGGCTGCTGATTTTTATGCTGGCCCAGCGCGAGGAACTGCGCAACCGTTTGATCCGCGTCGTCGGCTACGCCCATTTGACGGTTACGACAAAAGCGCTCGAAGACGCGAGTCTACGAATCAGCCGTTACTTACTTATGCAGATTACCATAAACGGTTGCTTTGGATTGATAGTCGGCGTGGCGCTTTTTTTGATCGGTCTTCCCTATGCCTTTCTC